>NZ_JAJNAY010000002.1:729867-1094801 GCF_021010565.1 Chryseobacterium turcicum
TTCACAAAATTTTCGTCATAATATTCGATTAAGATTGTGCTCTTTCTTTTCACATCTTCTCTCACATCAGGAATAGAAAGACAGCCTTCGTTAAACTTCCATTCTTCGCCAGATTCTTCGAGAATTTCGGCGTTGATGAAAACTTTTTTAAAGTCTTTCAACTCTTCAGCAATATCTTCGTAATCCTCATCTTCTGCCAAAGGCGTAACATCTACGATGAAAAGTCTTAAATCTAAACCAATCTGAGGCGCCGCCAAACCAATACCGTTTGCTTCGTACATGGTTTCAAACATATTATCGATTAGTTGTTGCAAATCCGGATAATTTTCATCTATCTCTTTTCCTGTTTTTCTCAATACAGGATCTCCAAAAGCTCTAATTGGTAAAATCATCTTGTTCTTTGTTCTAAAAAATTCTGCAATATGATGGTTGCACTTACTTTATCTATTAATCCTTTTTGTTGTCTTTGTTTTTTACTTTTTCCACTTTGAGAAATAAAAAACGAAGCCATTTTTGAAGTAAACCTTTCATCTAAACGATGAACTTCAATCTGCGGAAATTCTTTTTTAAAATTTTCTATAAACTTTAAAATATCAGTTTCCACTTCTGAAATATTTCCCTTCAAATCTATGGGAAGACCTACTACCATTGCTTCAACACTGTTTTCAACAACATATTTTTTTAAAAAATCTATCAAAAAACGAGTTTCCACGGTATCTAGACCACTGGCAATAATTTTCATATCATCGGTTGCAGCAACGCCACAACGCGCTTTTCCGTAGTCTATAGAAATAATTTGTCCCATAAGTCTGCAAATTTAAGAAATTTTACTCATTTTATTCGCAACACAGTTTTTTTTATAAATCATGTTTTTTATACGTTAATTTTTGTTTAATTTTATCTTATCCAAACTCAAGACAATGAAGCAACTCATCCTCGTAAGACATGCAAAAAGTGACTGGCCAGAAGAAACCAGTGACTTCGACAGGCCATTGGCAGACAAAGGTTTGCTGGATGCTCTGAAAATGTCTAAATTTTTAAAAAGCAATAATATCGGCATTGATTATCTTATTTCAAGCCCTGCAGTAAGAGCTTTATCTACCTGCAAAATTTTTAATCAAACCTATAATCTAAATTTTGGAACTAACGAAAAACTCTACAACCCTTCCGAAAGTAATTTTGAGTCTGTGATTTATGATTTAAATGATGAGGTAAATTCGGTAGCGTTTTTCTCACACAATAATGGCATCTCAAATTTTGCCAATTCTATTTCTGAGGATATTTTCCATTTCCCGACTTGTGGCGTAGCTGGTTTTCAAATTGAATGTGATTCTTGGTCACAGTTTGACGGAGCTAATAAAAAACTCCTCTTCTTTTATGAACCCAGCAAAATTTAATTTAACCTTAAATTTAATTTATTTACCTTTTTTCATCTTTCTTTTCTCATGCCAAAAGAAAGAATTGTCTTATTATGAAAAGATTGCCTTCAATGACGAAGGATTAAAAAATCCTACACAAGAAGAATGGAGATACAATAACAAAGAGCATAATCAGACATTTCAGGACTTTGAAAGAGTAAAAAAAATAAAACCAAAAGCAGGAAAGAACACAATATATCTTCAGCCCATCGGTGAATTTAATATCCTGCAGAAAAAACAAATTGGGCTAACAAAACAATATTTAGCCAAATACTTTCAGTTGGAAACTAAAATCCTGCCTATTTTATCAAATACTATTTTTCCAAAATCGGCTAAAAGAATTAGAAACAATAGCCAGGAACAGATTTTAGCAACTTATGTTTTAGACAGCATTTTAGTAAAGAATAAGCCTAAAGATGCAATTGTTTTAATGGGAATTACAGAAAAAGACCTTTTTCCCAGCCCTCAATGGAACTATGTGTTTGGACTTGCTTCCTATGAAAAAGGAGTTGGTGTTACCTCAATGTTCCGATTTTATGATGGAAATTTAACGGAATCAAATTTTAATAAAAGTCTTGAAAGATTATTAAAAATAAGTTCACACGAAATTGGTCATATGTTTGGAATAAGCCATTGCCTGAATGCAAATTGTGTAATGAATGGAACCAACAATCTTACCGAGACAGACTCTCATTTTGCAAGAGCATGCTCTCTTTGTCAACAAAAATTGAATTCTAGTCTGAAATATGACAATCAAAAACGTTTGATTGATTTAAAAGATTTCTTTGAAACGCAAAATCTTAATCGTGAATTTGTAAGAGCAGAAACAGATTTTAAAAATTTAAAATAGATTTTTAATACAATTCATTTTCTATCCAAAAAAAAAGGGATGGAAACAAAAACCATTTGAGTTTTATCTAATATTTTTTCAAGAAACTGATTAATAACAGCACTTTTATGTTGTTATTTCTTTTTGTTTTAATGCAACCGAATGCACATTTTTTCATAGTGAATAAAACAATTAGTTTTGTTTAAATTTTATTTATTCTAAATAAAAGTAATTTAAAAATGTATTATTATGCACAGACAGATTTATTTATTGGTTGCTTTCTTATTATTGGGAAGCAAAGTTTATTCTCAAGCTTCAATAAGCGTATTTCAGGACAATTTAACCACTCCAAACCCAATGATTACTGATGGTAATGACTTGTATGTTGGTTATTATTATTCGGATAAAGTTGTAAAATTTGACCTTACAAATCCCAATACCCCACCAGTTGATGTCGTAAGTGGCGTAAACAGACCGTACGGATTAGCTATAAAAGATAACAAACTTTATATTTCAGAATTCGGAGGTAATAAAATCTCTAAAATTGACCTTTCAAACACTGGTATTGCTCCTGAAACCGTAATATCAAACGTAGACAGCCCTATTGGTCTTGAGTTTATCGGAAATGATTTGTACATCGCCCTTGAAGGAGCCAACAAAGTTGCCAAAATAGATGTTACCCAAGCTTCACCACAATTAATAGATGTTACCAACGCAGAAAACCCATTTGAAATTGAGGTCATAGACAATCAACTATACATTACCGAAAGATTTGTAGGCAGAGTTGTAAAATTTGACATGAGTAACACTTCTGCAGCAAACGTAGTAGTAGCTCAAGGATTAAGTTATCCTTCAGGTCTTGCATCAGATGGAAAACAATTGTTTATCGCTGAAGCTGGAGCTTCAAAAATTTCAAAAATAAGTATTTCTACCGCTAACCCGACAGTGTCTGACGCAGTAACTTCTAGCTTATTGAGTTATCCTTCAGGATTATTAATGCATAATAACATCCTGTATATTACAGATTTCTTTGCCAGCGCAATATATAAAGTCGATTTAGCTACTTTAGCTGTTTCAGAGCTAAATACAAATGGTAATAAAAGCTTGAAAGTTTATCCTAATCCTGCGACTGAAAAGTTAAATATTTACAATGCGCCGTCAAAAGAATACAAAATATTTGATATGACGGGTAGAGTAATAAATTCAGGAGTATTAGAAAGAAATTCCATCAACGTAAGTCAGCTTTCTTCAGGAAATTATATTCTAAAAACAGGAGAAATGACCACTAAGTTTATAAAAAAATAATTTTGATTTCAATAAAAAACAACAAAGAGGCTGCGAAAACAGCCTCTTTGTCATATCCTTTAATCAATTATTTTCTTTTCAAATCTAAATCATCAAAATCAAAACTAAAATCTGTAACATCAGAAATCGCTTTCATTTTTGCCGATTCTGCTTTTCCGTTTTCATCATAACTAAAAATAAGATAGGCGTCTGCATCATAACTTCTGTCGTCCCATTTGATAATAAAGGTATTGTTTGAAAAAGGAAGTAATTCACCTTTCAGTCTTGGAGAGTTTTTACAAGAAATTCTGTAAATGTTTCCTTGCTGAGCAACTTCAACATCACCAAACCATTGGTCATTATATTTCCCTACAAATTGTTCGGCTTTTGGCTGAAGGTTTTTTTCTTTTTTAAATGCATCCGATTTTGCGAAAGCTTCTTTCTTTTGTTTGTTATATTCCGCTTCAACTTTCTGCATTCTGTCACCGTAATTTTTTAACCAGTTTCTGTCGGCAATTCCTAAATAAGAATCTTTCACGGTATTAGTAATCGTATTGAAAGCTGCGCCAGATTGTTGATTTGTCAACACAACAATTCCTAATTTCATATCCGGAATTAAAGTAAATTGTGTTACCGTTCCAATTAATCCACCGGTATGTTGTACTTGTTTATGACCTTTTACATCACTTAAAAACCATCCTAAACCATAACCGTAAAAACTTGTATCGTAAGGGTTTTTCATCGCAACTCTATCCGGAATCTGTAAACTCCAAAGCTGCTGAATATTTTTATCTGAAACTAATTTTTTGCCCTCTTTGGTTGTGAATCCATTTAAAAGAAACTCTGCCCATGTCGTCATGTCTTTAATGTTACTCATAATTCCACCTGCAGCATTTCCTGTTTCGTTCCAATCGTGAGGAACTGCGATTGCTTTTCCATCAACGGGAGCATGAGCATCAATTTTATTAGCAACTGCTTTTGCTCTGTTGTAACTTCCGAAACTTGAATTCATCCCGACAGGTTTCATAATTCTTTGTTCTATAAAATCTGCCCAGCTCAATCCTGAAATTCTGGTAATTACTTCTCCGGCAACAATAAACATGATATTATTATAGTCTAAAGTTGTACGGAAAGAATTTTCGGGCTTTAAATATCTTACATTATGCACAATATCATTCACCGTAAGATTTCCGCCTTCAGGAAAAAACATTAAATCACCTTGCCCTAAGCCTAAACCGGCTCTGTGCGTAATCAAATCTTTGATGGTAACATTTTGAGAAACGTACGGGTCATACATTTGAAATTCAGGAATATATTTTGACACTTTATCGTCCCAGTTCACCTTTCCTTCATCTGCTAAAATTGCCAAAGCAACACAAGTAAAAGCTTTAGAATTAGAGGCAATTCCCACCAAAGTTGTATCATCCATTGGCTGCTTAGTCGTTAATGAACGTACTCCAAAACCTTTAGAGTAAATCATTTTTCCGTCTTTGATAACTCCAACAGACATTCCCGGAACGTCGAAGGTTTTTAATGTACTTTGAATAAGCTCGTCTAATTTTTTCTCTTCAACCTGTGCAAAAGAGATGAAAGAAACTAAAAGAAAGAATAAAGAAAAATTATGCTTCATTATTTAAAATTTTCCCCAAATTTAGTCAATTCAGCATAATTAATTTCTCATTTCATCAATACTTAAATTTTAATAAAAATAAATTGCTTCTATAAAAAACTTATTATAACAATTAGCATTTTTATATTTGCAAAAAATAACCATTAAAATGATGACAAAAAAATTATTACTATTCTCATTATTAGTATTAAGCTTTAATTTTTACTTTACTCAGGAAGTCGAGATTAAAGATGATAAAGTTTTGCTTGATGGAAAACAAATTTTGAAAGCAGAAAAAATCAATATGGTAGAATATTCATTTTACAATTTAAAAAGTGACGATGAAATATTGCTTTACAGGCAGATGGATAATGAAACAGCAAGATATCAAGACGATGATTATTATGTACTGAATTTTCTGACCGAAAAAGTAAAAGTAGAATCTAATGATTTTTATAAAATTGCAAGTTTCATGAATTCTAAAAAGTCTATGGAAAAACTTATAAAATGGCTTTTAAAAGAAAAAGTACTTACCAATGATGGGGAATTGAATCCTGACCGTCTTGCAATTTTCAAAGAGAAATACGACCAAAATATTACCGAAAGAACAATAAGATAAATGACCAAAATACTCCTCCTCTCCGATTCCCATTCTTATATTGATGACCGAATTTTAGATTATGCAAAACAGGCTGATGAAATTTGGCACTGCGGAGATTTTGGAAGTTTTGAAATCATTGAGCAACTCGAGAAAATAAAACCTTTAAAAGGAGTTTGGGGAAACATTGATAATGCGAAAATCCGTTCTGAATTTCCTGAGGTGAATCGTTTTTTTTGTGAGAAAGTTGAGGTTTTAATGATTCACATTGGTGGTTATCCCGGAAAATATACTCCTTTAGCCAAGAAAGAGATTTCAGAAAAAGCTCCAAAATTATTTATTTCTGGGCATTCTCATATTTTGAAAGCGATGTATGATGATAAAAATAAATTATTACATCTAAATCCTGGAGCATGCGGAAAACAGGGATGGCATAAAATGAGAACGATGATGCAGTTTGTCATTGATGGTGAAGAGATAAAAGATTTGGCAGTAATAGAATTAGGTCCAAAAGTTTAATTTTGAAACATAGATATCGCTAATAATTTTCACTCATAACACTAAAAAATTTGTGAAAACTTGTGCTAAAAATATGTGTAGATTAGTGTTTATAATATTATGAAAATAGGTGATAAAGTTTCGGTGGTAGATGAAGATTTAAGTGGAGTGATTACTTCAACGAAAGGAAATATCGTGGTCTTCAAGGATGAATATGGATTTACTTATCAATATTCAAAAGAAAAATTGGTGCCGAAAAATGCTGAAATGTATGAAAATATTAAAATCATAAAAAAAGCAGAACCGAAAAAAATAGTTTCTAAAAAGCATGATAAAAATCCTCTAATTCTAGATTTGCATTTTGAAAATCTGGTTAGAAACCCTTACGATTACGATAGTTTCGAAAGATTATTTCTTCAGAAAGAAAAATTAATTCAAACCATCAGTTTTTGCAGAAAAAATCATCTTAAAAGGCTCGAAATTGTACACGGAATTGGTGACGGTACTTTGCAGCGCATGGTTTTTGACGTTCTTGAAAGTCAAACAGGTCTGGATTTTTACAATAAGGAAATACTTCATCATCAATCGGGTGCGGTAATGGTAGAATTTCACTAAATTTGCAACAATTGTAATATGAGCATACTAAATTTACTTTTTACCAAAGACGGACTCATCTACCAAATCATCAAAAACAAAAGTGTTTTGGAGGAAAAGTCTTATTTCGTAGATGAAGAATCTCCGAAAGATTTTATCGTAGGAAAGCTGGAAGATATCTTAATTAAACAAAGATATGACGAAGTTTCTGTGGTCTCTGCACTGAATCATTTCACATTAATGCCTGAGGGTTTTGAAGGTCATGATTCTGGATATGACCTCATTGCTTTTAATGCGCCTGTAGATAAAGAAAATGAAGAACTGATGCTTTCTGTAAACAAAAAGTTTAAGCTACAGTTTTATTACACCTTTCCCCGAGAATTTTATCAGAAAATAAAGGACCTTTCAATCCCAATAAAATTTAATTTTTCGGGAGAAAAGTTTTTAAATTCGATTAATAACAAGAATAATAAAGAAATTCACATCAATCTTTATCACAATCAATGCGAGTTTTTTGCGATTTCGAATAAAAAAATCATTTTATACAACAACCTGGATGTCAATTCAGACGTAGATTTTCTTTATTTTGTAATGTTTACCTTAAGTAAAATAGGTTTCGGAATCAACGATACCAATTTTTATGTATATGGCGAAACTACAGAAAACGAAACATTTATTTCAGAACTTCAAAAATTTGTAAAGAACCTTAAAGTTGTTTACGATAATGTCCCGAATAAGAATTTCATATTAAATTAGGTTGCAGGATGCAGATTTTAGCTCGTAGCAATAACTGCCGCCTTTTACCTAAAACCTAAAACCTAAAAAAATGTACAGAATAATTTCCGGTAAATGGAAAGCCAAAAAAATAGCCGCTCCCAAAAATTTTGATGTAAGACCAACCACTGACTTTGCTAAAGAAGCTCTTTTCAGTATTTTGGAAAACACCTACGACATGCAGTCGATTTCCGTTCTTGACCTTTTCGCAGGAATTGGCTCTATTACTTTTGAATTTGGATCAAGAGGTTGCCAAGATATCACTTCGGTAGAGCTGAATCCTAAACACACTTCATTTATCAACTCAGTAGCGTCAGAGCTAGATCTAAGCTTGCAAGTGCGCACGCAACGTGGTGATGTTTTTGATTGGCTGAAAAAATTTAGAAATAACAAATCTTACGAGATAGTTTTCGCTGATGCTCCTTTTGAAACCGAAGAAAAAAAATACAATGACTTGCTTTCTTTAGTTTTAAACAATAAATACCTGAAACCCAACGGAATTCTTATTGTAGAGCACCAAAGTAAACTAAAACTAGATCATCCGAATTATAAATTCACCAGAAAATACGGAAATGTTAGCTTTAGTTTTTTCGGACCTAATGAAGAAGCAGAAATCGAAACAGAAGCAGAAATCAACGATACTACAGAATAAACAAAAAAAGACTCAAATTGAGTCTTTTTTTGTTATAATACTTTCAGTTCTAAGTCTATTGTTTTACCAAAGAACTTTTTAGAGATCTTCTCGAAATTTTTGGTAATATCCGAAAGGTAAAATTTGTAATTCGGTTTCGGATTATTTTCGTTTAAAAGATGGTATTTATCTAAAATAATCGTCAAATGATTCGCTACAATATTCGGTGAATCAATCACCCGAACACGATTGCCGTAGTATTGCTTAATCTCATCAATCAAAAGCGGATAATGGGTACAACCGAGAATCAGCGTTTCAATATTTTTCAATTTGGCATTGCTCAGATAATTGTAAATAATAGAATGTGTAATCGGATGATTTTTGAATCCCTCTTCAATCGCAGGAACCAAGAGTGGAGTCGCCAATTCATCTACTTTAATAAACTTATTGTGCTTTCGGATGCTTTTTTTATACAGACCCGAATTTACAGTAGCTTTCGTTGCGATCACCCCTACATTATTATGAATTTCGTAAGACACTTTTTCAGCAACCGGGTTAATAACATCAATCACAGGAACTTTTCCGGCAACCGACAACATTACTTCCTTCAATGCATTTGCTGTAGCTGTATTACAGGCAATTACAATCGCTTTACAGTTTTGCTCTAAAAGGAAATTAGAAATTTTCGTAGAATATTCTATAATCGCTTCTTTTGATTTTTCACCGTAAGGAAGATGCTTTGTGTCTCCGAAATAAATAAGGTCTTCATTAGGAAGAAGTCTTTTTATTTCTTTAGCAACCGTTAAACCTCCCACTCCGCTATCAAAAATTCCGATAGGTTGTTTTGGCGAAAGATGCGAATAGTTTTGTTTTTTAGTTTTCAAAAGCTTTGAAATTTAATGCAAAAATAGTGAATAGAATTGTAAACTAATTAAAGATTACTAATCGAAAAATCTTTTGGATATCTTACTTTATAACTTACTCTGAATTTTTTTGTTTCTGATGGAGAAATTTTGGTATCCCAAGTTAAATATCCTTTTTCTTTATCGATTTCTGCATTACCTGTCTGCAACAATTCTATCTTTACACTTTCATCTTTACTTAATGGAAACTGATCTTTTACCTCAATATCAATCGCATCTTTTTTATTATTTCTAACAACAATATCATAAGTAATTGTTTTTTCCTGATAAGATGAAAAGAGTTTCACATTAGATTTGTCATCAATTACTTCTTTACGAACACTGATTTTCTTGTCATCTCCAAGTGTAATATTCAACTCATCCGTAGTTTGATTAGGTTTGATTGTAGTTTCACCAATGTACATATTTTCAAAAACAATATTTGCAGGAGCAGAAATCAAGTCATACTTATTGAAATCTTTTATTTTAGCAATCAAAAAGGCATCAGTATTAGATTTTGGAGCAACAAAATATTTATAATTTACAGGAATTTTCGTCTGTTTCAGATTAATAAAATTTTCCTGATTATTTGATAGAATATCATAAGGCACATCAACATCAAAACTAATATTAAATTGATTTTCAATAGATCTGAAAGCCATGCCAACAACTACAACCTCTTCAATTTCTTTTACACTAGCAGTATCACTTCTACTGCTGTATGAACGTGCAGAAACTGGTTCTTCTTGTTTATATGATTCTAAAAACCATGGTTTCACAACCGGAGCAGTATTATTTCTACTAGATCTTCCGTTAATCAAAGATAATTTTACAGCTTTCCAGTCTAAACCAGTATTTTGTCTCACTTTCGCTTTAAAAATAACATCCAGAGGTTCTGTAATTTTATTGCCTTTTACTTCATAAAACGGATCCCAATAAGCATTCTCAGCCAAATAATTGATATCAGCTTTTACATTAACTGCAACAGCACTCATTAATTTAATGATAATAACTCCATCTGCCGAAGCTTCTTCTTGTTCAGAATTAATTCTTAAACTACTTCTTAGTCTGTTAAGCTTTTTTTGAAGATTATTATTACTTTTATTGATAACAGACAATGCCGTACTTATTTCTACTCTCTTCGTTTTATAATATTCTGTAAGCTGCATCAATTGGGCAACACTTGAAGTATTACTTCCTACTAAAACGGTTTGATTTTTATCTAAAAGCTCTAATGTTTTATTATTTGCTTCCAGCTCAATATTCGATTTAAAAAGAAGATCTTCAACCAATGTAATGCTATCTGTAACTTTCTTGATGCGTGGATTGGTTTTATCCATATCGTATTCAGAAACATAGCTATCCGTAAATTGTACTGAAAGAATATTTACATTTTTATTATTGATACTTACCTGTAAAGATTTTTCAATCATTTCGTCTGAAAGATTGGTGATTACAACTTCCGAAGTACCAACTGGCAACGAAAAAGTAGCCGAATTCTGTAATTCTGCAGAATTCCTGTAAACGTTTACAGCATTTACTTTAGCCTTTGCAAAAATTGGTTTTTGTGAATAATGCAGTACTCCAAAAAAGAAAAACAGAAGAAATAGATTTTTTCCCATCGCAATGATAATTTATTTCAAATATACATTTTTGTTGCTACTAAATAAGAAATAAATCCGAAGCAATTCCGTCTGCCATAAACCAATGTTTTTCAGGAATTTTAAGATGATTATTTTCAATCTTTAAAATACCATCTTCAATTTTATTTTTAATTGCTTTATTAAACTTATCTAAAATATTTTCAGAAAACTTTTGATTTAAACTTGCTAAATCTACGCCCCAAATCGTTCTTAAACCAATCATAATCATTTCATTGAATTGGTCATTTTGAGACAGAATTTCGGTTTCTTTAGCTAAAGTATTTGAACTTAATTTCTTAATATATTGTTGGTTGTTGGCAACATTCCAGCTTCGCACATCATTTCCGTTGTAAGAATGTGCAGAAGGGCCAATACCCAAATATTCCTGGTATTTCCAATATGCCGAATTGTGTCTTGAATAAAATCCTTCTTTTGCAAAATTGGAAACTTCATAATGATTAAAACCGTGATCTTTCAGAAAATCGATCATGTAATAAAACTCACGATTTTGCTCTTCTTCTTTAGGGTTTGAAACTTTCCCTTTTGAAATCCAGTTTTCTAAAGCTGTTTTGGGCTCTACCGTTAAAGCATAAGATGAAATATGTGGAATTTCGAGCGCTATGGTTTTATTTAAATTTTGTTTCCAAATTT
Source organism: Chryseobacterium turcicum (assembly GCF_021010565.1). Classification (NCBI taxonomy): domain Bacteria; kingdom Pseudomonadati; phylum Bacteroidota; class Flavobacteriia; order Flavobacteriales; family Weeksellaceae; genus Chryseobacterium; species Chryseobacterium turcicum. The sequence goes on from NZ_JAJNAY010000002.1 coordinate 741,299, forward strand.
CTAAATTAGAAGTTGGCGAACCGTAAATTAAATCAATACTCAGGTTTTCAAACCCAAAATCTTGTGCTCTTTTAATTGAACCTTCCGCTTCTGAAGCATTATGAGCGCGATTCATCAGTTTTAAATCTTCATCAAAGAAACTTTGTGTTCCGATTGACAAACGATTAACGGGAGAAGTTGATAATCCTTTTAAAAATTGAGCGTTTAAATCATCTGGATTAGCTTCTAAAGTAATTTCAATATCATTATTAAAGTTGAAATGTTTTAAAACTTCATCAATTAAAGATTTTATTTCATCCGAAGAAAGCACAGAAGGAGTACCACCACCAAAGTAAAGGGATTGTAGGTTTTTATTATGAAGCTCATCTTTTCTGAGAAAAATTTCCTTTTTCATTGCATCCAGCATCTCATCTTTAAAATTCATAGATGTGGAAAAATGGAAATTACAGTAGCTGCATTTTTGTTTGCAGAAAGGGATGTGAATGTAAATCATAAAAAAAGCTCTGAAAAATTTCAGAGCTCAAATTTATTTAAATTAAATTGATTAATATCTAAATCCTCTATGATTAATAAAGTTATCGAAGTTATAACCAAGACCCAACATAAAGCTGTTTCCACCATACGTCTGAATATCAGACATTCCAAGGTTATAAGTCGCACCAATCATAAATTTGTTGAATCTCACTTTTACAATAGGAGAAATACTCAATTCCTGATTATCAAATCTGTTTTGAACCGCTCTATAGCTTACCCCAAAAGAGAATGCATTAATATCATTAGAGAATGTAGCCATCAAGTTGAAGTCTGTCATTCTTGTAGAGTTGGTATTTAAATTTACCAAAACTGAAGGCGTTAATGCAATATTATCTGCAAGTTTCCAATCGTATCCTAAGTTTAAGAAAAACTTGATTGGAGAAGGCTCGTAGTTATTTACAATAGATTCGTCATTGCTTAATGCAATATCATTAACTGAAACACCCCCGAAGATTCCTCTATAAGTAGCTGCTAAACCGAAGTTTGCATACGCCATAAAGATATTACTCTCGTTACCTTGTAACAATGGATCGTAACCATCTTCAGTATTAATTTTAGAATAATCAAAATTCATATTGTAAAAATTAACACTTGTACCAAAAGAAAACTGATCTTTTCTTTCCCCTTCACTACTTAGCGGGATAAAATAAGATGCACCAGCTGTAATACCTCCAGCTGAAATAGGACCATTGCTATCTCTGAACACGGAAAGACCCGCACCTACTCTATCAAAAATATTAGCATTAATCCCAACAGATTGCACGTTTGGAGACTCGCTGAATTTTGAAAATTGTTGTTGATAGTTTAGGTTAAGTTGTACGTAGTCTGTTTTACCGTATTGTGCAGGGTTGAACAGGAACTCACCATCCAAAAGATATTGTTGATAGTATGGTAGTGATTCTTGTGCTTTGTATGCATTCGACAAAAGAGCTAAACATACGATAGCATATAGTTTTCTCATAACAAATCTTGATTTCAATTCAACAAATATAAAAAAAATCTCAATATATTTTTAGTTTTCTAAATAATTTCTCCATTTTTTTACAGCATCCGTCATATCTTGGGGCATTGGGCTCTCAAAATACAATTCCTTTTTCGTCGTTGGATGTATAAATCCTAAAGTATGGGCGTGAAGGGCATGTCTGGGCAAAACATCGAATACATTTTTTATAAACTGCTTATACTTAGGGAGATTAACTCCTCTCAAAGCGATATTCCCTTCATATCTCTCGTCATTAAACAAAGTATGACCAATATGTTTAAAATGTGCTCTAATTTGATGCGTTCTTCCGGTTTCAAGCTTACATTCTACCCAAGTCATATATCTGAAACGCTCTAAAACCTTATAATGCGTTACCGCATGCTTTCCTTGGCTTCCGTCAACATAAGTGTGCATCTGCATCCTATTCTTAGGATGCCTTCCGATGTGCCCCGTAATAGTACCTTCCTCATCCTTCACATTTCCCCAGACAAATGCCCAATACAAACGTTTGGTCGTTCTTTCAAAAAATTGTTTCGCAAGGAAGCTTAAAGCATACTCTGTTTTGGCAATTACCAAAAGACCAGAAGTGTCTTTATCAATTCTATGAACTAATCCTACACGATCTAAATCTGATTTCTGACCATTTTTCTGAAAATGAAAAGCCAAGGCATTCACCAAAGTTTTGTCCCAATTTCCGAATCCAGGATGTACTACCATCCCAGGATCTTTGTCTACAACAATCAAATCATCATCTTCATATACAATATTAATAGGAATATCTTGCGGAACAATAAAGTTTTCGCGAGGTGGATGTGTCAGCAAAACCGAAATCTGATCTCCCGGTTTCACTCTATAATTTTGCTTTACAGGATTTCCGTTGACTACAACATTTCCGGCACGGCAAGTCTGTGAAATTTTGTTTCTTGAAGAGTTTTGTCTGAAATTAAATAAAAACTTATCTATTCTTAAAGGCTCTTGGTTACCATCAACCGTGATATTAAGATGCTCATAAAGACCTTTATTTTCATCATCAATATCTACACTGTTATTGGCATCTAAAAACTCTTCGTCTAAGAAATCCTCGTTGTCTTCTGTCATTGCTTTATCTATATAAAAGGCTTCAACATAATTAAAGTTGAAGCCTTATTTTTTTATATTAAATTAAAAATTAATTTATAATTACCTTTTTAGCTTTAGGCTTTTCTGTTGCAGGAGTTGTCGTAGATGCAGCAGGTTTTGGTTTATCTACCGTAGTTGTAGCTTTTGCTGAACTTACACTTGGTTTTGTAGTCTCAGCTTTAGGAGATTCCTTTTTCTGAGGCGCAGGAGCCGGAACTGGATCATTCACTGGCGGTGCATCCTGAAAATTCGGCACTTCATCATATCTCACCGGAGGCAAAGTAGTATCTACTTTCATTCGGTAAGTAGAGTTAAGTATTTCTATTTTACCACGCAATTCTGCAGGTGTTTTCTTACTCGCCCAGAGGTCAATCTGCATTCCTTGATCTCTCGCATCACCAGATGCTGGATCTTGATAATACACAATATCAGAATCATCATTTCCTCCATCTTCATGATCTACAAGACCTACTTCAAAAAGATTTCTTGCAATTAAAGCTTTCGCATCTTTCACCGTTAATCCTACAACATTTGGAATGGCAATATTTCGCATAGGGCCAGATCCTACCACAACGTCAATCACAGAGAATCTAGGGATTTTGGTTCCCGGCTTTATAGAATTTCCTTTAAATAAAATTCTTAAAACTGCATCTTTCTGAATGCTTGGTTCATAAATAGTGTCTGCCACCTTAAGACCTACCTGTTCTAGCCTTTGGAAAGCCAATCCCGAATATTTATTAATCACATCAGGAACTGCAACCGGAGCCCAGCTTTTAGGATTTACCATCAACTGAATAGCTCTTCCGTCTTTTACACGTGACCCAGGAGAAGGATAAACCTTCAGAACCTGAAGAGGTCTGTATTTAGGATTATAGGCTGCGCTGTCAACTTCATAGTCGAGTCCTGTGTCTTCTAATATTTTAACGGCGTCGTGCACAGATTTGTTGACAACATTAGGAACAGGAATTTCCTGCCCATGATTGGTGTGATACTCCAACCAACGGAAAGTAAGCCATACTAATAGTATAAAAACACCAATGGCTACTAATAAATTCAGTAAAACTTTCCAATTGAAAAGTGATTTAAGCATACTTAAAAATCCTTTAATAATAACGACAAAGATAATTAATAATTTTATAATGAAGTTTTTATTTAACAGATTTCGTTTTTGACTTCAAAAAAAATGAAATTCATTTATTTCAATATATAAAATGTTTAAATTTGCCTTTATTGATAATATGGATATGAGCAAAAAACACGTTGCCGTAGTTATGGGAGGCTATTCTGACGAATATAAAGTTTCTATGAAAAGCGGCCAGTTAATATATGACTCCTTAGACAGAGACCTTTATCATGTCTATAAGGTCATTATTCTGAAAGATGAATGGTATTTTCTGGATGAAAACGATAATAAAAAACCGATCAACAAAGGTGATTTTTCGGTTACTTTAAATAATAATGAAGCATTGAAATTTGATGCATGCTTCAACATTATTCACGGTACACCAGGTGAAAACGGAATTCTTCAGGCATATTGGGACGCTATCGGACAGAAATACACAGGTTGTGATTTCTACCAAAGCGCATTAACCTTTAATAAAAAAGATACTTTAGCAGTACTTTCAAAATATGGAATACCTTCTGCAAAAAGTGTTTATTTAAGAAAAGGCGAAAATATTAATGTTGATGAAATTGTTGAATATTTAAATCTTCCTTTGTTTGTAAAACCCAACCAATCAGGATCATCTTTGGGAATTTCTAAAGTAAAAGAAAAATCGGAACTGATAGCTGCCACCGAAATTGCTTTTAAAGAAGATGATGAAATTTTAATCGAAAGCTTCTTAGACGGAATGGAAGTTTCTGTTGGAGTGATCGATTTTAAAGGTGAAACTATCGTTTTGGGTATTACAGAAATTGTTCCTCAGAATGAGTTTTTCGATTATGAAGCTAAATATGAAGGTGCTTCAGAAGAAATTACCCCTGCAAGAATTGATATCGAAACGACAAAAAGAGTAGAAGAAATAGCAAAAAGAGCTTACAATTCTCTTGGAATGAGTGGTTTCTCAAGAAGTGAATTTATTTTAATGGATGGAATTCCTTATATGCTGGAAATGAATACCAACCCAGGATTTTCTCCGGCAAGCATTCTTCCGCAACAGGCTAAAATTTACGGAATTTCAATCAAAGACCTTTGTGGTAATGAAGTTGAAAAAGCTTTACAAAAGAGAAACTAGATATTAGAAGTTAGATATTAGAGTAACATAACTCATAATTGATAACCCATAACTTATAATTTTATTTGCGCATGAAAATTGCTGTTTTTCCTGGATCGTTTGATCCAATTACTTTAGGACATTATGATATTATTGAAAGAGCGGCAGCGCTTTTCGACAAGGTAATTATCGCCATTGGTCAAAATTCTCAGAAAAAATATATGTTTCCCATTGAAAAAAGAATGGAATTCATACAAAATTCGGTCGCCGAGTTTCCTAATGTGGAAGTTGATTATTTTGAAGGCTTAACTGTTGATTATTGCTTTGAAAAAAATGCTCAGTTTATATTAAGAGGACTAAGAAATCCTGCCGACTTTGAATTTGAAAAAGCAATTGCTCATACCAACAGAACTTTAGCCCACAAAAAACTCGAAACCGTTTTTCTTTTGACTTCATCAGGAAAATCATTCATCAGCAGCAGTATCGTAAGAGAAATCATCAACCACGGTGGCGAATATGAACTTTTGGTTCCGGAAGCGGTAAGAGTTGAGCATAAGTAATGAATAATTGGTAATGAGTAATTTTAAATACAGTCACATTTATGGATTTCAACCAAATCTTTAGAGACAGAACTAAAATTTTTTCTGTGCTGATTATTAAATCTCTATCACCATTACCTTCTTCAGATGCACTTTCGATTATTAGAAAACAAATTATAAGATCTGCAACTTCTGTTGCAGCAAATTACAGAGCGGTTTCGCGAGCTAGATCTGATAAAGAACGATTTGCAAAAATGTGTATTGTAGTAGAAGAAATAGATGAAACTCAACTTTGGCTTGAAATAATTGAAGAACTTGAATATCTGGAATTAGAAAAATTATTAGCTTTAAAATCAGAATGCGAAGAATTAGTTAAAGTAATGACAACTTATAAGTTTAAATTGTCACAAAGCTTACAATAGTCACCCTATTACTCATTACCAATTACTCATTAATCATACTCAATGCACGAACAAATCAATTTTGCGATAGAAATTCTGGGTACGATATCGTTTTCGATGTCGGGAAGTTTTGCTGCGATGCAGAAAAGGCTGGATCCATTCGGTGTTTTGATTATCGCCTTCGTAACATCTGTTGGCGGGGGAACGGTAAGAGATTTACTGCTCGATGTTCCAGTATTTTGGATGCATGACCTTCTGTTGTGTGGAGTGATTTTGGTAACCTGTATTTTTTCAATGATCTTTAAATCTATTGAGAAAAATTTTAAAGTAACTTTATTTATCTTCGATAGCTTCGGACTGGGATTATTCACTCTGATTGGTGTTCAGAAAGGTTTAAATGCTGATATCCATCCTTTAATTTGTATCGGGCTCGGAACGATTACGGGCTGTTTCGGTGGGATTATCCGGGATATTTTACTCAATAGAATTCCCTTAATTTTCCGAAAAGAAATTTATGCAAGCGCCTGTATTATTGGCGGTGCAACATTTTTATTATTGACTACTTTCACCAATTTATCATATACCGTAATTCAGGTTTTCACTATTTTATTGATTGTTACCATTAGAACATTGGCTGTAAAATATCAGTGGCAAATGCCTAAGTTTTATGGTTACGTAAATGATTCTGAGATGTAGATTTTATGAATCAGATTGAAATTAATATATCTTCTTTTTCAGAATCAACAAATTTTCAAATTACAGAAATTAATGATTCTTACACTATCATAATGAAGGTTCTTGATGAAATTATTGATAGTGAGTCTTTTGAAAATGAACAACATGAGCTATTTGAAAAAATATATCAAAAAATTCAAAATAATGAAAGACATCAATTGGGAAAACTTGCAGAGCAATTAAATCAACTTAGTGAAAAGCATTTAAGATATAAAACGCTTTCATTGGAATTTAGTAAAGATGATAATTCAAACTATCATTTACTGTTTCAATCTATAAATAAATACGAATCTGAAAGTTCGGAAGAACAAGAAAATGAGAGAACAAAGGCAATTTTGGATGGCTATTCTGTAATTTTGAAAACAAAATCTGACTTTTGTAGAATACATGCACCAGATAATAATTCGCATCCAATTTTAATAAATTTCATAAAATCTACCACAAATTTGCTTAAAGAAGAATACCCTATAGATTTTCAAAATAAAAAAATCATTAATCTATAAATAAAAATGCACCTGATCTCTCAAGTGCATTCTATTTTTTTAAGCAAACTTCTTAAAACTTCCCTCTATTTCTCATATTAGGATTGTGCATATGCTTTTGCATGGTTGGCATTTTCAACTGGTCTTTCAACATTTTGATTTGATCTGCCATCATCCCCGCAGAGTCTAATCTTTTTGCTTCCTCCAAAAGTTTTTGCCCCTCTTGTTTTCTGCCTTTAGAAATTGCTCCGGCTGCCAAATTAAGCGTTGCCATTGCACGGTCATGTTTCATATTCAAACCATAATCCAATGCTTTTCTCATCAAAGGCTCTACTTGTGTAGGATGTTCCTGAGCTAAAACCAAACCTTGTAGATAATGATAATATCCATATTGGTTTTTATGAAGCTCTGTTTTATAATCTTTAATATTATTTAAAAATTTTGAAGCTTTAATCATGTCTTGTTTTCTCAACTGCCAAAAAGCTAAAAGGATATTTTCGTTCTTAAAAAATAAGAAAATCGGCAATGCTGATAAAAGGAAAATTACAATTCCCCAGCCTAGATTTCTTGTGAAAATCATCATATAAAGACCTCCAATAATTAGAAGTGCTGCAACTATGATTTTTATGTACTTATTCATTATTAAATTTTAGAAGTGCAAAGGTAATAAATTTGGTTGATAGTTGTTAGTTTACGCTCAATTGTTAATACTTTTCTAGAACAATTTTTACGTATTAAATAACAATTGACCTATAACTATTTAGTTTCAATTTTTTCGTAAGTCTGAAAATAGAAATCATATTGATTTTTTTCATCTTTTTCATGAAAAACTTCCTCCGTTTTTTTCCAAACTTTTTCATTAATTTTAGGAAAGTAAGTATCCGCTTCAAGATTTGCTTTTACCAAAGTCACTTCAAGACGGTCTGCAATTTCCATGGTTTGTTCGTAGACGTTTCCGCCACCGATGATGAAAATATTTTCGTCAATTTTTTTTGCAAACTTTATCGCTTCTTTAATGCTTCCAACTATTAAAACCCCTTCCTGAAACCAGTTTTTCTTTCTCGAAACAACAATATTCGTACGGTTAGGAAGCGCTTTGCCTATACTTTCAAAGGTTTTTCTTCCCATGATAATCGGATGTCCCGAAGTTAGGTCTTTAAAATGTTTTAAATCTTTCGGAAGATGCCACAATAACTGATTACCAGAACCAATCTCATTTTTTTCTCCCATTGCCACCACAATTGTTGTCATTCAATAAATTTTCCGCAAAATTAGCACTTAATTTGTATATTTGGTTAGCACAAAAAAATAATAAAAATTTAAACAATGAAATCACCATTCAAGAAGATTGGTCATTTCACAGACTATTTGAAACATTAAAAATTCACATATGAAAAATAAAGGCTGTCTGAGCGCCGGAACAATCGGTATTGCTCTTCTTATTATCGTTGGAGTACTTTTTTTCTGGGGAAAAAACGGATACAATAATTTTGTAGCTCAGGAACAAAAAGTTGATGCAAAATGGGCTAACGTACAAACCGTATATCAAAAAAGAGCCAACTTAATTCCCAATCTTGAAAGAACAGTAAAGTCATATTCAAAATTTGAGCAGGAAACATTGACGAAAGTTGTAGAAGCTCGTTCAAAAGCTACTTCTATCAACATCGACCCATCTAATCTTACCGAAGCTGATATGGTTAAATTTCAGGCTGCACAAGGAGAATTATCCGGTGCATTGAGCCGATTAATGGCGGTAGTAGAATCTTACCCTAATCTGAAAGCAGATCAACAATACATTAATTTTCAGAGAGAATATATTGCTATAGAAAACAGCATCAGAACCGAAACAGTGTATTACAACGATGCTGCTAGAGATTATAATATTTCTATCAAACAGTTTCCGAACAATATTTTGGCAAACTTTACCAATTTCAAAGAAAAACCTTTATTTAAAGCACAAGCTGGAGCAGAAAATGCACCAAGCGTATTTACAGAATAATGAGTCGTTTTTTAACAGATCAGCAGATTACTTCTCTCGTAGAAGCTATTCAGTCGGCAGAGCAACATTCTACCGGAGAAATTCGCGTACATATTGATTCTACAACAGATAATCAGACTGCAGAAACTGCTTTTGAGGTTTTTAAAGAGCTCTGTCAAAATAAAACGGCCGAAAAAAATGCTGTTCTTTTTCATGTGAATTTTGAGAAAAAATATTTGACAATCATCGGTGACACCGGAATTCACGAAAAAGTACATCAGTCTTACTGGGATCACTTGCACGATTATATTACTTCAGAATTTGCTAAAGGTCATTTTTATCAGGCTTTAAAAAGTGGAATTCTGGAAACCGGTTTAGAACTAAAAAAATACTTCCCATTAAAAGGAGAAAATCACAACGAATTGCCCAATGAGATTACATTCTCTTAAAATATTTTTCACATTTATCTTAGTTTGCTGTTATGGTTTTTTATCAGCACAGTACACTATTCCCGAAAAGCCAGCAGTCTTATACCCTGTATATGACGAAGCAAATCTTCTTACTCAACAGGAAAAAGATGAGTTGAATAACAAACTCATCAAGTTTGCAGATTCTACCTCAACGGAAATAGCAATTATCATTATTCCTTCTACAAAAGGGGAAGATGTAAATTATTTGGCGACTATGTATGGCGAAAAATGGGGAATTGGGCAAAAAGATGTCGATAACGGAGTAGTTTTTCTGATTGCTAAAGACGACAGAACGATGTCGATTCAGCAAGGAAGAGCGGTTGAGCAATATTTAACAGCCTCAGTTGCCGGACAGATTTTAGATTACATCGTCACACCCAATTTCAGACAGGGAAAATGGTATGAAGGGATTAATACCGGAACAAATGCCATTATGGAAGCAGTTCAGGGAAAATTTAAACCTATTGCAAACAAGAACAAATCGGGAGAAATCAGTGTTACAAAACTGCTCGTTATTGCTTTTGTTATCTTTATCATCATCGTCATTTTTTTTGGAAATCGAGGTGGTGGAGATGATGATGACGACATTACGATAAGCCGTAGAGGAAGAAGAAATTATCCCGGTGGATTTTTTCCATTCCCTTTCCCAGGAAGTTTTGGGGGCGGTGGATTCGGTGGCGGAAGTTCTCGTGGCGGAGGTGGTTTCGGAGGATTCGGCGGCGGCGGAAGTTTTGGCGGTGGCGGAGCTTCTGGAGGTTGGTAGATTTAAATATTAAATGAAAAAAAAAGATAATAATCACAGCCCAAACGAAATATTAGGAATGTTTATATTTTTATTCATTATTGTATTTGTTGTCAGAATTTTATTTGAACTTATATCTTCACTATTTTAATCTATAATTAATAGATCTCAGTAATTTTGTCATTTCATAGAAATCTAAACTTTGCTAAATTGATTTTTTCCCTTCAATTAAATTTTCCTTAAACCTACCAAAACCATTCATATTTTACTCAATTTTCATTATATTTACTGAAAACGGGGTCTATGAAAAAAACGCTGGTGGTTTTTGCCCATCCTTATCTGGAACATTCAAACTCTAATGTAGAGTTGATTAATTTCTATGTTCGTCATCAGCATTTTACCCTTCGTGATTTGTACGAAGAATATCCCGATTTTCATATTGCGGCTTTCAGAGAACGAAAAAGACTGCAGCAATACGACCGTTTTATTTTTCAGTTTCCTATTATCTGGTTCGGAATTCCACCCTTATTAAAGCTTTGGATTGATGAAGTATTCGACAGAAACTGGATTAAAGAAGGCGAAAAAAACCCTCTTGAAAGCAAAGAAGTCTACATCGTTGTGACAACGGGTGGGAAAGAAAGATCTTTTAGAAAAGAAGGCACTTACAAATACACCATCGACGAATTAATCAGTGGATTAATTGTTTCTTTAAATGTTTTTAATGCCAATATCAAAGACATCACTATCGTTTACGAAGCCAATAAACTGTCAAAAAAAGAAATTATTTTACAGAAAAAGAAATTTGTAGAAACCCTAAATCAATAATATGGAATCTAGCTTAGCAATGAATACCTTACTCTTTTTGGGCGTTGCCATTATCATGGTACCGTTGGCAAGAAAATTTGGTTTAAGCTCGGTGATTGGCTATATTTTAGGTGGAATTATCATTGGACCCTATGTTTTAAAACTAACCGGAAATGATGTTGACGGCATTATGCACGCCAGTGAATTTGGGGTTATCATGCTTCTTTTTCTAGTGGGGCTAGAATTAGAACCCAGAAAATTTTGGGAAATGCGGAAGAAAATTATAGGACTCGGCCTTACACAGATGGTTCTTACCATCTCGATACTTTTCCTCATTTTCATTTGGGCGGGTTGGAAAATCGACAAGGCAATCGCAATCGCTATGTGTTTTGCATTATCATCTACAGCCATTGTACTGCAAACATTACAGGAAAAAAACAATCTTAAAACCACAGCCGGCGAAGCCTCGTTTTCTACACTTTTATTTCAGGATATCGCTGTCATTCCTATTTTGGCGATTTTACCCGTCATTGCTAATTACAAAGCGAGACATCATGATAATGAAGTTCAGATTTTAATTCAGAATCTTCCGGAATGGCTTCAGGCAGGAACCGTAATTTTTGGGGTTGCTATTTTAATATTATTGGGAAGATATGTTTTTGTTCCCTTTTTAAGATACGTTTCAAAAGCTGGAATGACAGAGTTGTTAACCGCCTCTTCCCTATTTTTGGTTATAGGAGTTTCAGAATTAATGGTTGCGATTGGTTTGTCTCCCGCATTAGGAGCGTTTTTAGCAGGCGTAATGTTGGCAAATAGTGAATTTCGTCATGAACTGGAAGCACATATCGATCCGTTTAAAGGACTTCTTCTCGCTGTATTTTTTGTAAGCGTAGGTTCTACAATGAATTTTAACATCATTGCTCAAGATCCTGTTTTCATTTTCAGTACAGTTTTTGTCGTTTTAGCGGTGAAATTTTTCGTTCTTTTTGCGATTGGAAAATTCTTTAAAATTGATACTCCACAGAGTTTGTTTTATGCTTTTGCCCTTTCTCAAGTTGGAGAATTTGCTTTTGTATTAATCAATTATGCTTCTGATCTTTATCTTTTCAATGCTGAAATGAATGCTCAGATGATGGCGATTACTGCAATTACAATGTGTATTACGCCCATTCTTTTAATTATTAACGACAGATTGATTACTCCAAAATTCATCAAAGAGATTCCCGAAATAAAATCAGATTTCGATATTCTTGACGGTAATATTTCACAGAAAAAAATTATCATTGTAGGTTTTGGTCACTTCGGAAGCACAGTGGGAAGACTTCTTAAAGCCAATAAAATTTCAGCTACGGTGCTTGACAGAGATTCTGACCGTGTAAAATTATTAAGAAGCTATGGTTTTAAAGTTTATTACGGAGACGCAACGAGAATTCCCGTTTTAAGGGCCGCAGGAATTGAGGAAGCCGAAATTTTAGTTTTATGCCTTGATGATCCCGATGACAATAAATTTGTTGCCACACTGGTTCGCGAGCAATATCCCAATGTGAAAATATTTGTAAGAGCTAAAAACAGAATTGATGCATACACCTATTTAGACAACGGAATTGATAATATTTATCGCGAAACTTTGGGTACTGCAGTCGATATGGCCGTTGATGTTTTACAGGAAACAGGAATGCGAAAATATGCAGCCCGCCGTCTTGGACAGAGGTTTATGGCAATAGACAAAGCATCAATCCGGAAGTTGGCAAAATCAAAAAATGATGAAGATGTACGTCTTTTTACCACAAAAGAAATCCTCCAGCGAGAGGAGGATTTGTTGGCTTATGATAATTTAAATTTTGAAAATAAAGACTGGGAAACCTCATCAACAGACGAAGATGAAGAAAACCCAGAATAAATTATTGTACATCTACACTTCCACCACTGCTTTCTTCTTTGCTCACAATCGTTACATTTCCTTTTTTGATGCCTTTTACACTTCCGCCAGAAGATGCATGGCCTTCAAATTTTGAAGAAACACCGATTTCTACACTTGCTCCGCTTGAAGCTTCGGCTTTTACATTTTCAGCAATTACTTCTTTTGCAGAAATTCCACTTCCTGAAGATGAAGTAAGGTTAGCATTTTTAGTTTTTCCGGAAATCGTAACGTCAGCTGCTGAGGAAGCTTCAACCGTAAGATTTACCGCCCAGATTTGTCCTTTGAAAGTGGCACTGCTTCCAGCATCAATCTCTAAATTATTAGCTTCAAGTTTCCCTGAAATATGAGCGGCACTTGAGATTTCAACATCCGTTTTCTCTTGGGTAAACTGGTCTCTTACAATAACGATAGCGGCAGAATTTGCCTCCAGTTTTGTAAAATCTTTAGTATAAATTTTAGCTTTCACATTGTTGGTATTCATTACACGTACTCCGGTTTTATAATGAATATGAAGCTCGCCCCCTTTGTTGTCAACCAAAACTTCATCAATAATATTAGCCGGTGCAGAGATTACTACCCTTTCAACATCAGATTTAATAATTTCAGCTTCAATAGCCTGAGAAACTTCAATTTCATCAAAATCTCCCTTAAATTCTTTTTGCTTTAATGACCCGTGATCTTTGTTGGTAACATCTGGCAGCCAAGTAGACTTCTCTTGCCTGTTCTCATTTTTTTTGCAAGAAGTGAAAACCACTAATCCTGAAAGAAGTAAAATTGCTGTGTATTTCATAGGTAAATGTTTTATTTTTTTTAAAAGGGCAAATGTAATCGCGTCATCTTTATCAGTGTTTGAGTATAAAAAATCATGGCGATTTCATGTTTTAATGTTTAGAAGTTTAGTTTTTAATATCTTTATACTTTAATAACAACTAAATTATGAAATCTCTTACAATTGACCATAAAACAATTTTTAAAATCAAAAGAGATTCTATATTACTTTAAAATAATAAATATCTGCACATGAAAAACATTTCATCAGTATTGTTAATTTCTGCTTTAGCATTCAATTACTCTTGTACCACAATGAAAACAAATGACATAAAACAGGAAGTTCCTGTTCCTGATGCTTCACTTTCTTCAAATCCTTTTATGAAGAAAAGCAAACTGCAATATGAAGCTCCCGAGTTTGATAAAATTAAAATGGAACATTTCAAACCGGCATTCGAATTTGGATTAAAACAACACGATGCCGAGATTTTGAAAATTGCAAATAATAGCCAAGCTGCAACTTTTGAAAATACAATCGTTGCACTAGAAAAAAGTGGTGAAGTTCTGAAAAGAGCCTTAATTACATTTTCAAATCTTACGAGTGCAAACACCAACCCTACTTTACAGGCATTAGATGAAGAATATGCTCCAATTTTTGCGGCACATTCTGATAAAATGTACCTGAACGAAAATCTTTATAAAAGAATTAAATCTATTACAGAAAACGGTTTAGATGCTGAAAGCAAAAGACTCGTACAGTTTTACAAACAAAATTTTGAAATCGCAGGAGCCAATCTTTCTTCAGCCGATAAAGAAAAATTGAAGCAGGTAAACCAGGAATTAGCTTCTCTTTCAACTCAATATTCCAACAAATTACTGGAAGCGAGAAAGCAAGGTGGCGTTTACTTTTCTGATGCTAAAGAACTAGACGGGCTTTCAGCAGACGAAATTGCTGCTGCTGCAACCGATGCTAAAACTGCAGGGCAACCTGGGAAATATCTTTTAGCTTTACAAAATACGACACAACAACCTCTTTTGCAAAATCTTAAAAACAGAGCAACAAGAGAAAAATTGTTTAAAGCATCATGGACGAGAGCTGAAAAAGGTGATGCAAACGACACTCGTGAAACCATTGAAAAATTAGCCAAATTAAGACTGAAAAAAGCTCAGATCTTAGGCAAAAAAAGTTTCGCAGAATGGAAATTGCAAGATCAAATGGCTAAAAACCCTGAAGCTGCCGTAAAACTGATGAATCAAATCGCAAATCCTGCGGTAGAAACAGCAAAACGTGAAGCACAAGACATTCAGGATTTAATTGATCAGCAAAAAGGAGGGTTCAAAGTAGAACCTTGGGACTGGAATTTTTATGCTGAGCAAGTAAGAAAAGCAAAATTTGACCTTGATGAAAGCGAGATTAAACCTTATTTTGAAATCACAACCGTTCTAGAAAAAGGTGTTTTCTTTGCTGCTGAAAAATTCTATGGATTGACATTCAAAAAGAGAACTGACCTTCCGGTTTATCATCCAGATGTAGTAACCTACGAAGTTTTTGATCATGATGGAAAATCTATCGCTATTTATTATCTTGATTTTTACACCAGAGACTCTAAAAGTGGTGGGGCATGGATGAGCAATTATGTTGAGCAGTCTTATCTTTTAGGAACAAAACCTGTAATCGTTAACTGCTACAATTATCAAAAACCAGCGCCGGGAAAATCTTCACTCATAAGCTTTGATGATGTTTCTACGATTTTCCATGAATTTGGTCACTCTATTCACGGGATGTTTGCAAGCCAAAAATACCCATCACTTTCTGGAACCAATGTACCGAGAGATTTTGTAGAATTCCCTTCTCAAATTAATGAACACTGGGCTTTAGACCCGATGGTTTTAAAGAATTACGCGCTACATTATGAAACAAAACAGCCGATTCCTCAAGCTTTGGTTGATAAAATTAAAAAAGCGGCAACCTTCAATCAAGGTTATATGACAACCGAATTGGTTTCTGCAGCTGCTTTGGATATGGATTGGCATTCGGTAACTAATGAAGGTCAGTTGATTCCTGTTTTAGATTTTGAAAAACAATCTTTAGCGAACCATGGATTTACTTTAGCAACGGTACCTCCACGATACCACACTCCTTATTTTGCACACATTTGGGGTGGTGGTTATTCTGCAGGATATTACGCTTATTTATGGTCTGAAACTTTAGATAATGACGCTTGGGAATGGATTAAAAACAATGGCGGATTAACCCGTGAAAACGGTGACCGTTTCAGAAAATATATTCTTTCTGTAGGAAATTCTGTTGATTTGAATCAGGCATTCAGAGATTTTACAGGACACGACCCGGATATTAAGCCGTTGTTGAGAAACAGAGGTTTTATTAAATAAATCAAAAAGCATCCAAATTGGATGCTTTTTTTTGTTGAAACAAAGTCTATTAAAGAAAATGTTTAGTTTTTTAATGACATTAAAATCTTTGTGATTTCTTGCTGATTATATTTTTTCAATAAAACTTTACCTTCAGAATCTAACAATAGAAAACTAGGATTAGAAGAGATTTCCAGCTTTTCTACGTAAGCACGGTCATTTTTTTCACTTTTTACATTAATCCAATTTTGTAAACCTTTTTCTTTTACAAAATTTTGCCATTTTTTATCATCAGTTGTATTGAGATAAGCAATTGACTGAATATCGGCACCTGAATTACGAATATCTGCAATATAATTTGCAATTCCGGGTGTTTCTTCTTGACAATGCACACAATCTGGGTCGTAAAACATCACAAAAGTATATTTCGATTTTGAATAAACATCAGAAAGCTTCACCAATGTTTTATCTAATTTCTGCATATCGGTATTTTCGATGACACTTCCTATTGGCACCGCTTCCAAAGCAGAGAGTTTTGCAGCGATACTTTTATAGAATGTCTCATTTTTATTCAGACACTTCATATCATTCAAATAGGTATTGAATGTATATTTATAAGCATCATTCATCCCTCTTTGGCTGTAATATTCAAGGTTTTTAAAAATCCATTTCAGATAAAAAAGATAATTTTTAGAATCGCAGTTTTGTCCTTTCAAAAGTCTGTCTACGCCAATCTTGTAGTTTTCATTATCTACAGGAAGTATATTAATATATTTAAATAAAAACTGGTACGAGTTAGGAAGTAAGGCCATTCTTCTTTCATTTAAATCTAAATCTGCAAGAAAATTAGCCTGCATTTTTTTTCTTTCATCAAGATTTTCAGGGATTTTCACATTCCTTTTTTCTTCCAGTTTGGTATAAAGGTCAAGCGTAGGACTCGGATATTTTTTTTGAACATTTCTCAATAGTTCTAATTTCTTTTCGACACTACCCGATTGCCTTTCGTAACTGAGAAAACTGATATTGGGTTCTTGCTCAGCGACAAGCCCTAAAAGGTCACTTCCTTCCAGATTAAATGATATTTTCGAACCATTGTTGACTAAAATATTTAAAGCTGATTTATTAGACTTTAGTTCCAGCTTATAGATTCCTCCTAAAATTTTCTGTTTCTCAACAAATTTGGCAATGGGTGTTTTCTCTCCGATTTTTGCAGAATCTACGGTATACGTTTCTGAAGCAGTTCCGTTGAATATTTTTAAATACAATACGTCTTTAGAAATCCCTTTGGTTTTAATACTTATTTCGTAACCATTTTGCGCCGAAAATAAATTGAAAAATCCAAAAAATAAAATGTAAATATATTTTTTCATAAATGATGTTTTTTTACAATTGCAAAGTATTACAAAATTATCAATATCTATTTAAGAATAAAATAAATTTTAATCAATTTCTTTCGTTTTACTTGATGATTACTATGCCGATTTACTTTTTAATGATGAAAATGAACTTCAATTCCCAAATAATATTCCAAAACTTTTGCGACTTTTGTACATCAAAAAAAATAAAGAATGAACTGCCCTTGTTGCTCCGGAAAATTATACGAAGAATGTTGTCAACCTTATCACAACAAAGAAAAATATCCTCCGACAGCAGAAGCTTTGATGCGTTCTCGTTTTTCGGCATTTGCCATTCCGAATGGGGATTATTTAATGGAAACAACTTCTCCCGTGAAAAGACAATTTCACAACAAAAAAGATTTGCAGGAATGGGGAGAAATTAATGAATGGACAAAACTTGAAATCGTAGATACTCCCAGTTTAGACAAAGTTGAGTTTAAAGCTTTTTATACTGATGAAGATGGAGAAAAGCAGGTTCATCACGAATTATCTCAATTTAAAATGATTCAAAACCGTTGGTATTATGTAAGCGGAGTATTTTTAGATTAAATATTTAACCACAAAAGTCACAAAAGAATAGTGCATCTTTTAAAGTTTAATTACTTTGAAAATATAAGTTCACAAAAATAGTGGAAAATTTTATAATAAGATTTCAAAATAGAAACTCTTTGATTTTCAACTTATGTGCTCTGAAATATTCTCAAAGTATTTAAATTAAAACTCATGTGGCTAATGCGTCAAAAAGCAGCATAAATTCATGAGATTTTCATAAATTTATTTTCAAACTTTTTTGAGCTTTATATTCTCAATAAATTAAACTATTCTTTTGTGACTTTTGTGGTTAAAAACAAAAAATGTCCAACTTTTCAGTCGGACATTTATATGATGTAAGCTATTTCTTAGTGAGCTTCGTTTCCGTCAATTCCATGAGCGTGACCGTGAGACAATTCTTCTTCCGTTGCAGGACGAGTATTCACGATTTCAACTTGGAAATCTAAAACTTTACCAGCCATTGGATGATTAAGGTCTGCCACAACAAATTCTGGCGTAACTTCTACTACAAAAGCCTGGAAATTATTTCCATCATTATCAGAAAGAGGCAAGATAGCTCCTACAGGAGGAATACCCGCTTCTCCGAACATATCGATTGGCAATTGAGCAATCGCATCTTCTTGTTTTTCACCATAAGCTTCTTCCGGCTGAATTACAAAAGCAGCAGTATCGCCAGCTTTTAAACCAAGGATATTTTGCTCAAATTTAGGAATCATCATTCCTAAACCATATAAAAATGTAAGCGGATTTTCTGATGTAGTTTCTTCTACTAGAGTTTTAGTTCCATCTTCTTCGATAGTGTGTAGAATATACTTTACAGCTACAACGTGATTGTTTTCGATTGTCATATTTTTTCTTTTTTCGTGAATTTTGTCTCACGATTATCGGCACAAATATACTATTTTTGAAATAATTGTTTTTGAAAACTATTTAAATAAGTATCTCCAATAAATACCAATTCCTAATCTTCTTTATTTCTTTCCGCTTTCTTTTTCTGTCTCAAAACATAAAGATATAAGCTTTCAACTTTCGCTCTCGCCCAATCTGTTTTTCTCAAAAATTTCAACGACGAATTGATACTCGGATTATCGGTAAAACATTTGATATTGATTTGTTTTCCAAGTTCTTCAAAGCCCTGATAATATTCTACCAATTCTTCTAGAATAGCATCAAGTCGTTTTCCGTGAAGTGGGTCTTTAGATTTTTGTTCCATAATTTTGTAAAGGTAAATATTTCTTTATCAAACCAAACTTCATAGGTTTTTGAAATTTATTAAGTTTGGCACTCCGAAATCTTATTTTTTTCAAATAAGATTATTTATAGATAATCATTCTATCTTTTCTTTAAAATCCACTTTCTCTGATTTATTTTTAGAAATATTTTCTACCATTTTCTTATAATCTTCAGTTTTCATTACCGTCAGATTATTATTTGAATTCCAAATACTCGTATATTTTTTTGAAATAGTGATATAATGTTCCCAATTTGTAAACTTTTGATACAACATTAAAGTACAAATATCTGTCGGAGTAATAGTTTGCCAATTTTCAATCACATGACTATGAATTCCGCTGATTGTTTTCCCCACTTTTTCATCATGAATATTATGTGCAATCATACTATTATGAAGTTTTTCAACATTCTTAATTTCATTTTTATTATTAAATGTAATTAAATAATCATTCCCAAAAATAATAAGGTTATCTACAGATGGTCCCGTTAAAACATAAACTTTTTTAACATTTTTCTTAATAATAGGAACAATATTAAAACTCGTATTCTGATAAGATTTGAATATTGTATCTGTTTTAATTCTTGTTAAAGTATTTTGTCTAATCATAAAATACTCAGCCTCTAACGGTGTAAAATCTCTTTCTTTAAGGTCAATCTTTGCGTTATTAGGATTATAATTTGTAGGAAAAGCAATCGTTGCAAGAACCTTATTTTCTTTCGAAAAGAAAATACATTTAGGAACAGACTCATCTATATAAGAAAAATAACCTCCTACATTTTCCATTTTTTCATAATTGGCTTTAAAAATATCTGTTCCATACCAACTTGCCATTTCACTACGATATAATGCAATCCCCTCATCATTAACTTCTTTCGAAATTTTTTCTAAACTTTGAGCATGAAATAAAATCGTAAACAGAATAAAAAATAAAGCTGTAATGTTTCTCATAGAGTTAGTTTTTTTCCAAAAATAGTCAATAACATTTTCATTGAGAAATTTTACTTTGCCTTTTTAGTTTCTTACATTTGAACGAATATATTCCATTTATGAAAATACAAAGCTTACCGTCTAAAAATGCGGAAGCAAAAAATATTTTTTCTGAAGAATAGATTAATTTAGCCATATCCTTTATCACAAAATAGTTACCTAAAATAAAGTTGAGATGAGTAGAAATACAGACGCCAATAAAAAAACATACAATAAGATAATCGCCAATAAGAAGCGTAAAATTCAGGAAGCCGAACTGAAAAGGAAAAACCGTTTGAAGGAAATGAGGGAAAATACAAACGCAAAATTAGCCGCAGAAAAGGAAAAAGAAGATTAAACAGTATGAAAATTCTCCACACCGCCGATTGGCATTTAGGTAAACGACTAGACCGCTTTTCAAGGCTTGAAGAACAGGTTTTAGTGATGAACGAAATCATTGAAATTGCCGATGAACAAAATGTTGATTTGGTTTTAATTGCCGGAGATTTGTTTGATAATTTCAATCCGAGTGTTGAAGCGGTAGAACTTTTTTATAAAACTTTAAAACGTTTATCTTTAAATGGAAAACGTCCTGTAGTCGCTATTTCCGGGAATCACGATTCGCCCAACTTGATTGATGCACCCTATCCTTTAGCCCGCGAATGCGGAATTATTTTAATAGGACACCCGAAAGCTAAAATCAATCCTTTTGAATTAGAACATTTCAAAATTTCAAATTCTGATGAAGGTTTTATAGAGCTTACATTAAAACACCAAGATTTCCCAGTGAGAATTTTGCACACTCCCTATGCCAATGAAATTCGTTTGAAAGAATATTTTGGAGAAAACAAAGAAGAGGAATTGAGCCGAGTTTTATCTGAAAATTGGAAAAAAATAGCAGATGAGTTTTGTGATGAAAATGGCGTCAATCTTTTAATGGCGCATTTATATATGAACAAAAAAGGCGTTCCGATTTTGGAAGAACCGGAAGGCGAAAAACCCATTAAAATTGGAAATGCAGATTTAATTTTCTCAGATATTATTCCTCCGCAGATTCAATATACAGCGTTAGGACATCTTCATGGATTTCAAAATATAGGAACTGATGAAAAACCGGTTGTTTATTCGTCTTCACCTTTATGTTACAGCTTTAGCGAAGCCGGACAGACAAAATACGTGAGTATTATTGATATTGAACCTCACAAATCAGCTACTTTTGAAAAATTACCGCTCCAAAACGGCAAAAAGCTATTCAGAAAAACATTTGATTCTATCGAAACTGCTATTGCTTGGCTTCAGGAAAACCCAAATTCTTTGGTTGAACTCACATTAGAAAGCGAAACTTTCCTTACTGCGGAAGAAAGAAAATTTATCTATAAATCTCATAACGGAATTGTACATCTTATTCCCAAAATTAAAAACCAAGATTTTAATGAAAATCAATTGAGCGAAATCAACCTGAATCAGGATATCAAAACTTTATTCAACGATTATTTTAAATCTAAAAATAACGGTCAGGAAGCGAATGAAGAACTCATTAATTTATTTAATGAAATCGCTTCCGAAAAATAGTTTAAAAATATTTTCAAACCATTAAGTTCGATTTAAGAAGTTAAGTTGATTTAAGTGAAATAAATTTCTTAGGCATATCTTAATTTTGCTAGCAAAACCTTAATTAATCTCAACTTCTTAAATGACCTTAATGGTTCAAATTACATTCTTTTAGCATTAAATTCTTAATTATGATTCCAATTCAATTGACTTTAGAAGGTCTTTATTCTTATCAGGAACGTCAGAAAATCAATTTTGAAAATCTTACGGAAGCTGGTCTTTTCGGAATTTTCGGTTCTGTTGGTTCTGGAAAATCTTCTATTTTGGAAGCCATTTCGTTTGCTTTATATGGTGAAACGGAACGTCTTAACTCCAGAGACAAACGTGCCTACAATATGATGAATCTGAAATCGAATAAATCTTATATAGAATTTGATTTCATCAATTTTGAAAATAAAAAATTTCGTGCGACTAGAGAATTCAAACGTAATTCTAAAAATTTTGAAGATGTAAAAACTCCGACCGTCACTTTCTATGAATGGAAAAATGAAAATTGGATTCCTTTGGAACATTCTAATGCAGAAAAAATTATTGGTTTAAGTTATGCCAATTTTAAACGCACCATCATCATTCCGCAAGGTCAGTTTAAAGAATTTCTGGAATTGGGCGCTACCGACAGAACTAATATGATGAAGGAAATTTTCAGCCTTCAGCGTTTTGATTTACAAAATAATGTTTCGGCTTTAAATGCTAAAAACAAATCTGAACTCGACCAGTTAGAAGGTCAGCTGAAAGGTTTTGAAGAAGTGAATGAAGAGCAGATTTCGGCTCAAAAAGAATATTTAAAACTTGAACAACAGAAATTTGAAGAGATACAGAAAATTTTCAAAAAGACGGAAGAAAAATATTTAAAACTAAAAAGTCTGAAAGATGATTTTGAAGTTTTTAATCAGAAAAAAGCTCAATTTGAAAAACTGACTCAGGAGAAAGTTGAAATCGACATTTTAGATACAAAAACTGAATTATTCGACAAAACTTTCAGGATTTTCACGCCATTGATTTCTGAAAAAAATAAACTCACCAAAGAAATTTCTGAGCAGCAAAAAAATAAAGAACATCAGTTTAAAATTCTACAGGAAACTGAAATTCAATTTGAAAACATTAAGAATAAACTTTTAGCAATTCAGCCTCAATATGAATCTTTAAATCAATCTAAAATTCAGGAAAATGATTTGATACTGATTTTGCAGATGCAGAAATTTTCTAGCGAAATCGATATTTTAAAAGACCGCACACAAAAAGGCATTGAAAAAGTAAAAGAAGTTGAAGCCCAGCAAAAGACAATTCAACAAAAAATTGACGATTTATCTAAAAAAATCCATATTTTAAAACCCCAAAAATTAGATTCAACTTTACTATTAAATGCTGGAAACTGGTTTTCTGAAAAGAAAAAACTATCCGAAACTTTGCAAAGCCAGATTCAAAAAATTAATTCAAAGAAAATCGAAATTGAAAATAGCTCAGAAGAATTAAAACCTTTTGAAATTAATCTGAAAACTTTTAAAAATGATTTTAAAACACAAATTGAAGCTTTAGACCATCAAAAGAAAACACTTTCCGAAAAAAGAAATCATTTGGAAGTGCAACAGAAACTAGCTCATTTTGCCAACGAATTGCACGACGGAGAATCTTGTCCGCTTTGTGGCGCTTTGGAACATCCGAATATTGTAGAATTTGATGATGTTAATTTAGAATTAAACGAAATTCAAAAACAAATCGAGCAGATTAAAATTCAGAAAGATGAAATTCAAAAATTAACTTTAACAATAGAAAAAATTCTTGATAGGAAAAAGATTTTTGAAGAACAGTTGAGAGGCGAAGAAGAAAGTTTGAAGCTAATTCAGAATCAGATTGATGAACATCTTAAAAACTTCAATTGGAACGAATTTAATGCTGAAAATCAAAACGATTTTGAGGAAAAACGACAGCAATCTTTTTCCATTGAAAAACAAATCGATGAATTAAATCAACAAATCGGTGTAGAACAAAAAAATCTTGATAAGGAAAGAGAAAATCTTGACAGTTATAATAAAGCGCTGGAAAAATTCAAGCTTGATGAAGCAAAAAAAGAAGAGCAAATAAAAACCAACGAAGCCAATTTAAAGCTTTTAAAATGGGTTGATTACGATAAAAAACAATTTGTTGAAACTGAAGAAATCTACAATAAATTATCTCAGTCTAATCGTGAAACTGAAGAAAATTATCAAAAATTAAATAAAGAGAAAGAAGAAATTTCGCCAAAATTAGCCGAACAAAAAACAATTGTCAATCAGCTGGAACAACGAATCTCTGAATTAGAAAAAGAGATTTCAGACAATAAAAATTTGATTGAAAAAGCCTTACTTGAACAGAAATTTAATACGTTAGAAGAAACTCAAGAAATTCTTGCTCAGGAAATCAACGTACAGGAAACGAGAAATAAAATTCAGCAGTTCAGAATTGCTTTTGAAATTTTAAAAAATAGTATACTTGAGCTTGAAGCCAGACTGAAAGACTTCTCTTTTAATGAAGAAGAATTTTCTACCCTTGAAAATCAGTTTAAAAGCTTTGAAAATGAGTTGAAAATCGCCAATGATTCTGTCGTAAAAATTGCCACCGAAATTGAGAGACTGGAAAAGGAATTTAAGAAAAAAGAAAATCTTTTA
This sequence comes from Chryseobacterium turcicum, assembly GCF_021010565.1. Classification (NCBI taxonomy): domain Bacteria; kingdom Pseudomonadati; phylum Bacteroidota; class Flavobacteriia; order Flavobacteriales; family Weeksellaceae; genus Chryseobacterium; species Chryseobacterium turcicum. The sequence continues at coordinate 765,765 of NZ_JAJNAY010000002.1, forward strand.
AAAGATTTAGTGCACCTTCAAAAACGTGGCGAAAATCTAAAAATCATGACGAATCTCTTTAAAGGAGCTGGTTTTGTGCAGTATATTTCATCGATTTATCTTCGTCAATTGTGCGACCATGCAAATGTTCGTTTTCATAGGATGACGCGAAATCAACTGAGTTTGCAACTGAACGAAAACCATGATTTTGAAATTATTGATTATTTAAATGAAGGTCGAAGCAGAAGTGTAAAAACATTATCCGGCGGACAGTCTTTTCAGGTTTCACTAAGTCTTGCTCTGGCATTGGCAGAAAGTGTACAAAGCCACGCCCAATCAGATAGAAACTTCTTTTTCATTGATGAAGGCTTCGGAACTCAGGATGCAGAATCTGTAAATATCGTTTTTGAAACACTGATGAATCTTCAGAAAGAAAACCGAATTGTAGGTATTATTTCTCACGTTGAAGAACTGAAGGAAAAAATTCCGGTGTCGTTGAACATTACGAAAGATGAGGAGAAAGGAAGTTTAATTGAGGTTGTTTAGTTTTTACACATTAATTTAAACAAAATTATTTTGAAAATATTTTAGAACACATCAGTAGAAAATCAAAGATTTTTATTTTTTATTTACATTTGAACCATTAAAAATTATCATGCAAAATTTACCTTTAATCTTAAGACCCGGAAAAATAAAAAATATCATTCTTATTCTTATCAGTATAGGCTTTATCAGCCTGGGGATATCACTTTTAGAAAAAAACATGCTCATCGCAGTTTTAAATATTTTCTTTTTCGGAATCTGCCTTATTATTTTCATCATCAATATGATTCCCAATTCATCTTACCTTAAAATTGATGAAAAAGGAATTGAGATGAAAAATCTTTTCAGAACAACATTTATTCCGTGGCAGGCAGTGAGTGGTTTTAAAACTAAATTTATTTTCGTAAATAAATTGGTCACTTTTACCATTGATGAAAAACTGTTGGAGAATTCTAAAATGAAAGGAAAAACCGGAGCATTTCCCGATACTTATGGAATGTCTGCACAAAAACTCGCAGCACTTCTCAATGAGTATAAACTTAAATTTGATACTAACATCTAAATAATTTCATAAAAAACTCCGATGATATTTCACCGGAGTTTCTCTATTCTGTTATTTTACTTGTGAGGCAACTTTTTCTCCAAATAATTCAATAGACTTCATCATCACGTCATTTGCAGGGTCGCCTACATCCATATGACCAATAAATCTTGTAATTCCGAAAATCTCTTTCATGTAATTGATTTTATCAGCAACTTCATTGGCATTTCCGATAAATAATGCCCCATCCTTCCCTCTTCCGCCTTCATACTGCGATTTAGTGTAAGGAGCCCAACCTCTGGAAGAGCCAATTCTATCCATCTGAGATTTATAATTATGAAAATATCCGTCTACAACATCTTTTTCATCACTTACAAAAGTGTGTGAATGAATGGCAATTTGCATTGCAGACTCATCATGTCCTGCTTTACGATATTCTTGTTTGTAAAATTCGATTAAATTTTTAAACTGAATCGGCATTCCACCAATAATCGCTACCACTAAAGGCATTCCCAATTGAGCCGCACTTAAAACCGATTGTGGAGTTCCACCAACTGCTCTCCAAATTGGAAGTTTCCCATCATTTTTTGCTCTCGGATAAACGGTTTGATTTTGCATTGGAGCACGCAATTTTCCAAACCACGAAACGTTTTCTTCGGTATTTATTTTCAGTAATAATTCTAATTTTTCATCAAAAAGAGCTTCGTAATCATTTAGAGAATATCCATATAAAGGAAAAGATTCTATAAAACTTCCTCGCCCAACGAAAATCTCAGCTCTTCCATCTGATATTAAATCTAATGTTGCAAAATCTTCGTAGACTTTTACGGGCTCAGACGAACTTAAAACCGTTACTCCACTTGCTAATTTTATATTTTTTGTGATACTTGCAGCTGCAGCCAAAACCATTTCAGGAGAAGAAACAGCATAATCTTCACGGTGATGCTCTCCCATCGCAAAAACATCAATTCCCACTTCATCCATTAACTTTACCTGCTCAAGAATTTCTCTTATTTTAACTCCTGCGTTTCTATATTTTCCGGTAGTCTGGTCAAAGGCTAAGTCGCCAAACATTCCTATTCCTAATTCCATATTTCTGATTTTTTAGATAAGACAAAAGTAAGGGAACGAAAAGGGAAAAACGTTGATGAATGATAAGAACGAACAATTCTAAACTTAAAACTTTTTAACACATTAGTCATATTAGTTTTTAGTTTACATCTTTGAAAACATTTTAGAGCACACAAGAGAAAATCAAAGATTTTCAGTAACTTATATGTTCTTATAGGCACATAGAAAATAGAACTTTCTGTGAATAATGTGTTAAAATTTTCTGGTAAAGGTTAATTCAAAACAGATTCTAAGATTGTTTTTGATTTCCTAAGAGACCAAAAAGCAGTTTTTCTCTTATTTCAGAGGTAATTTCAGAAGTTGATTCTATATTTCTTTTAAACCAGAAATAAGAATTATTGAGGGTATGAAGGATAAATCTTGTCGTAAAAGCAGAAGATTTTAGTTCCCAATTTTCAGCCTGATAAATCTCAGAAATCAATTGCTCAACTTCTTGCTGATAATTTTTTCTTAATTCAATAAACTCGGGTAATCTTTCTTCCAAATGTTTCCATTCATTAGAATAAATATGGGTAACATCTCGGTTTTTAAGAACAACTGATAAATGTTTGTCTAAAAATAAATTCAGCTTTTCCTGTGGAGAAACTTTTGTATTTTTCACTTCCTGAAGCTCTTCAAAAAACTCATGGGCAACCCCAAAGCAAATCCACTCAAGAATTTCTTCTTTAGAACGAATGTGCGCGTACAACGACGCTGCTTTGATATTCAGTTTTGTGGCAAGATCTCTTACCGAGCTGCCCATATACCCTTTCTCTTTGAAAAGCTCTACCGCAACTTCGAGTATTTTAATCTGTTTTTCTTTTAGCTCCATAAGTAAAGTGCAAAAGTAATTATTCTGATTTTAATATCTTGATTTTCATATCATCATTTAGAATATTTTCTCAATTTTAAAAATACTCTCCATATTCATTTACTTCTGACGGATATTTCTTAATTTTAAGTAGAATTATTTAAAATCGGAAATTTTGTCTTTCATAAACACTCTTAAAAATCAATAATTCGGAAATTTTGTCCGTTATATTTGAAAAATCAATAATTGAACAGTTTTTGAAATAACCTTCTCGAATTAAATGATTGAATCAGATTGAAGGACATCAGACTTTAGATTAGATTTAAAAAATACGATGTATTCAAATCTTAATAGTCTGAAATCTGATGTCTAAAATCTGAAAATACAAGCAAATTAGTAAAACCAAAAAATACATAAAATATGAACTTAAATCAATTTACCGTAAAATCGCAAGAAGCCATCCAGGCGGCACAGCAAGTGGCGATGGAATTTGGCAATCAACAAATAGAACCTCAACATTTATTGGAAGGAATCTTTCAGGTAGATGAAAATATATCGCCTTTCTTACTGAAAAAATCTGAAGCAGATGCTAATTTGGTGAGAGAGCGAAACCGCGAAAATTTAGAAAAACTTCCAAAAGTACAGGGAGGAAATATTTATCTTTCACAATCAGCAAACAAAGTGTTGCTTGATGCTCCGAATATCGCAAAAAGAATGGACGATGAGTTTGTGACTATCGAACATTTATGGCTTTCTCTTTTAGAAACCAATTCTGAAGCATCGAAAATGCTGAAAGATATGGGCGTAACAAAAAGCCTCTTGGAAGGTGCTATCAAAGAATTAAGAAAAGGAAGTAAGGCGACTTCTGCAAGCTCAGAAGAGACTTATCAATCCTTAAATAAATACGCAAAAAACTTCAACGAACTCGCTGCAGAAGGAAAATTAGACCCTGTAATCGGTCGTGATGAAGAAATCAGAAGAGTGTTGCAGATTCTTTCAAGAAGAACCAAAAACAATCCTATTCTGATTGGTGAACCGGGTGTTGGTAAAACTGCCATCGCAGAAGGTATTGCCCACCGAATCATTAACGGCGACGTTCCTGAAAACCTGGCTGATAAAACACTTTATTCATTAGATATGGGTGCTTTGATTGCCGGTGCAAAATACAAAGGTGAGTTTGAAGAGCGTCTAAAATCTGTTGTAAACGAAGTCACAAAATCTGACGGACAAATTATTTTGTTCATCGACGAAATCCATACTTTGGTGGGAGCCGGAGGTGGTGAAGGTGCAATGGATGCTGCAAACATTCTAAAACCAGCTTTGGCAAGAGGAGAATTAAGAGCAATCGGTGCAACAACTTTGAACGAATATCAAAAGTATTTTGAAAAGGATAAAGCCTTAGAAAGACGTTTCCAAAAAGTAATGGTGGAAGAACCGGATACTGAATCTGCGATTTCGATTCTTCGTGGAATTAAAGATAAATACGAAGCACACCATAAAGTAAGAATCAAAGATGAAGCAATTATTGCGGCGGTAGAAATGTCTCAAAGATATATTTCAGACCGATTTTTACCGGACAAAGCGATTGACTTGATTGATGAAGCTTCGGCTAAATTGAGAATGGAAATCAATTCAAAACCGGAAGAGCTGGATGTTCTCGACAGAAAACTGATGCAGATGGAAATTGAGTTGGCAGCCATCTCAAGAGAAGGAAATCAAACCCAAATTGACCATTTAAAAGAAGATATTTCGAAAATCTCTGAACAGAGAAATGAAATTAATGCTAAATGGCTGAAAGAAAAGCAAAAATCTGAGGATTTAACTCAAATTAAAAAAGATATAGAATCTCTGAAACATGAAGCAGAAAGAGCCTCAAGAGCTGGAGATTACGCAAAAGTTGCTGAAATACAGTACGGAAAAATCAAGGAGAAAGAAGATGCTTTGCAGAAACTAGAATTAGAGATGCAAAACCATCAAAATGAATTAATTAAAGAAGAAGTAACTGCAGACAACATCTCTGAAGTGATTGGAAAATGGACAGGAATTCCTGTTACAAAACTTCTTCAATCTGAAAGAGAAAAGTTATTGCATCTGGAAACCGAACTTCACCATCGTGTTGTAGGGCAAGAAGAAGCGATTACAGCGGTTGCAGATGCTATCCGTAGAAACAGAGCAGGATTAAGCGACGATAAAAAGCCAATTGGAAGTTTCTTATTCTTAGGAACAACCGGTGTTGGTAAAACTGAGCTTGCAAAAGCCTTGGCGGAGTTTTTATTTGATGATGAAAACAATATGACAAGAATTGATATGAGTGAATATCAAGAAAGACACAGCGTCTCTAGACTTGTCGGTGCTCCTCCTGGATATGTGGGCTATGATGAAAGTGGACAATTGACGGAAGCGGTGCGAAGAAGACCTTATTCGGTGGTGCTTTTAGATGAAATAGAAAAAGCGCATCCTGATGTTTTCAACACATTGCTGCAAGTTTTAGATGATGGTCGTTTAACGGATAACAAAGGTCGCGTTGTGAATTTCAAAAACTCAATTATTATTATGACGTCGAATCTCGGTTCGCACATCATTCAGGAGAATTTTGAGAATATCACAGAAGAAAATCAAGACTCAATTGTTGCCAAAACGAAGATTGAAGTTTTTGATTTGCTGAAACAAACACTTCGTCCGGAATTCTTAAACAGAATTGATGAGACGGTATTGTTCCAGCCTTTAAGAAAAAAAGAAATCGGAAAAATCGTACAGTATCAGCTGAGAGGATATAATGATTTGTTAGCAAAACGAAACATTATGATGACGGCTACTCAAGATGCTCTAGATTATTTAATGAACAAAGGTTACGACCCTGCATTTGGAGCGAGACCTCTGAAAAGAGTCATCCAACAAGAAGTTCTTAATAAATTATCGAGAGAAATTCTTGCAGGAACTGTAAATGACGGTGATAAAATCACGTTAGATTATTTCGAGGAAACAGGTTTGGTTTTCAGACCAACGGAAAAATAAGTAGTTTTTTTTCATATACATTATTTTTATAATGAAGTGCTTTAGATTTCTCTAAAGCACTTTTTTTCATTTATAACAACCCGTAAAAACACGGTTTTTTTTCATGGGATAAACACCTTGCTGTGATTTAGCTTTTTTTTCAGACCTTTGCGGGAAACTAACCAAAAACTTTCGATATGACAAACGACTCTAACGGAATAGAGAATGAAAATTCAAATAACTCAAGTCAACTTCCTGTAACATTTATTCAAAAATTAGTTGACAATTACCGAAACAATCAATTGGCATTAATCAATCAAAAAATGGCAATGGATGATGCCCATTCTATTTGGTTTGACTTGGTAACTCTGAAAAATTTTATTGCTGAAGTTGAAGCTAAAGCTTTAGCAATTGACCCTAATGTAGAAAATATAGATTTAGGAATCCGTTTTTACTACGCAGCGTATGGTCAAGAGACACAACAGCCAATTCCTACTAATTACTCTAAAAAACACACTTTAGTAATGGTTCCTACAAAAAAAGAAGAAGGTCTGAATTATGACTTCAACCCTCTCCAAGAAGAAGGAAAAGCACTTGCCATTACCGGTTTTGCATTAGCTCAGAATCATGGTGATTTGGTTCCTCCAGGAGCATCAATTGTAGAGTCTTACTAATTGATTTTTGATGACCGATTTCCAAATAGCTTTACAGCATGGTATGAGAATAAGCGAAGGCATTGCTGCTTTGGCTTCAATCTTATTTTACAAAAAAATTAAAGATAGTCACTATCGGTACTTTTCGTTTTTTCTTATTCTCATTTTTTGCTGTGAACTTTTTGGTAAATATGGAGGTGAGTATATTTCATATTCAAAAAATGCATTTTATAATTATTTTGTCATTCCTTTAGAATTCATTTTTTTGTATTGGCTCTATGCTTACAAATCACTTAACCGGAAAAAACTATTCTGGATATTTACTGCTATATTTCTACTATCCTATATTCCAAATGAACTATTCTTCTTAAAAAACAAGCAGATTTTCTCTTTCAATTATACTTTTGGAAGCCTGCTTCTCATGTTTTTGGTGGTGATGGAATATTACAAACAGATTAACTCAGATAACATTCTTAATTTTACCAAAAACAGGATGTTTTACATTAATCTTGGCGTAACTTTGTTTTATATAGGAACGCTTCCTTTTTGGACATTTTATTTCCAGTTATTAGAACATAAAGATCTTTGGGATCTCTATTTTTCTTATTTTCTTATTTCCGGAATTACAATGTATCTGCTATTTGCAAGTTCATTTATATGGGGAAAACAGAATTACTCTTAACGATTATTATATTCAATGTATTTTTTGCGATGTTTATTGTCGCCGTGATGATTTACATTAGAAAATACAAGCAGAGAAAAGTAGAATACCTTAATGAAATTCAGCTTAAAAACGAAATTCACGAAAAAGAGCTTTTAGCCACCCAGCTCGAAATACAGCAGGCTACCATGCAGCAAATTGGTCGTGAATTGCATGATAATATAGGTCAAAAACTTACTTTAGCAAGTCTATATACCCAACAACTGCTTTATGAAAATAAAGTAACTGAAGAAAGTGAAAGAATAGATCAGGTTTCGCAAATTATTAATCAGTCTTTACATGATTTAAGAAGCCTTTCAAAAACATTGACGGATGATAATATTAATCAGAAAGAGATTGTAGCGTTAATTCAGAAAGAAGTAGATAATGCGAATGTAATCAAAAAATGTAAAATTCATTTTGAGCATAATTTTGAATATTTAGATCTCGATTTTGTTCATAAAAATGTTTTGCTGAGAATTACGCAAGAGTTTATTCAAAACAGCATTAAACATTCCAAGTGTGAAAATATTTTCATTAGGCTTAATACTTCCGAAGAAAATCTATGGGAACTCAAAATCAATGACGACGGGATTGGTTTCGACATCGATAAAATTCTCTCAAACGGAATCGGGCTGACCAATATGAAAAACAGAACTGCCATCATCGGAGCCGAGTTTAATCTTGAAAGTAATGAGAACAAAGGAACTTCGATTGAAATAACACTAAAAAAACAGCCATGAAAAAGACCATTATAATTGTTGACGACCATTTATTGATTGCCAAAGCTCTTGAAGGAATCATCGGTAACTTCGACGGTTTTCAAGTCATTGATGTGGCCGAAAACGGGAAAGATTTGATTGAAAAATTTAAAAATGGACAAAAAATCCCCGATATTGTACTTTTAGATATCAGTATGCCGATTATGAATGGTTTTGAAACCGCTTTATGGTTGAAAGAAAATCATCCTAATATCAAGGTAATGGCTCTCAGCATGCAGGGTGATGACAGCAGCGTTATCAAAATGATAAGAAACGGAGCCAAAGGATATCTTCTAAAAAATACTCATCCAAAAGATTTAGAAACAGCGCTTACAAAATTGAGCAGCGAAGGTTTCTTTTATCCGGATTGGGCCTCAAAAATTATTTTTTCTACTATGGCTGATGAAAAAGGCAATGAGAAAAAAAAGAAAATCTCCGAAAGAGAAAAAGAATTCCTTACTTATACTGTTACCGAACTCAGCTATAAAGAAATTGCAGAAAAAATGTGCTGCAGCCCGAGAACTGTAGAAAGCTACCGCGATCAGCTTTGTGAAAAGTTTGATCTTAAAACAAGAGTAGGCTTAGCGGTTTTTGCCATCAAAAATGGATTTGCAGAATCGTAGTTCATGATTCTTTCCCATAGGCTAAACATAACCAAAACTATTGAAAATCAACAATTTAACCATAAAAAAAAAGAAGCTAAAAAGCTTCTTTTTTTTATGAAAAATATGTTAGATTTATTTTACACCTACCAATTCTACATCAAAGATGATAGTAGAGCCTGCCGGAATTGCTGCTCCTGCTCCGTTATCTCCATAAGCAAGATCTGAAGGAATATAAAATCTGTATTTAGATCCTTTGCTCATAAGCTGAATACCTTCTGTCCAACCTTTGATTACGCTTCCAAGATTAATATCCATTGCAGCACCTCCATTTTTGTCAGTAGAGTCGAAAACAGTTCCATCCAGAAGTTTACCTGTATATTTTACCTGTACAACGTTCGTAGCAGTCGGTTTTGTTTTACCATCACCTTCCTGCAATACTTCATACTGTAAACCAGAAGCAGTAGTTTTTACTTTAGGATTACTTTTATTTTTTGCAAGAAAATCCTGGCCTTTTTTCTTATTTTCACCCGCCAAAGCTAACGCTGCAGACTGTTTTTTTTCACCTTGCTTCTGCATAAATTCTTGCATAAAAGCATTCATTTCCTCAACTGGCATCAATTTCTTTGTTCCAGCCATCTCTTCTTTAATAGCCTGAGCCAAAAGATCCGCATCTACCTTGAAACCTTCTTGTTTCATATTTTGTGCGATATTTAAACCTATATAGTAAGATGCTTTTTGGTCATCTGTATATTTGCTATCACTTTTTCCATCATTTTTTTGAGCGCACGAAATGCTAAATATTGCGACGCAAAATAATGCAACAATCTGTTTTTTCATTTGATATTTTATTATTTATAATTAACGAATTACATAATTGCTGCAAATCTATCATTAATTGCAGAAACTTTACTGCTGTACAACATTTTTTCTGTTAAAATTTTCAAGTTTTAATTCAGTTTAAAATCAATAAAAAGAATATAATCTTGAAATCTTTATTTTATTTTTTTCAGAAATAGAAAATACCATTCGTAAATCAGCGTGGTAAAAATGATTTTCACATCTACAATCTCTCCTGTTCATCAGCTTTTTTAATCGTTTTTGAATTTTTCACCGATTGATTTCCGAAGTTATATTTTAGCGAAAAAGTAAAACCTTGGGTATCTTGGTAATCTAGAAAATAATTATCCTGATTGCCATATTTTGTGCTTATTTTTTGTTGCGTTGATTTGAAAATATCATTAAAAATAAATGCTGCTTCCAATTTTTTATTAAAAAACTTCTTATTCATGACAAAATATGCCGACCATTGACTAGAAATACTGAATGTTCCCTGTATTGCCGGAGAATAATATTTATGCCCCAATTCCATTTTCCAGTCTGAATTTTTATCTAAAGTGAAGCTTGTTGAGACATTTGAAACCCAATTCCAGACTTGGTTTTTATTTAAAGCTCCATCGAGTCCTTTGAAATAATTTTCGTTGTGCTCTAGGTTTTCAGAAAGAATTAAACTCCACCAAGGTTTGATTTCAAAGCTTTTATAAACATTCACACCATATGCTTCCCCTTTCTCAATATTGGTAAAATAATAAATCAGATTATTGTTTTCATGCTGCTGAAATGAGATTTCCATAGATGGGAAAATTTCTTTCCGGTAATAAAAATCTAAATTCCAGTTTTTGAATGAATAGGTGAAATTTAAATTGTGAATAATCGTAGCTTTCAACTTGGGATCCCCCTGATAATAAGAGAATAAATTATAATAAGATTTTGCTGGGTTTAACCATGAATAAAAAGGTCTGCTTATTCTCTTTCCGTATGAAAAGCCAAATTCATGCTTATTTTCTGTGGTATATTGTGCGTAAAATGTAGGAAACAAACTCCAGTACTTATTTTCATTGACTTCATAAGGTTCAGAAACAACACCTTCAAGATTGGTCATCTCAGCACGAAGCCCTCCTTTGAAATTCCACTTCCCAAGATTATAGGCCATCGATGTATAAATTCCAAAGTTGTGCTCTTTATAATCAAAAAGACTGCTTTTTTCTGGTCTGTATTGAAATTGCCCATTTTCGTTATCCGAAAAATCAAGCAAACTATTTGTTTTTACAAAGCTGTATTTCGCCCCAGATTCCAATTCCAATTTCTCATTTTTCCATTGATAATCAAGTTGTGTAGAATATAATTGAACATCACTTTTATTATTGGTCATAAAATTAGTTTCCTTCGGATTCTGATTCGCAAAATTCAAATACGTCAAAACATTTTGATATTTTGTTGAATTATTTCCTGTAAAATAATTAATCCACGAAATACTGCTTTTTTTATTCAGTTTTCTATCAATTTGAAAACTCAAAGAATTATTGATTGTTCTGGAATGATGGTCGTTTATGGTTGTATAATTTGATTCAACAGAGTTTTGAGCATTGTAAATCAAAGTAGGAACATTATACGTTCCAAAAGATTTCGGAGCAAAAAATCCTGAGTAATTTAGACTCGCCGTTGTAAGGCTGTCAATTTCATATTCTATATTAAAGTTGACGGTATTCTGGCTTTTATTTTGGTCCTTACGATTCATCGTACTAATCCATGTAGTGCCATCTTCAGGATAATTTACATAATCGGTACCTTCTCTGTAGTACGTTCCACCACCACGAAAGTAACTTCCCATCACCGAAAGTTTATCTTTTTTATAATATTGTGAAATACCCGCAACTCCTTTTGCATATTGGGTTTGAATGTATTTGGAAGAAAGAATTCCACGATATCCTTCAATTTTATTTTTCTTCATCACAATGTTCAGAACAGCGCCACCTTCAGCTTCATATTTTGCGGGCGGATTGGTAATAACTTCTACGGATTTCACATCATCTCCCTGTGTATTTTCAAGAAAATTTTTGAGCTCTTCGCCTGTCATCATCACTTTTTTATCGTTAATCGTCACCAAAACCGAAGTTCCACCTTTTACCGCCAAAACATCATTATTAATGGTAACCTGAGGAGTTTTTTTTAGAATCTCCCAGGCATTGAGAGAAGAAATATTGCTATTTTCTACATTGAATTCCAAACGGTCTACTTTTCTTTTAACCAACGGTTTTTTCTTGGTAATGGTTACCGCTTCAATATCTTTCTGATTGTTTTTTAGAATAATATTTAAAATTTCATTCTCATTTTTGGCTTCAATTGTTTTTTCAAACGAAAGATATTTTTCATCATTAATTTTTAACTTAAATGAATTTGATAAAAGATTATCAAAAGAAAATTTACCTTCAGAATCGGTATAAAAACTTTTAACGAAAGTATTTTCGTGATTATACAATTCCACTTTCACAGAATCGAGCTTTTCTTTATCAGCATTAAAAACAGTTCCGGAAATTTTCTGCGACTGCGAAAACATAAAAACCGGAAAAACAAGAAAGAGAAGATATTTATACATTTCAGTTAGTTTTAAGTTTAATTCAAATGATTTTGATATTTAACTTTCACAAAATTGAATATTGCCACCGAGAATTTCGGTTAATGGAAGGTTAATGCGAGGTTAATGGTAAAAACGCATTCACGAAATGTATATATTTGCTTCAATGATTTCTAAAAGTAAATATCTGATATCTCTTTTTGCAGCTTTATTTCTGCTATTATTGGGCATTCAGGTATATTTCATGTATAAAACTTCTCAGGTAAAAAAGCGGGAAATCTACAGCGATGTTCATAAAAGAATTGATGATTACATCGATAATCTGGAAAATCTTGGCGGAACAAGTAATTTGGGTGATGAAGGTCAAAGGAAGATTTTTGCAGAGTTCAGCAATAAGAAAATTAGCAAAAAAGAGTTTTTAAACTATTTCGAAAAAAACAAAAAAATCACACAAGATATATTAAGTGATTATATTGACCATAAATTTGAGAAAGAAGGCTATAAAGTTGCCGTAAGAACTCAGTTTTTATCCATTGTTTATGTACCCAAAAATATCAATCTGATTAATCAACCTGTTACTTTGTACGAAACGCGAAACAAGATTACAAAAGCAGGAATTTCTAATACCGGGAAATGGGAAACCTCTTCCACCTCGAGGTCTGATAAAAGCAATCAACTTGAAAGAGACGATTCTTTTTTTGTAAAAAGCCAGACCGATTTTCAAATCTTAAATATCAACGCTGTTGTTTTTCAAGACTTAACGTTACTCATTTTATGCTGTGTTGCTATTTTATTGAGTGTTTTGATTTTATATATTTTCACTGTCAAAAATTTAATCCGGCAACAAAAACAGGTTGAAGTTTTACACACAGTCGTTGATAACATTTCTCACGAGTTTAAAACCCCGATTGCAACGCTTAAAATAGCCTCAAAAACATTAAAAAAAGAATTTACCCCTGAAATATTGCCGTTAATTGACAGACAAATTTCAAGGCTCGAAGATTTGATGTTGCAACTTCACCCTGAAGATTTTGACGAAAAAAATTCTACCATACAACCAGAAAATTGGGATTTTTTTATTCAAGATTTGGCCTTTACTTACGAGAATATTGATTTCCAACTGAATAATTCTGTTTCAAAAGAACTTCCTTTTGATAAAAAACTAATGGAAACCGTCATTAAAAATCTTTGTGAAAACAGTGTAAAATATGGTGCTTCAGAAATTAAAATTGATACAAAAACTATTCAGAATAAACTTGAAATTATCGTTTCAGACAACGGAAATGGAATAGAACAAAGCGAACTGAAAAATATTTTTGAAAAGTTTTATAGAATACAATCCAACAATATTCACAATAGTAAAGGTTTAGGCTTGGGATTATTTTTCGTTAAAAAAATTGTTGAAAAATATAACGGAAAAACTGAAATTACGAGTGAAGTAACGATAGGAACAACTTTTAAAATATCAATGCCGTATGAAGATTAAAATTCTATTAGCAGAAGACGATTCAGATTTTGGGATGATTTTAAAACAATATCTCGAGCTGGAAGATTTTGAAGTTTCATGGTTTCAGAATCCTGAAGATATTTTACCGGTTTTACAATCTGATTTCCCTTTTCATATTGGGATTTTAGATATTATGATGCCTCATATTGATGGATTTTCTTTGGCTAAAATAATTTTAAAAGCTAAACCCGATTTCCCTATTTTATTTTTAACCGCAAAAAATCAAAAAATTGACCGCTTAACCGGACTGAAAATCGGAGCAGATGATTATATCTCAAAACCTTGCGACCCTGAAGAATTAATTCTAAGAATTAAAAATATTCTGAAAAGAACACTGCCTTCAGAAACAATTACTCAATTTACAATCGGAAGCTATATTTTAGATACAGAAAAACTTTTGCTTTCTCATTCTAATGAAAAAATAAGGCTGACCATTCGTGAAAAAGACCTTTTGCTTCATCTTTTAAAATTCAATCACAAAACCATTAAAAGAGACGATATACTCGATAATCTTTGGGAAACCAACGACTATTTTACCGGAAGAAGCCTTGATGTTTTTATCAGCCGACTGCGAAAATATTTCCAGCATGACCCAAATATAAAAATCCAATCCCTGCGAGGAATTGGATTTGAGATTAATTTTCCTGAGAATTAATATTTTAAAACTGCAGCTCTGTCAAAACCGGGAAATGGTCTGAAGGATACAGTAAATTTTCTCTTCTGTCGTTGATATGTCTGTGAGATTTTATTTTAAAACCTTTTACGAAAATATAATCAATTCTTTCCTGTGGAACTTCGGTTACGTTGAATGCCGTAAATGTTCCTTTCGGGCCGTAAGGTTTAGTCTCAGAATTATAGAAAGTGTCTTTCAGGTTTTGAGAAATTATTTTTATCGGCTCAGTATCGTCTGTCAAGTTAAAATCACCGCTTAATGTTAAAGGTAAATTTTTAGGATTAATCTCTTTAATTTTCTTTAAAATCAAATCTGCAGATTTTACTCTTGCTACATCTCCTACATGGTCAAAGTGCAGATTCATCGCCAAAAATTCTTTCTTCGATTTTTTATCTTTAAAAACTGCATACGTGCAAACTCTGTTGTAAGCAGCATCCCACCCTTTCGACGGTTTTTCCGGAGTTTCTGAAAGCCAGAATGTTCCAGATTTTATCACTTGTAATTTTTCGGTATCGTAAAATATTGCAGAAAACTCGCCTTTTTCTTTGCCATCATCTCTACCTACGCCTACATAATCATAGTTCTTTAAACCACTTTTTATATCTTTCATTTGCTCCGGAAGTGCTTCCTGCACGCCGAAATAATCAGGATGGTAATAACTCAATAAGTCTACTGCATCTTGTTTCCTGTTTGTCCATGAGTTTTCTTTATCAGATTCTACATTGAGTCTGATGTTGAAAGACATTACTTTTAAATTTTGAGAAAAGCTCCATGCAAAAACAAATAGTAATAGCGCTGAAAATCTGAAATTCATTAGGATTTTATTTAAATTAAAGAACAAAAATAAAGCTTCTGTTTCAGAAAGAAGCTTTATTGATATTTTTTTTTAGGGATTAGGGATTAGGGATTAGGGATTAGCAAAAATAACTAATTATTAATTCGATTTTTTGGCTTTAATCATTGCTTCCAAGGCATCCCACATTTCTTGCGGAATATCTTCAAGCATATTAAATTCACCCGCACCTTGCAGCCATTCTCCACCATCGATGGTTACCACTTCCCCGTTCATATAAGCTGAATAGTCTGAAACCAAATAAGCAGCAAGATTTGCCAACTCCTGATGTTCTCCTACTCTTCTCAACGGAACTTTTTTTCTCATATCAAATTTTTCCTGTAAATCTCCAGGAAGTAATCTATCCCAAGCTCCTTTTGTTGGAAAAGGTCCCGGAGCAATTGCATTAAAACGGATTCCATATTTTGCCCATTCAACTGCTAAACTTCTTGTCATCGCTAAAACTCCCGCTTTTGCACAAGCTGAAGGAACAACATACGCTGAACCTGTCCATGCATAAGTGGTGACAATATTTAAGACGGTTCCTGAAGTTTTAGAATCAATCCAATGTTTTCCGATGGAAAGAGTACAGTTTTTTGTTCCTTTTAAAACAATATCTAAAATTGAGTCAAAAGCAGAATGTGTTAGTCTTTCTGTAGGCGAAATAAAATTTCCGGCAGCATTATTCAGCAAAATATCAATTTTTCCAAATTCTTTTAAAGTCGCTTCTTTCATCGCTTCTACCTCATCCCAATTTCTGACATCACAAGCAACACAAAGAACTTTTCCGCCCGTTTCTTCCTCTAATTCTTTTGCAGTAACCTGAAGTTTTTCCAAATTCCTAGAAGTAATAACCACTTTTGCACCTAATTGTAAGAAATATTTGGTCATCGCTTTCCCCAGTCCGCTTCCGCCTCCTGTAACAATAGCAACTTTATCCTTTAGAGCGCCTTCACGCAACATTGGTTGTGTATAAAGATTCATACGTTTTATTTTTTCTTAAAAATAATAAATATTAAAATGTAATGCCTTAAAATAGATTGAGAAATAATGCTATAAATAATTGTTTTAAATAGATGAAAGATTTCCATTCAAACGTATATTCTTATAAAGTATACTATTAAATGTTTTTTAATACTTTAAATATCGAATCTTTTGTGCCTTTTACCGTTAAATAAAAAGTTTAAAATTAAAAAACCAGTCTGACAAAAATTATCAGACTGGTTTTTAATATTGAACAAGATTAAATTAATTAAGAAACAACAGTCCCTTTAAAAGAAAGTGTTTTAGGGGTTTTGCTGTCACTTGTAGTAACATTTACCGTTTTCATAAATGCTCCTGCGCTCGCTGCATTATAGCTTGCTTCTACAAATCCTTTTTTTCCAGGCTGAATAGGAGTTTTAGTATAATCTGCAGTCGTACATCCACAAGATGGAGCTACATTTTCGATGATAATCGGTTTTGAACTTGTATTGGTAAATTCAAATCTGATTAATTTTGGTTTTCCTTGAGGTATATTTCCTACATCGATAGATTCTGATTTCCACGTAATCGCAACCTTAACTGTTTTTACAATAGCTGCTGGAGCAACAGGAAATACATTTGCATAAAATGGAGAGAATGCCAAAACCGCAAGAAGCGCTGTAATTTTTAAATTTTTCATAGTGTAAATTTTAAATCAAATATTATTTTTTGTTGAAACAAATGTAGACCTGAAATCGGTTGAAAGTTGTTAAGCGTTATCAAACATTTGTTAACGAGTTGTTAATGATTAAAAAATTATAGATATTTTTGGATAATATTGCTCCTGAAAATGAGAATAAAGAAACTCAATATTATTATAAGCTTGGGCTTGGTTGCTATCATCGGAATATTGATAGCACAGCTTTTATGGACGAAACAGGCATATAATCTTGAAGACAGAAAATTTAATCAAAAAGTAAATATTGCTTTGATGGAGGTTGTCGACAAAATGTCTGAAGGAAAAACCTCTTTCACCGAAAATCCCGTTCAGATTATTGCCAATGATTATTACGTTGTTAATATCAATAATGAATTTCATCCGGCCGTTCTTGAGCATTATTTAAAAACAGAATTTACGAGATTTCAAATTAATACAGATTATGTTTACGCTTTGTACAATTGCCACAGCGACCAGATGATTTACGGAAAATATATGACCACTCATCAGGAAGAACCCAGTGAAAAGGTGATTCAGTTTCCGAAACATAAAAATCTTACGTATTATTTTTCGATTCGTTTTCCTGATAAAACAACTTATCTCATCAGCTCTTTGCGTTTTTGGTATCTGCTTACTTTTGCACTGATTATCATTCTTTTGGTTTACGTTTATTCGATTTATACAATTATTCAGCAGAAAAAATTCTCAGAATTGCAGCGTGATTTTATCAATAACATGACGCATGAGTTTAAAACTCCATTATCATCTATTCTTTTAGCCTCTGAAGCACTCAGCAAGCAAGAATTGATAAAGGAAAATGCGAAGTTGCAAACCTATACTTCTATCATCATCAATCAAAGTTACAAACTCAATAATCATATTGAAAAAATATTGAATATTGCTAAAAACGATGCCTCAGGATTGTCATTAAAGCCTCAAAAGATTATTTTATTGCCATTTATCCAAGAAATTGCTGATACGATAAAGCATAAGAATGAAAACATTTCCATTGAGATAGACATTGACAGTACTATTTCAATTATTGCCGACGAATTTCACTTTACCAATATTGTTTATAATATCTTAGATAATTCTATTAAATATTGTGAAACAAAACCCAAGATTCTTATTTCATCAAATAAAGATTCAAAAGGCTTATATTTAAAGTTTAAAGACAACGGAATGGGTATTCCTGCAAAGAATATGGCTCATATTTTCGATAAATTTTACAGAGTAAATACTTCTAAAAGTGAAGAAATCAATGGTTTTGGATTGGGTTTATTTTATGTAAAAAAAATCGTGCAGCAACACAATTGGAAAATTTCAGTTGAAAACAATACAGACCAAGGAATTACCAATACTCTGTTTTTTCCGTTTTAAAATTTAATACCGTGTAAACAATGGAAAAATCTAGAATTTTATATGCTGAAGATGACCAAACCATCGCTTTTCTAATTCAGGACAGCTTGGAAAACTATTATGAAATCAACCATTATTCAGATGGAAAATCAGCGCTTAATGCGTTCAACAGTCAAGATTTCGACATTTGTCTTTTAGATATTATGATGCCAGAATTAAATGGTTTTGAATTAGCTCAAAATATCCGTCACAAAAACTCTGAAATCCCAATTATCTTTATTTCTGCAAAGGCATTAAAAGAAGACCGAATTAAAGGTTTAAAAATTGGTGCCGACGATTATCTCGTAAAACCCTTCAGTATTGAAGAACTTATTTTAAAAATTGAAGTCTTTTTGAAACGTTCCAAGAAAACTGAAAATTCACCACAGAAATATAAAGTTGGAAAATATGATTTTGATTCTAAAAATTACACTTTAAATGATACTCAAAATACAATTACACTTACCCAAAGAGAATCCGATTTGCTATTGTATTTTATTCGTCATAAAAATTCAGTCGTGAAAAGACAGGATATTCTCAAAGCAATTTGGGGCGATGATGATTATTTTATGGGACGAAGTCTGGATGTCTTTATTTCAAGATTGCGAAAAGTTTTTGCAGATGAAAAAAATATCGTCATTGAAAACCTGCACGGAATTGGCTTTCGATTTACAGAAAAACAATAATTTTCGTCTACATTAAATTTTTCAAAATAAGGTTCAGGCAAATAAGTGTTCTTTCATTTTTAATTAAATTTATCACTTAAAATTTGTCATACATGAGAAAAACTGCACCTTTTGCCTTCATATTTCTTCTACTTTTCAGTTTAAATAAAGCTCAAAAATTCGAAAAACTGCATCAATATGTCAATCCGTTAATCGGTACAGAAAAAATGGGACATACCTATCCTGGAGCAACTGCACCTTTTGGAGCCATTCAGCTCAGTCCGGAAACCGATACGATTTCTTATGAAATGAACGGAAAATATAACGGTGATGTTTATAAATATTGTGCAGGATATCGTTATGAAGACAAAACCATTGTAGGATTCAGTTCTACCCATTTTAGCGGGACAGGACATTCTGATTTAGGAGATTTTCTCGTAATGCCAACCGTTGGAAAATTACAATTAAATCCCGGAACAGCAACCAATCCTGAAAGAGGTTACAGAAGTAGATTTTCACATGCAAATGAAACCGCAGAAGCTGGATATTATAAAGTAAAATTAGACAACCACAATATTTTAGCAGAATTAACTTCTACAACAAGAGTTGGTGTTCACCGATACACTTTTCCAAAATCTGACCAGGCACATATTATTTTAGATTTGATGGCCGGAATTTATAATTACGAAGGTAAAAATGTTTGGACTTACGTACGTGTAGAAAACGGAAATACCATCACCGGTTATCGACAGACCAACGGTTGGGCAAGAACAAGAACGGTTTATTTTGCAATGAAATTTTCAAAGCCATTTAAATCTTACGGTCAAAAAAATTATGACGGAAAACAGGTTTACGGTGGATTTTGGAGAAAATTTGACCAAACAAAAAACTTTCCGGAAATCGCAGGAAAAAATCTAAAAATGTATTTTGATTTTGATACGAATGAAAATGAAGCGATTGAAGTAAAATTGGCAATTTCGCCGGTAAGCCAAGCCAACGCAGCAGAAAACTTAGAAAAAGAAGCTGGAAATCTATCTTTCGACCAAGTAAAAGCACAAACGCAGGAAATTTGGAATAAAGAATTAAATAAAATCGTCATTAAAGGTTCTGAAACAGAAAAAACTAATTTTTATACGGCGATGTATCATACCTTCATCAATCCAACAACTTATACCGATGTGAATGGAGAATATAAAGGTTTAGACCAAAACATTCATAAAGCAGAAGGTTTTACTAATTATACAACTTTTTCACTTTGGGACACTTATCGTGCTTTACACCCTTTCTTTAATATTATTCAGCCGAAAAGAAACGGTGATATGGTAAAATCGATGATGGCACATTACAATCAGTTTTCTATGAAAATGTTACCGATTTGGTCGCATTATGCAAACGACAATTGGTGTATGAGTGGCTATCACAGCGTAAGTGTCGTTGCAGATGCTATTATTAAAGGAAATTATGACGGCGATGCAAAAGCGGCATTAAAAGCCTGTGTAGAAACTGCCAATAAAAGAGATTACGAAGCAATCGGATATTATATTGATAAAGGATATATTCCTGCAGAAAAAAGTGGAACTTCGGTTTCAAATACCTTAGAATATGCTTATGACGACTGGGCAATTGCCCAATTGGCTAAACATTTAGGCGAAACAGAAATTTATAATCAATTCATCAAACGTTCTGAAAACTGGAAAAACAATTTCGATAAAACCGTAGGATTTATGCGTCCTCGCTTAGCAGATGGAAGTTTCAAAAAAGATTTCAATGCTTTAAGTACTCACGGACAAGGCTTTATTGAAGGAAATTCTTGGAATTACAGTTTCTTTGTTCCTCAAAATCCGGATGAATTAATGCAACTCATGGGTGGAAAAAAAAAGTTTGCCTCAAAATTAGATGAATTGTTCACGATGCATTTACCAGACGAGTTTTTTGCCGACACCGAAGACATTACACGAGAAGGGATTATCGGTGGATACGTTCATGGAAACGAGCCCGCTCATCATGTTGCTTATTTTTATAATTGGGCAGGACAACCTTGGAAAACACAAGCGCAAATCAGAAGAATTTTGGAAATGCAATACAAAGCTACTCCTGATGGATTGGGCGGAAATGATGATGCAGGACAAATGAGCGCTTGGTATATTTTGAGCTCGCTTGGCTTTTATCCTGTGGCTCCGGGTTCGGAGGATTACGCCATTGGTAGTCCGGCAATTGATAACGCCATTTTAAATTTAGAAAACGAAAAAACTTTTGAAATTGAAGCTATTAATCAAAGCCCGAAAAATGTCTATGTTCAGAAAATTATGTTGAATGGAAAGGAAATTAAAAACTTTACACTAAAGCATTCTGATATTATGAATGGCGGAAAACTGAGTTTTCATATGAGTGCAAAAGCAAAAAAGTAACTTTTTAACAAAACCTAACAGGTTTTAGAAACCTGTTAGGTTTATATTATTTAATTGATTCAAAAATTTATATTCCCACAGATTCCTCAGATTTTCAAAGATAATTGTGTTTAAAACCTGCTTCATCTACAAAATCTGCGAGAGATTTAAATTTAAGCTAAAGCAAAATTCAATTTCAAAATAAAAGCGGACTAAAAAAGCCCGCTCATATTAATCAATTTATTCTTCAACTTCAAAAAGCAAACGCTCTCCGAATTTTTCTTCGTTTACTTTACCGTTTTCGTAAACCAGATTTCCGTTAACGAAAGTATGGGTTACTTTAGAATGAAAATTCATTCCTTCCAACGGGCTCCAGCCGCACTTATAAAGAATATTTTCTTTTTCAACCGTCCATTTTTCATTTAAATCAACCAAAACTAAATCGGCTTTGTAACCTTCTTTAATGAAACCTCTTTTCTCTATTCTGAACAAAATCGCAGGATTATGAGCCATTTTTTCAACAATTCTTTCCAACGAAATCTTTCCGTTTTTATAATTCTCCAACATTACCACCAAAGAATGCTGAACCAAAGGTGCTCCGGATGGACATTTTAAATATGTATTTTGTTTTTCTTCCCAAGTATGCGGCGCGTGGTCGGTTGCAATCACATCAATTCTGTCATCCAGCAAAGCTTCCCAAAGTCCGTCTTTGTCTTTTTGAGTTTTTACGGCAGGATTCCATTTGATTAATCCGCCTTTTGTATCGTAATCTTCATTGGTAAACGTTAAGTGATGAACGCAAACTTCTGCCGTTATTTTTTTATCTTTTAATGGAATATCATTTCTAAACAATTCAGTTTCAATCGCTGTTGACAAATGGAAAACGTGAAGTCTTGCCCCAGTTTTTTTTGCCAATTCAATTGCCTTTGAAGAAGATTTATAACAAGCTTCTTCACTTCTAATTAAATGATGGAATTTTACGGGGATATCTTCGCCATATTCATCCACATATTTTTGAGTATTTTCACGAATCGTTGCTTCATCTTCACAATGAACGGCAATCAGCATTTTGGTATTGCTGAAAATATTTTCAAGAGTTTCAGGATTATCAACCAACATATTTCCAGTTGATGAACCTAAAAACAATTTAATTCCGGGAACATTTCTAGGATTTGTTTTTAAAACTTCTGCTAAATTATCATTAGTTCCGCCCATCATAAAACCGTAATTGGCAAATGATTTCTGAGAAGCAATCTCATATTTATCAGCTAATAATTCCTGAGTTACCGCATTCGGAACCGTGTTTGGCTGCTCGATAAAACTGGTTGTTCCTCCTGCAATTGCTGAACGAGATTCAGATTCAATATCACCTTTATGAGTCAAACCCGGTTCACGGAAATGCACTTGGTCATCGATAATTCCAGGCAAGAGATATTTTCCTGACGCATCAATAATTTGGTCTGCTTCTTCAGAAATATTCGACTCTATTTTAGAAATCAAATCATTTTCAATCAGAATATCACTTTTGATAATTTGACCTTCGTTGACGATTTGAGCATTTTTTATAAGAATTTTCATTTTTACTTTTAGATATAAGATTGATATTGCACAAATTTAATATTTTCTAAAGTGATTTTTAAACATCAATCTAAAAATTATGAATTCTAATATTTACATTTGCATTTTAAAAACCTAAAATTGTATAAGAAACTATTTGGACAAACCGCTGTTTACGGACTCAGTTCTGTGCTGGTAAGAATTTTCCCATTTCTTATTGCTCCTATTGTAACAAAAGCTTTCGGGCCGTCTGCATCGTCACCTTTTGTAGATTGGTATTCTATTGCCGGAGTAATCACTGTTTTTCTTACTCATGGGATGGAAACTTCATTTTTCCGCTTTGCACAAGAAGGTGATATTGATAAGAAAACCTTGGTTTCTACCTGTGCACTAAGTATTTTAGGAGCCGGATTTATTTATTTGATTTTAGGATATGTTTTCAGGCAGGACCTTGCGAATGCTTTTGAAACCCCAGACCAGGTCAATTATTTAATTATTTTTCTTTTTATTTTATCTTTCGATGCATTTTCTACGATTCCTTCCGCTGTTTTAAGGCTTGAGGGAAAACCTGTTCAGTATATGCTTTCAAAAGTAATTGGTTCTTTGGCGTATTACTTTTTAGTCGTATTTTTCATTAAATGGCTACCCAATTATCCCAATGGAATTTTAGGAATTAAATACAATCCTGAGATTGGTGTTGGCTACGTTTTCATCGCCAATTTGGTACAAAGTATTATTACTTTAGCGATTGTAGGAAAAGAATTTGTGAATTTTAGTTTTAAAAAATTTGATTTCAAACTTTGGAAGAGAATTATGAATTATTCTTGGCCGGTAATGATTGCAGGTTTAGCAGGAATTATCAATCAGACTTTAGACCGACAGTTTTTAAAATATTTACTTCCAAAAGAAGAAGCAAAACATCAGATTGGGGTGTATGGTGCTGTATATAAAATTGCGACTTTCATCACCGTGTTCAGACAGGCATATCAATTAGGTATTGAACCTTACTTTTTCTCAAGTTTTAAAGACAAGAATAATCATAAAACCTATGCCGTTTTAATGGATATTTTTGTGATTTGCAACTGTTTAATCTACATCGGATTAATGGTAAACTTACAATGGATTTCTGAAAAATATTTGAAAAATCCACTTTATTATGAAGGAATAGAAATTATACCTTTTGTCATGCTGGGCGCATTGTTTTTAGGAATTTATTTAAATTTATCGATTTGGTATAAACTTTCTGACCAAACAAGAGTTGGCCTGTATATTTCTTTAATTGGAGCTGCTATTACAATTTTCATCAACTTTACATTTATTCCTACCTACGGGTATTGGGCAAGTGCTTTTGCAGCATTAATTACGTACACAAGCATGATGATTATTTCCTACCTTTGGGGGAAATCGCAGTATCCTATTCATTATAACACATCCAAAATTGCAATCTATCTATCATTATCTATTGCGATTTCGATGATTTCATTTTATTATTTCCGACACAATTATTTAATTGGAAACGGATTGTTTCTTTTCTTCATCGCATTTTTAGCGTATAGTGAAAGAACAATGATTAATAAAATACTTAGAAGACCTTAAATTAAACTTATAAATAAAACAAATATTCACATATGAAAATTATTGTTCCAATGGCTGGAAAAGGCTCAAGATTGAGACCACATACATTAACAGTTCCAAAGCCATTGATTCCTATTGCAGGTAAACCAATTGTACAGAGATTAGTAGAAGATATTGCTAAAGTAGCGGGTGAAAAAATTGAAGAAGTAGCCTTTATTATTGGAGATTTTGGAGCTGAAGTAGAAGCTTCATTACTTAAAATAGCAGAAAAACTGGGCGCAAAAGGAACTATTTATCACCAACTAGAGCCTCTTGGAACCGCTCATTCTATAAAATGTGCTGAAGAATCGATGCAGGGAAATGTGGTGATTGCTTATGCAGACACTCTTTTCAGAGCAGATTTTACGTTAGACACCAATTCTGACGGCGTAATCTGGGTAAAAAAAGTAGATGACCCTTCTGCTTTTGGGGTTGTAAAATTAGATGACTACGGTTTTATTACCGATTTTATCGAGAAACCGGCAACTTTTGTTTCAGATTTGGCGATTATTGGTATTTACTACTTTAATTCAGCAGAAAAATTGATGTCTGAGATTAACCATATTATGGATAATAACATTAAAGTAAGTGGAGAATATCAATTGACCACAGCATTAGAAAACCTTCGTCAATCTGGCGCTAAATTTTCTTTAGGAAAAGTGGATGACTGGATGGATTGCGGAAATAAAAATGCTACCGTTGAAACCAATGGTAAGATTTTAGAATACGAAAAAGATGAGTTTACAGAATTCCCGCAGTCTGCTAATATTCAAAACTCGTTGATTATTCAGCCTTGTTATATTGGTGAAGGAGTAGAAATTTCAAACTCTAAAATCGGACCTTATGTTTCATTAGGAAAAGGTACAAAAGTAATCAACTCTAATATCGACAACTCGTTGATTCAAGAGAAGACCATCATTGACCACGGAAATCTTTCCAACTCAATGATTGGAAGCTCGGCTCATTATTTTGGAGTATCAAGAGAAATTTCTTTAGGAGATTTTTCAGTTTTAGATTTTGTATCAAAATAAATTTAAATAAAATAACGTTGAGAAAGCCACACAAAAACATTTTGTGTGGTTTGGCGTTAATATTGTAAAAGATTATTATACATTGCAGATGAAATCAAAATGAGCGCATTTGCTAAAAACTATAAAAACTCTATATGAAAAACTGGGCTATCTTACTGATTATAACATTGACTGTACTTTCCTGTAAAAGCAGAAAAGCACTTAATCAAAATTCTTCTGAAAATGACAGCATCCAGATTCAAAATTCAAATCAAAACGACCCTAAAGATGCCAAAAATATTCAGGACCGTTTGACTTTTTATGAGAATATATTTCTGCATCCTAAATTTGAGCACGTAAAAATCAATAGTAAAATTACAGCAAGTGACTTGAGAGTAAGTCCGCTTGATGCAGTAATTTATATCGAAAATGATAAGAAAATATGGTCTAATATTACTTTTCTAATCATTCCTGCGGCAAGAGCAATTATTACTCCCGAAGGCATCAAGGCAATGGATAAGTACAACAAAAATTATATCGATTCAGATTTTGACTACCTTAATAATCTTCTGAATGTCAATTTCATTGATTATAAAACTTTAGAAAAACTGTTGATGGGACGTACATTTATGCAAATCACCAACGGTAATTCAAAAATTGTGAAAAATTCTCAGGGATATCAGTTGACGTCAATTGCCAATCAAAAAATTGTAACCAACGAGGTTACACGAGAATACAAAGTAGAAATGCAGTATACCGATGATTTTAATTTAAATTGGGTAAAATTACAAGATGTAAAATCCAACGATGCTATTGAAATCGTATATGAAAATTGGGAGACCTTTCCAAATGAAGTTAAGCTTCCAAAAAATGTTAAAATAATTATAAAAGGTTCCAAAACAAGTCAAATTTTAATTGAAAACACGAAATTTGATTTTTCGAGGATGGAAACACCTTATTCTGTTCCAGCCAATTATAAGAAAATTGATATTAAATGATTAAAAAAATTAGCTTTTTAATAGGCATTTTGCTGTTTGGTTTACAATTTGGCCAACAAAATAAAGAACAGTTGCAAAAACAAAATGCTGACCTAAAAAAACAGATAGCTCAGATAAATTCAGATTTGGCAAAGACTAGAAACGAATCTAAATTGTCTATATCATATTTGGATAACGTTAATAAAAAATTAGCGCTTAGAGAAAAGGTTTACAACAATACGCAAAAAGAAAAAAGATTTATTGAAGACGAAATTTTTCTTCGTCAAATGGAAATTAACACACAGAATAGAGAGCTTGCGGTTTTAAGAAAAAACTTTGCTCATGTTTTGGTCAATGCATATAAAAACAAAGGAATAGAAAATAAAGTAACCTTTATTTTATCGGCAAAAAGTTTAGGTGAAGCTTTACGAAGAGTACAATATCTTAAAAAGTACTCTGATAACAAAGATAAAAAAGCCGCAGAAATAACCACTGCTTCTATTGCATTAAAAAACTCTATTGAGCAGAAAAAGAAATCAGCAACCGAGAAACAAAATCTACTAGCCAATCAGAAGAAAGATTTGACAACGATTAGTGTTGAACGTACTCAGAAAGAACAGTTGGTGACAGATTTCAAGAAAAATGAATCTAAACTTACAGTCGACCTTAGACAAAAACAAACGCAGTCTAAAGCTCTGGAAGGACAGATAAGAGCCATTATTGCTGAAGAAATAAGAATTGCAAAAGCTGAGGAAGAAAGCAGAAGAAAAGCTGAAGCTGAAAAAATTCGTTTAGCCAAAATCGCTGCAGACAGAGAAAAAGCAAGAATTGAAGCTGAAGCAAAAGCTCGTGCTGAAGCCTTAGAAAGAGAAAGAAAACTAGCGGAAGTTGAAGCTAAAAAAGCTGCAGAATTAGTTGCTAAAAGAGCTGAGGAAGAAAGAAAAAGAAATGAAGAAGCCGCAAAAAGCGAAGCCAGTGCAAAAGATGAAGCCAGAAAAATTACAGCTAAAAAAGCCTCTGAAGATGCAGAATTAAGAGCTAAAGAAGCTACTGTAAAACTAAATGCAGCAAAAGCGGCGGAGGAAGCTTTAGAAAAGAAAAAAGAAGACGATAAAAAAGCGGCAGAGGCAAAAGCAATGACTAATTATGGGGTATCTGCTCCATCTGCAGGAAGTAATTTTGCATCAAACAAAGGAAGAATTTCTATGCCTGCGCAAGGAACAATTACTCATAGATTCGGAAGGCAGCAACACCCTGTTTTTAAATCGATTTGGGAAGAAAATAACGGAATCAAAATATCTGTAGCTAAAGGAACTTCTGCAAGAGCTGTTTTCCCGGGAGTAGTATCTCAGGTAATTCCTTCAGCAGACGGAACAAGAACGGTAATGATAAAACATGGTGATTATTTTACCATCTATTCAAATCTTAGCAGTACTACGGTTTCTAAAAACCAGCAGGTTTCTGCAGGTACAGTGGTAGGAGCAGTTGCTCAAGATTTTGACGGAACGTATACGCTTGATTTCCAGATTTGGAATGGAAATAATGCAGTTGACCCTTTAGGTTGGGTTTCATATTAAAAAAAGATTAACTTTGCAAAAATTTAAGAAATGTACACATTAACAATACTTGCGTTATCTTGGCAGCACATCCTTATCGTTGCCATCATACTTTTATTACTTTTCGGAGGTAAAAAAATCCCTGAATTGATGAGAGGTATGGGTTCTGGAATTAAAGAATTTAAAGATGCTATCAAAGAAGAAGAAAAACCGGAAGCTAAAACTACCGAAAACAACCCTTCAAACAATACCACAAAAAGCAACTAAATAATTCTTCATTTCTATGAATTTTACCGATACTGCCTGGAAAATCTTCAACCAATCTATTGAAGACTATCATGTATTAGACAGCGTTGATACACCTGTAAATAATCCTTTTGAAACAGACAGTTTGGAACGGATTTTGTATGCTAAAAACTGGATTGATACCGTTCAATGGCATTTAGAAGATATTATTAGAGATGAAAACATAGACCCTGTTGAGGCTCTTCAATTAAAGAGAACAATAGATTCTTCAAATCAAAAAAGAACCGATTTGGTAGAATTCATAGACAGTTGGTTTTTAGATAAATACAAAAATATCACCCCTAAATCTAATGCGAAAATAAATACTGAAACTCCAGCTTGGGCTGTTGATAGGTTGTCTATTTTAGCATTAAAGGTTTATCATATGTCGTTGGAAGCCAACAGAGAATCTGCTTCAGAAGAGCATCGTCAAAATTGCCAGGCAAAATTAGATGTATTGCTTACTCAGAAAGAAGATTTGTCAACTTCAATTATTCAATTACTTACAGATATTGAAAACGGTGATGTTAAGATGAAAGTGTACAAACAAATGAAAATGTACAATGATGAAAGTCTTAACCCAATCCTTTACCAAAAGGAGCAAAAATGAAACGACTACTTTTTTTAGGAATACTGATACTAATCACTTCTTCTTGTGCGACCGAAAAGCTGAATTTATCACCTTTATCAAACACGTTTTCAAGTGACTCAAAATCTGTCGACCCTGAAAATTCAAAAAGTATAAGCATCAATATTACCGAAAATGTAAATGCCTCAGAAATCACTAATTTGATTTCCACTTTTCCTAGATTTACCAATTCTGCCGTAAACGATGAAGTAAGTAATTTAAAGTATACTCTTCAAAATTACCTTTATGCAATAGCGTCAGGAAATATTTCCGGGAAAAATAAGACCATCAAAGCTTTGGAAAAATCTTACAAAAATATTCAGAAGCTAAGAAAATATCTGAAGAAAGATGAAGATGAAGTATTAAACAGGTATTTGGTAAGACTCAAAACAAACGTTACCGTAATAGAAGATTCTGTAAACGGAAAAAAATAAACAAAACAATTCAATGATTAAAATTCAGGCGGAAGCTAATGTTCCTACAGAGCACGGTAATTTCCGAATGATTGCTTTTTCGGAAGATGAAAATGACTGGATGCCACACATGGCAATATTAGCAGAAAATACAGATTTTTCTCAACCTGTCAATGTACGTTTTCATTCTGAATGCATTACCGGAGAAGTTTTCCATTCAAAAAAATGCGAATGCGGGCAACAGCTTGATGCAGCAATGAAATATATGCACGAAAACGGCGGGCTCATCATTTATCTTCGTCAGGAAGGCAGAAATATAGGAATCATTAATAAACTTAAAGCCTACTCTCTTCAGGAAAAAGGTTTTGATACCGTACAGGCAAATCTAGAACTAGGCTTACCTGCCGATGACCGTAATTTTGGTGTCGCCATCGAAATTCTGAATCAATTGAAAATAGAAAACATTAATCTTTTAACTAACAATCCTGAAAAGGTAAAATTTGTAAAAGAGAGCAACATCAACCTCAACTCAAGAGTTCCGTTGCAAATTCCATCAAATGAAAATAGCAAGGGATATTTACAAACAAAAAAGGATTTCTTCGGTCATTTTTTAGATGACGAAAAATAATCCCAATTAGATAAATCAAAAGCGCCAGAAAATAATTTTCTGGCGCTTTTTTTATTATAAAAATTTGAAAAGATTTTATTTTATTTTTACAACTTTTGAGTCATCAATATTAAAATACTTGATAACCGCATTGTAATCACTGTAATCAACCGGAGACGTTCCTTTATTTAAGTATCCCGCAGGAACAAGAACAATTCTAAATGTTTGATTATTATAATATGCAGGGGTAGTCGTTACATCATAATTACCATTAACATAGATTTGAACGTCATTTTTTGTAAAGTCAAAATCGTAGTCAACTTCATTTCCATTAAGAAAATAAATAGTCTTAGGAGTCTGTTCCCAAACATCAGCACCTTGATAAACCCCTTTTAACCTATAAACCAAAACCTTATCAGATTCTTGCATGCCATATTGGCCTATTACTTGTCTTATAACATGTTGTTCTCCAAAATTTCCAGCGCTATTATATTGAAAACTTCTCGTAATCTCAATAACTCCGGCATAAGTATCATTATCTACATACACTACATTATCATCATCATTATCACAACTCACGGTGAATATACTGACAAATGCAAGCATTAAAAATGGAATAATTTTTTTCATTTTAAAAAAGTTTTAATATTAATAAAGTCGGAATCAAAACATATACCAAAAATCACAAAAACTTTAGTATTCATCATTTTTTTAATCGTATTTTTGTTCATATTCAAAAATCATGAAGAAATTAGTTTTTAATTTTCTCTTAATTACCGTTTTATTCAATATAAATCTTTCGGCACAATATCAGCCTAAAGATATTTCAAAGCAAGATTTAAAAAAAGCAAAAGAATGGGTAAACCAAACTTACAACAGTCTTTCACAGGATGAAAAACTAGGTCAGCTTTTTATCGTGGCGTTGTATACCAACAAAGATGAAAACCACATCAATCAGGTAAGAAACATCGTTACCAATGATAAAATAGGTGGACTGATTCTAATGCAGGATGATGCGGCAAGAGAAATTAATTTGGTGAATGAATTCCAACAAAAATCTAAAGTTCCATTAATGATTGGAATGGATGCAGAATGGGGATTATATCAAAGAATCAACACCGCTCATAAATTTCCTTGGGCAATGACTTTAGGCGCTATTCAGGATAAAAACCTTATTTATCAAATGTCTGCCAAAATTGCCGAAGATTGCAAAAGAATGGGCATTAATTGGGACTTCGCACCTGTGGTTGATGTCAATACCAATCCAAATAATCCGATTATCGGGAATAGAAGTTTTGGTTCAGAAGTTTCTAATGTCACTCAATCAGCATTATCTTATGCCAACGGATTGCAAGACCATAATATTCTTGCGGCAATTAAACATTTTCCGGGGCATGGCGACACCAATACAGACTCTCACCTAGACCTTCCCGTAGTTTCTCACAGTTTAGAAAGATTAAACAAAATAGAGCTCGCTCCTTTTAAAGCTTTAATGAATAAAGGAATTGGCGGTGTGATGGTGGCACATTTATATGTTCCAAGCCTGGAATCTGGAAAAGGAATCCCAGCCTCTGTTTCAAAAAAAATCATCACAGATTTATTAAAAGACAAATTGGGTTATAAAGGTTTAATTATTACCGATGCTCTGAACATGGGGGCTGTAGCTAATAAATACAAACCGGGTGAACTAGACGCGTTAGCTTTCAAAGCAGGAAATGACATTATGCTATTTTCACAAGGAGTTGCAGAAGGTAAAAAACTAATCCAGAAAGCGATTGACAAAGGGGAAATCTCTCAGGAAAGAGTGGAAGAAAGTGTGAAGAAGATTTTATTAACTAAATATTTTTTAGGCTTAAACCAATACACTCCAAAAAATCCTGAAAATGTAAATTACGACCTCAATAATGATTCGCATACAAAATTGGTTCAAAATCTTTATTCTAATGCTTTAACGTTATTGAAAGACGAGAAGAAATTGCTTCCGTTGAATTCTACTTCAACCTATTACTACATTCCGTTAGAAGAAGCTCCTTATCAGACTTTTGAAAACAGATTACAATTAGATTCAAAAATCATTATTAAAAAAGCTTCTGAAATCAATACAATTCCGGCAAACTCTACAGTAATTGTTGGTTTTCATAAAGATAACTCTACAGCTTACAAACCTTACAAAATTTCACCAGAATCAAAAAAGATTTTGGTAGATTTAACTAAAAATCAAAATGTAATTCTTAATGTTTTTGGCAGCGCTTATGCTTTGAAAGATATTGATATTTCTAAAGTTTCTACCGTTTTAGTTTCTTACGAAAACAACGATGATTCTATGACAGCAACGGCAGATGCATTTCGTGGAAAAACAAAAATTGTAGGAAAGCTTCCCGTTTTGGTTAATGAACAATTAAAACCAGGAATGGGGATAACTTTAGACCCTTTTAAATTTTCAAAATTAACAGAATTCACCACTTCAAAATAACAACAGACCTGTGAGACGTTTATTTAATCGTTTCCTATGGCAATTAAAAAAAATTAACAGATGAAAATAGGCATACTTTGCTACCCAACATATGGCGGAAGCGGAATCGTAGCGACAGAACTCGGGATGTCTTTGGCAAACAAAGGCTATGAGGTACACTTCATCAGTTCTGCACTTCCGGCAAGATTAGATATTACCAATCCTAATATTTTTTTCCATAAGGTAAATGTTCAAACTTACCCTCTTTTTCAATATCAGCCTTATGATATTGCATTAAGCTCGATGATTTACCGTGTTGTGAATCTTTACAAACTAGATTTACTGCACGCTCATTACGCCATCCCTTACGCTTATGCAGCTTTTACAGCGAAGCAAATGTTGAAGGAAGACAATAACGACGTTCCTTTGGTTACTACGCTTCACGGCACAGATATTACCTTGGTAGGGCAACACCCGAGCTACAAACATGCGGTAGAATTTTCGATTAATAAATCGGATGCCATTACTTCGGTGTCTGAAAGTTTGAAAAAAGATACCCTGCAGTTTTTCAATATTAAAAAAGAAATTCAGGTGATTACCAATTTTATTGATAATTCTGAGTTTGACGACTGCAACGAATGTCAGCGTACACAATTTGCAAATGAGGACGAAAAAATATTGATTCACGTTTCCAATTTACGTCCGGTAAAAAGGATAGATGAAGTTTTACAAATCTTTAAGAATGTAGAAAAGAAAGTAAAATCTAAACTGATTATCATCGGTGAAGGTCCCGATATGGAAAAAGTAAATCAGTTTTTGGAAGAAAATCCAGAATTGATTTCAAAAATCAGATTGTTAGGAAAAGTAAATGATTTATACAGAATCTTACAGCTTTCAGACGTCTTTTTATTGCCTTCAGAACAAGAAAGTTTCGGTTTGGCGGCTTTAGAAGCAATGGCAGCATATACTCCTGTCATCAGCTCAAACGCTGGTGGAATTCCTGAAGTAAACATCCAAGGTGAAACAGGATTTTTAGCTGAAATCGGTAATGTAGAAGCGATGAGTAACTACTGTATCAAATTATTGAGCAACGATGAGCTTTTAGCACAAATGAAGATTAACGCTAAAGAACAGGCTGTAAAATTTGACTTAAAAAACATTCTTCCTATTTATGAAGAGATGTACAAAACAACGATTGCGAATTTTAAAGGCGAACTGACGAAAGCATAACTCCATTCAAAAATACATTATAAAATCAGGGCAATCGCTCTGATTTTTTGTTTAAATGTAATTTTTTTCGAAAGTTTGTTGCAGGGCTGCGACAGACTTTCGGGACTTCCCGAAAGCTTCTTACTAGGGTGCAGAAAGGTTTCGGGGCTTCATGAAAGCTTCCTGCAGAGCGCAGCAGACTTTCGGAAACGTCCGAAAGCTTCTTACTGCGCGCATGAGGGTTTCGGATAAAAAAGATTCAAAACTTCGCAGATTTTTATTTTATTCGACTTTACTTTCCAGATTAAAATTTTTCTTACATTAGTTGTAACACAAAAACACCACTGATGAACGAAAAATTACTTCAATACCTTTGGAATTTCAAAGTATTCACCAACTTCGATTTTATAGACACAGAGGGAAATCCTGTTGAAATTTTAGATTTCGGACGATGGAATACAGATTCCGGACCCGATTTCCTCATGAGCAAGATTAAAACCAAAAACATGATTCTTGCCGGAAACATAGAGCTCCATGTAAAATCTTCCGACTGGATTTTTCATCAACATTCAAAAGACCCAGCCTACAAAAATATTATTCTGCATGTTGTTTTTCAGAATGATATTGATATCAAAGAATTCAAAGACCAAAATATCCCTACTCTTGAATTGAAAAATTATATCGATAAGAATGTTTTTCAGAAATATGAAAATCTTTTGAAGGAAAACCAGTTTATTCCGTGTGAAAAGATTTTCAGCATCAAGAAAATCCCAGTGAACTTTCATGAAGAAAATTTGCTAAAAAAACTGGAAGAAAAATCTTTAGAAATAGAAGCCGATTTGCATCGACATAAAAATAATTATGAAGCCGTCATGTTTCATCACCTCGCCTACTCTTTTGGCTTAACCGTCAATGCGTCCTTATTTAAACAAATTGCTGAGAGTATTGATTTTAACATCATCAATAAAATACGGCAAAATAAAACACAGCTTGAAGCTTTATTTTTTGGAATTTCCGGCTGGCTTGAAACCCCACTAGACTTACAAATGAGTCTATGGAAAAGAGAATTTGATTTTCTTAAAGCCAAATATAACCTCCCTGAAATTATCATTCGTCCCAAGTTTCTTCGGTTGAGACCGCCCAACTTTCCGACCATTCGTTTATCGCAGTTTGCTGACCTCTATTTTAAACATCAGAATTTATTTTCAAAAATTATTTTACCACAAAACACAAATAGTTTGTTTGAAATTTTCAAAGAAATTCAGGCTTCAGACTATTGGACTGACCATTTTAATTTTGGTAAAATATCATCCATCAATCATCCAAAAGTGGTAACGAAAGATTTCATTGAGCTTATTATTTTAAATACAATACTTCCTGTAAAATATACCTATCACAAACATCAGAATGAAAATATTGGTGACGAAATCTTAGCTTTTTACAGTGAAATTCAGTCAGAAAAAAATTCAATTATTAAAGAATGGAAAAAATTAGGCTTAAAAACCAAAACCTCTTTAGAAAGTCAAAGCCTGATTTATCATTTTAAAAACTTTTGTAAAACAAAAAATTGCTTAAATTGCAGTATCGGATTTAAAATTTTAAAAGAATCTTAAAAAAATGTTTGATAATCTACGCCACAAAATGGAACGCGAATGGTTTGGTGTACTCACAAGAATGGGTGCTAAACTAGGAATTCCGGTTTCTAAACTGAGAATTTTCTTTATCTATTCTACCTTTGCAACGGCAGGATTTTTCTTTTTAATTTATCTTGGCTTGGCTTTTATCCTTTGGATTAAAGACATTTTTATCACCAGACGACCAAGCGTTTTTGACCTTTAAATATGGAGTTTTTACAAATTACATCACACGATGATTATCGTGTAGAGCAGATTTTCAAATCTTATTCAACAACCTTTCCAGCAGAAGAAAGGCGAGAATGGCCTCAGTTTATAAAACTGTTTGACCATCCGAATGTAAAAATAATTTCTGTCTTAAATCATTCTGAAAATATCGGTTACCTTATTATTTGGGAATTAACAAACTATGTTTTTGTGGAACATTTTGAGGTTTTTGCTGAATTCAGAAATCAAAAATTGGGCTCACACATTACTGATTATTTGTTTAAAAATTATCCTAGAATTATTTTGGAAATAGAGCCAGAAGATTTAAATGAAGATGCTAAACGACGTTTTTCGTTTTATAAGAGAAACGGTTTTAATCTAATTGACGAAACTTACGTACAGCCAAGTTATGGTGAAGGTAAAAAAAGTCTTCCGCTCTGGCTACTTGCCAACTACACTCCGGAAAATCTGAAAGAAGTGAAAGATGAAATTTATGATATTGTTTATCATTAAAAATATACAATCCAAAGTTATCTACTTTGGATTTTTTGTTGCCTAATGATTACGCTGATTTTCACAGATGATTGCGAATATCTTATTTAACCACAAAAGGCACAAAAGATTTAGATATTTTAAATGTAAGCTTATCATTAAGCTTAAAAAAAGAACACATCAATTTTCAAAAATCTTTGATTTTTATTCTTTTGAGAGCTTTGAATATCTAAATAAAATACATTTCAAATATCTTTTGTCTTTTGTGAGTAAAGGAAAATTAGCTTAAACAGACTTTTTGAATAAAAATCAATCGCTTAATTTATTCACTTTAGAATATTCTACAAATGCAGTCTGAAGCTCACTCAAAATTGTAGCGCTATTAAAATCTTTGCGATATTTTTTTGAAAGATGATTTACTTGTTCAGCATAAGCAAGGAAATGGTCTATTTTTTCTTCATCCATCCCATATTTTTTAAACATCGTCAGATTTACTTCAGCTTTCACTTTAGCAAGAAAATTCTGAGTTTCAACATAATTAGGAGTAGTATTTTTTGTTATAGAACCTTTTTTAGTCAAAAAAACTATCGTTGCAATCGTTTCAAAAATATCTAAACTTACATGTCCTGCCTTAAAATCGTGTCCTTGAAAAGATTTTGGAATTTCATTTTTAGGAAGTGGCTCATTCAGCTCAGACTTCATGTATTCATTGATTGAAGATTTTAAAGAAGCTACTTTCGGAGAATCATCTAAACGTTTGCTGTCTTTCGCAAGATTTTCGGAAGGTTTATAATCAATTTTCACTTCCTGAATCAACGTTTCGGCTCTTACAAGTTGTATTTCAATGCTAGATTGTAGTGTTTCTTTTTTTATAATTTTATCTATACGGTAAAAGCCTTCTTTTATAAATCTTATTTCATTATTTTCTTCTGCTTCAATCGCATATTCTCCTGAAGTATTGCTGTATGTTTTTATATTTTGGGTAGTATTAAAAATTAAAACGTTACTTAAAGCATTTTTATCTTCATCAATAATTTTACCTGAAATGTGTTGTTGGGAAAATGTAAAAATCATCGTAAACAAAGCAACTACAGTTACCAATTTATGAAAAGCAATATTCATTTTCATTCTTTAGATTTCATATTATTTTCTTTGAGCCTATCTACATAAACAGGAATAATTTCATCCAAATTAAATAGTACTCGTGATATATTTTTAGCTTTCACATAAGACCTTATTTGTGGCTTGACGATAAAACTGAATTCTAAAAATTCTGAAATTCTTTCAACAGGAATTCCGTCTTTCACAAAATCGTCATCATCAATTCTTTTTCTTATCCAAAGAATATCATCTTGCATATCTTCATACTTATACCATCTTTTCTGCCTTCTGGATTTCCCGCTTATCAAATCAAAAACAGCCTGTACATCTACATTTCCAAAAGCCGCCGCCAATAAAACTTTCTTTACTTCCGCCGGAACTTCACGAGGTTTTTCTGGAGGTTTCGGAAGACCGATATCTTTTTGAAGCTGCTCTTTTTTGTCTATTTTAGTCAGTCTTTTAGAATCTTTTGCCAAATCTCCGGTTGTAGAAATTATTTCTACTACTTCTATTTCTTCAGGAATTCTCACCAAAATTACATTCATTGAAGATTCTGTATCTGAAACTTTTCTTGAAGCTCTTTCGTATCCTTTTTTGACAAACCTGATTTCATCTTTTTCTTTCCCTTCAATAGAAAATTCGCCCAAAGAATTGCTGTAAACCTGTTGATTATTTGAAATATTAACAACCAGAACTGAGGTGATAATCATATCATTCTCACTCAAAGTTTTCCCTGATATTTTTTGCTGACCAAAGAAATATATTGTCATAAAAAAGAAAAATACCGCTAAAACTTTTCTCATCAGATGTGTTTATTTTTGAGTCTGAGGAGTTTTATAGGAAGAAATCCGCATCAAAACAGACCTTTGAAATCTCATTAAATCTGCATCACTTACAAAACCGTATTTCAAAATCTTTGACCTTTCAAATCCACCAGCAAGAACATAATTGATAAAGTGATTAATAAAAGGTTTTTCAATTTTCAAATCTTTAAAATACTGGTCTCCTAAAGCATATGCCAGATAATTTGAAAAATCAAGGTCATCCCATTTGTTTTTCACCTTTCCAATAGAGAAACCCTCCCCTTTTGGCTGCACAAATTGACCGGGTCTAGCGGCTAAAATTCTAGGGTCAGATTTTTGTTTGAGATAATTATTGATATCTGCTTTCAGTTTCTCCACTTTTTTTGGAGGATTTAGCATTTTAGAATCAATTTTCAAGTCTCCGCTGAGCCCTTTTTTAATTTCCACTTCGGCAATTAATTCTGCAGCTCTCAATAACTTCACATTCATCGGAGATTCTAGATTATCTTTAGACACTTTTTGGTCTGTTCTTTCGTATCCGTTTTTAAAAAACCGAAGAACATCACCTTGTCTTCCCGAAATCATAAAATGACCATCTCTATTGGTAAAAGCCTGCTCATCCGTACGCATATTGATTACAGTGACATTCGGAACTTCAGACAAATCTTCGGATGAAATCTTCCCAAAAATATAATTTTGAGCATTCATTTGAACGAAAGAAATAATAGATAAAATAAAGAGTAATTTAAATTTCACGGATTATGGTTTTATTAAACAAAACTAAAGTTATTTTTCATTAACACAGCAAGTTTAACCAGACTTAACGGGTTTTAATATTTTTTTTGAATTTAAAGTTCAAAACTGTTAAAATATCGGCTTCATTTTGTTAAATTTTCAAATAAATTTTATCTAAATTGCATAAAATCTTTCGTAAAAAATGTCAAATTCATATACTGTAATCAACGCATCGGCGGGTTCCGGCAAGACGTATGCTCTTGTACAGAGACTTCTGATGATTTGTCTGAGATATCCTAATCAACATCAATCTATCAGAAATATTTTGGCATTAACGTTTACCAACAAAGCTGCCAACGAAATGAAAGAAAGAATTCTCTCGTGGCTTGAAAAATTTACCGCTGAGAATTACGCAGATAATAATGACCTTAAAAACATTCAGAAAGCATTTGAAAATGAAGGGGTAAAAATAACGATTGATGAACTTCACCTCCGCTCAAAAAAGCTTTTAGATTATATTCTT
Organism: Chryseobacterium turcicum; assembly: GCF_021010565.1. Lineage (NCBI taxonomy): Bacteria > Pseudomonadati > Bacteroidota > Flavobacteriia > Flavobacteriales > Weeksellaceae > Chryseobacterium > Chryseobacterium turcicum. The sequence goes on from NZ_JAJNAY010000002.1 coordinate 804,820, forward strand.
CATAATTATTCTACCATAAATATCGGAACAATTGACCGTTTCAATTCACGTTTAGTCCGTAGTTTTTCTTACGAATTGGGTCTGGCTAAAAATTTTAATCTCGAAATTGATGCAGAACCTTTTTTAATTGAAGCAGTTGACAAAATGCTTGACCAGATTGGAGAAAATGAAAATATCTCTAATTCTTTTATGGATTATGTAGATTACAGCCTTGAAAATAATGAGAAAATTAATCTGAACAAAAATCTATACGATTCTGCGAAAGAATTTGTAAAAGACATTCATTATGAGCATCTTAAAAACAACAAAGAATTTGATGATGAGAATTATGAAAATATTAAAAACACATTAAGGAAAGATATTACCTCAAATAAAAAGCAAGCATTAGAATTAGCTTTAAGCTCAATTGAATTATTTAAATCAAGAAATATTGAGATTGAAGATTTTGCACAAGGAAAAAACGGACTAGGAGGATTTTTCACAAAAGTTGTCGATTTTTATCAGAAAAAAAGACCCGGATTTCCTTTTCCAACAGCTACCGAAGAATCTGTGGTTGAAAAGTACCGAAAAGGAGCTGCCGCAAAATCAAAACATAAAGACGGTGAGATTTCAGAAATATTGGAACAGCTTCTTGAAAATCGAATGAAACTGATTCTTTTATTCATTGAAACTCAGAAAAAAGAAAAAATACTTTCAGCTTTACTGCCATTGAAAGTAAATAAAGATATTCAGGATGAACTGAGAAAAATTGAGGAAGAAAACGACTTGGTTTTGCTTTCAAAATTCAATATTCTGATTAATGAAAATCTTAAAAATGAGCCTTCTGCTTTCATTTATGAAAAAGTAGGTACACAGTTTCAGCATTATTTCTTTGATGAATTTCAGGACACTTCAGAATTGCAGTGGCAGAATTTTGTTCCGTTGAGAGACCACAGTATTTCGACAGAAAACACTTCTTTTACTTTGGTGGGAGACCCGAAACAGAGTATTTATCGTTTTCGAGGTGGTGAAAGCAAACTAATGCTGGATATTATCAACAAAAAAGAATTTGCACCTAAAGAAGCAGAATTATTAGTCCTAAAAGATAACTGGAGAAGTGCTAAAAATATCGTTCAGTTTAATAATGAGCTGTATCATTTTCATTCTTTAAATCTGGAGGAAGAACATCAACATATTTTTGGGGTGGATGGCGAACAAAATCCAAAAGCGAAAATTGATGGGCGAGTAAAAGTAAATTTGATTGAAAATTTAACGAATGAAGATTTCTACAACGATGTTTCCGAGAAGATGCAGAAAGATATTCAGGAATGCTTAAATAACGGATTCAAATTTTCTGACATTACCATCCTCTGTCGCGGAAATTTTGACATTTTCTCTTATTCCCAGAAATTAGGAAATCTGAAAGTCAATTATCATGGAGAAGAAACGAATATTAAAACGATTTCAGATAAAGGTTTAACGCTAGAATTATCGAATACTTTGAAGGCTGTTGTTGAGTTTTTGAAATGGGAAACCAACCCTAAAAACAAACCTCATCTGATTATGACGATGTTTTATCTCAACAGACTCGGAAGAATCAGCATGCCGGATTTTACTTTAAATATGAAAGAAATTCTGGCTTTGGAACAACATGAAACAATTATTCAATTCATTGAAGAAAAATATCATGTAAAGCTGAAACAGGACCATTTTCCAAAATTTAACCTTTATAATTTTATTGAATATTATATCAACGAATTTTCCATAGAACATAAAGAAACTGATTTCCTTCTTAACTTTTTGGAAATGCTTTTCAATTTCACTCAAAATGCCGGAGCAAGTACTAAAGAATTTCTGAAATATTGGGACGAAGAAGCTTCAACGTATACGATTCAGGCTTCTGAAAATATTGATGCCATTCAAATCATGACGATTCACAAAGCAAAAGGACTTGAATTTCCGGTAGTTTTTATTCCGATGATGAATAAAAATCGTGATTCTGAATTCAGCAACTGGTTTGAAACGGATGAGAAATCGGTTTTAAAATCGGTCAACATCAATCAGTTTAGTAAAAACCTTGAAGTTTACGATGAGGGAATAGAAAAATTTAATCAGGAAAATTCTTACAAAAACCTTGTCGACAGACTTTGTTTACAATATGTGGCAACAACGAGACCGGTAGAGCAGTTGTTCTTTTATCTTCAGAAACAAAATAAAACTTCGAATAATTTAGAAATTCTGGAATTTGTACAGTCTAAAAACCTGCAAGACCTTGATGAATTTGATTTGTATGAAACTCATCCTGAAATGTTGAAAAAGCAAATTTTCCACAAAAAGTCCGAATTTAAAACGGAAAACATTCAGAACCTCAGAAACGAGCACGAAAATACAAGCGCGATAAAGATTGCGACTCCGTCAAAAAATTATCAAGTAAGAAATGAGAAAGTAAGAATCGGGCTTTTTGTACACGAATTGCTTTCAAAAATCAATACCGAAAAAGATATTGATAAAGTTTTAGAAACCTATGTTTTGGAAGGTCAAATTACACTCGAAGAAAAGGTAAACATTAAAGACGACCTCAAAAAAATCATCCACCAATATTCAGAATTTTTCGATGAAAAATGGAAAGTCATCAACGAGAAAGATATTATGATTTCCGAAAGAGGAATCAGTAAAATGTATCGTCCCGATAGAATTTTAAAAGGTGATGAAGGTTATATTATTGTTGATTTTAAAACCGGAATGGAAACTGAAAAGAATGATAAACAAATTGAAACCTATCAATCTGTTTTAGAACATCTGGGAATGAAGGTAATTAAAACACAACTAATTTATCTTTAATAACTATTTTTTAACCGCATAAGCGACAAAAGATTTTAGTATGATATAAGCTTTTCAAAAGCAAGCAAAACAAATGATAAAATGAGACTTTTACATTTTGTAAACTTTTGAATTTCTATTTTTCCAATCATTTCTTTTGATACTTTTGCAGTTAAAAGAATTTCGGCGACACTTTTGGTGCCGCCGAAATTTTATAATATTAAAAATATTTTAAGCTGTAGGATCTGCTACAAAAACTCTTTTCGCCAATTCCTGATCAAATAGGTATAATGCAGAAGGATTATCGCAAACCATTTTGATTTTCGTTACATACTGAGAAGCACTTGCCTCCTCTTCTACCTGCTCAATAATAAACCATTGCAAGAATGAAGTTGTTGCAAAATCTCCTTCTTCATTTGCATTTTTTACAATGTTAAAAATACTTTTAGTTACCGTCTTTTCGTGCGCCAAAGCTTTTTCAAAAATATCAGTTGCATTCTCAAACTCATGTGGTGGTTTTGCGATTTCACCTAAGATAATTTCGCCACCTACATCATTTAAGTAATCAAACATTTTGTCGGCATGCATCAATTCTTCTTTGCTTTGAACTCTGAAGTAATTGGCAATTCCGTCAAGATCTTTTGCTGAAAACCAAGCAGACATAGAAAGATAATATTGAGCCGCATATTGCTCGTGCGCGATTTGTTCGTTTATTAGCTGTGCAATTTTTTCACTTACCATAATAAAAAATTTATACTCAAAATTACGCATTAAAAGGCAAATTGAAAAATTTTCACAAAATTTAGATTTAGATTGAATATAAAAAAGGACAGAATTACTTCTGCCCTTCTAACATTAAAAATCAAAATTACAAATTTTCACATTTGCTTAAATTGAAGCTCCAGACTGAGGTTTCGCCATCATTTTTCTATCGTGTTTCATACCTCTTTCTTTCATCATCGCTTTTCTTTCTTCCATTTTAGCTTTTCTTGAAACCTGCCATTTATCATATTGTTCAGGAGATAAGATAGTTTTCATCTCATTATCCATTTGCTGTCTTTTGGCTTTCATTTTTTCCATTTTAGCCTTTCTTTCGCCTTTGTTTTTTTCAAACTCGGCTTTCATATCAGCTTTACGCTTTTCTTGTAGGTTTTTTATTTTTGCTACCTGAGCTTCATTCAGGTTGAGTTCTTTCTGCATTTCATTTATTCTTTCCTGCTGCTTCAGCTCCATTTTTTTATGCATTTCTTCTCTGTTGATTTTTTTATCCTGAGGATTTGCTTGTTGTGCCATTGCAAAACTTCCTGTTACGATAAAGGCTGCGGCTAGTACTAATTTTTTCATGTGCTTAAATTAATTAATTGTTTTGTTATATCTTTTTGATACAAAATCTCGCAACAAGTTAAAAGTGAAATTCATAAAAATTGTTAAATTTAATTATTAATTATTCGTTAATTTTTTAAAATAAAAAAGAGAGTAGATAATAAAATCTACTCTCAACACCACTCAAATATAATATATAAAAATTAATTTCTTACTAAATTCCCTCGGAACCCTGAATTTCTTCCTTCACTAGAATTATTCTGTTGTCTCGGTGCATTATTTTGCTGTCTCGGGCTCGAGTTTTCTCTTTGTGGCTGAGATCTGAAGCCTCCATTTCCATTATTTCTTGGGGAATTGCTTTCAGGTCTTGGTGACGCTTCTCTTGGTCTTTGGCTTCCCTCATTTCTTCCATTATCATTTCTGAATCCGCCATTGTTTCTCACTCCTCCATTTCCATTATTGTTTCTAATTCCGTTGTTCCCGTTATCATTTCTTACGCCATTATTAGAATCTGAATTTCTAAAACCGCCAGAAGAACTTCCTTTTCTTACACCACCAACATCTCTTGATCTTACAATATTCAATGTTGGGTTATCATTTCTGCGGAAGCTACCTCTGTCTACTCTATAAATATTAATATTCACATTTCTATATCGAGGCATTACCCTGTATGTCGGAACATAATGCGATCTTCTATAATTTTGGAAATATATAATCGGGCTAGAACCGTGATAATAATTGTTTTGGAAAACTACAAAAACTCTTGGCCCCAAAATTCTTTCCATTGCATAAAATCTGTCATAATACCATCTGTCTGGGTTGTAACGGTAAAAATTATTCCACGAAGCAAAACTTGAGTATAAATTATTCAGATACATAATCTGATCAATTTGCCAACGGTTTAATCTGTGTTGCGCAAAAAATCCGTTCCAGTTGATATTGATGATACTCTGTCTGTAATCGTTGTAATAGCTCTGATAATAATCTGTAGGATAATAATCCTGAGGATAATTGTAGTAATAATCATCTGGAAAATAATTTCTGTCATCATCATCATTGTAGTATCCATCATTATTTCCGTAAGATCCATCGTTACCCCACCCATTATTTGGGTACTGCTGAGCAAATGATAACGTTGCTAAACTTAGTGCAAATCCTATAAATATATTTTTCATTGGGTTAATCATTAATTGGGTTAATCTCAGAACTTTCATTCTTATCTTTTGGATGTAGATAAAAAAAAGAAGTTAAATCAAGGGATAAAACTTCTTCTTAAATATTTTTAATGAATTGATTTTCAGACCTATAATTTTAATTATTTTCTACCACTTTCATGAATCCAATTTGAAATATTTTGATTAAACTCTAAATTATCTGTTAAATTCTCAATATTTATATGCATTCTGTAACGCCAATAGTGTGGAAATACTGCAGGATTATTAATTCTCTCATTATCAATCTTTGGATTGACTAAATTCTCATCCATTGCAAAGAACTCCTGAATTGGAAAAATCGCCAACATCGCATCGTTGTAAAGATGCTGCTTCATGATAATTTCAGCCAAATAAGGCTCTAAATCATCAGGCGCTTTTCCCTGTTGATTCAATTGTTGGTTAAAATAAGTTTGCGTTACCTGGGGGTTTTCTTTCCACCATTGTCGAAGCGTAGAGCTATCGTGAGAAGAGGCCGTTACCACATTCAAATATTTTGCTTTTTTAGGATTATAAAACGGAATATTCCCTGAAGGCATTCTCTGAACTTTTAGCGCAACAATCGCCAATTCATCCATCACTTCAGGGATACAATCGGGAATCATTCCTAAATCTTCACCGCAAATCAACATATCTGTTGCATTTAAAATGACAGGAAGTTTTTCCATTGCTTTTTGTTTCCACAAATAGTCTTGTCTTTTAAAGAAATAATCCTGATAAAGCTCGTAAATAGACCTTCTTTCTCCATCAGAAAGATATTGATATGATTCTGTTTTAAAAGCATTAAATCTTGGATGATAAACCGTTTTCCCATTTTTTTCTTCAGTTAAAAACAAAACATTTGCACATAGTGAAGTCAATTTTTCAGAAATATCTTCAGGTTTATCTTTAAAATAATCAACTAATTTTCTTTGAGTATTAAACTGTTCTTTAAATTGATAATTTCCGTTAGAGTTTTTATTGATAAACTCTAAAGCTTTAAAGGTTTCTTCTCCAAAATATTTCCACAAAATCTCATCATTGATAAACGGGTTACAATATCTTTCAAAATCGAACGGAATATGTCTCGCTTTAAATTCATCAAAAAGTACCGGCACTGCAGGATAAAAATATCCTAAAATACCCTGAGTCGCAGAAATAGGCATTCTCCAAATTCTGAAAAACCCTAGAATATGATCAATCCTCATCGCATCAAAATACTGTTCTAAAGCTTTGAATCTGTTTTTCCACCATCTGTAATCGTCTGCTTTCATCGCCTCCCAATTGTAAGTCGGAAATTCCCAATTTTGTCCGATTTCTGTAAATTGATCTGGCGGAGCTCCAGCCTGAAAATCCATACCAAACAAATCTGGTTCTGCCCATGCTTCTACAGAATATCTGTAAATTCCGATTGGCAAATCTCCTTTTAACGAAATTCCTAAACGATGAATATAGTCAAGAGCATCTTTCAACTGTTTATGAAGCTGAAACTGTACCCATACATGCAGCATTGAAGCATCATAATCTTTATTTTTTGGTGAGAAAAATGGTGAAATTTTACCTGCTATATATTTTTTGTGGGTTTTCCATTCTGTAAAATTTGGGGTTTTATATTTGTCTCTCAACACACAAAACGCAGAATAAGGCAAAAGCCATTCTTCATTATCTTTTATGAATTTTTTAAAATTTCTGTCTTTATAAATCTTCTCTTTTTCAATAGTAAAAATAGTTTTAAGATATTTCCATTTTGCGGAAATCACCTTTTCGTAATCAATTAAATCTAAAGAATTTAATGCTAATTTTTCAGCTTGGTATTCTTCAACTAATTCATTCGGTAAACTAAAATATAAGCTTTCAATTGAAATATACTGCGGATGTAAAGCGTAAACGGAAACTGCGGCATAAGGATACGAATCTGTCCATGAATAATTAGCAGTGGTATCATTAATCGGTAAAACCTGAATAATTCCTAAAGAAGTTTTGCTTGCCCAATCTGCCAGTTTTTTTAAATCTGAAAATTCTCCTACTCCGAAACTATTTTCGGTTCGTAATGAAAATACAGGAACTGCAACTCCTGCATCGTGATACATTTGATAAGACTTAAACCTGAAATAATGATTGGCAACAATCTGCAAAACATCTTTCTGCAGATTAGGAATTGTTGATCTGTTTTCACCGTTTTCTATATCAATTATTTTTCCTTCTGTTTGATTGAAGATTGCATATTTATATTGAATCAACTGAATTTCCGGAATATCAACAGAGGCTTCCCAAATTCCGAAATCTGTCTGAGATAGATGAATAGCATTTTCATAGCTCCAATTCCCTAAAGAAGCCGTATTTCCTATTAAAACAATTTCCCAATTCGGATTATAAATAGGTGCTTCAATTCTGAATACATGAGTATGTTTTTTTAAAACTGCAATTTTTCGTGGAATGAATTGACTGAGTTTATTTCTGAGAATTTTATTATTCAAATAATTTTCAGGAAAATTTTTGTTATTCCATTCATCAAAAATTAAAAACTCTTTGTAGTTATGAGAAAAATTCAAATGATGCTGAACAAATTCTTCACGCAAAACATTTCCTCTTTCATCTTTGAGTTGATATTTATATACCATTGATTTCGAAAAAAAATCTACTTCACATTTCCATAAATCGTCAGCATAAAACATCATATAACTTCGATTGGCAGAATCTTTTTCATCAATAAGCAATTCTAGTTTTTCGCCGGGTTTTGCATGATATTCAATATTAAAATATAATTTCATCGATGTCTATTTTCCTTAAAAATACGCTTAAAAATTGAAAAACAAGCTGTTACAATATCAAATATTCATTAAAAAACCTTTCCTCAATATTGAGAAAAGGTCTTAAAATATTATAAAAAAGTGAATTTACTTAGTTACTAAAATTTTCTTAGACAATAAGTTTTTACCAGATTCTCCTGTAATGCTCACTACATACGTTCCGGTCACCAAATTTCTAAGGTGAATCTGTTGATTAAGGCTTCCATCTTTTACCAACAAGCTTGTATTCAACACCGATTTTCCGGAAACATCAAAAATATTCAGTTTGATATTTCCTTTTATTGCTTTATCATTTACATTTACGGTAATCGTCTGCTCATCAACTTTAGTTGGGTAGATATCAATATTTGCCAACGTATTGACAACGGCAACTCTATCATTCGCAAAATATTTACTTGCCAAATCATAAATATGCAGATTTTGCTCACCAAGAAGTTGTTTTGCTTCGAGATTATTAAGATTTAGTTCATACAAAGCAGCTCCTTTTGCACTTGCAATCACCACTTTTCCTTTAGAATTTACAGCAGCTCCATTCACAGAATATGCTTCGGGTAGACCTGTAATTTTTCCAACGAATTTTGCTTTTAATTCTTTAGTTGAAACTTTAAATACATTTCCAGATGCTGAAAAAACGTAGAAATTATTATCGGCATCGGCAATCATATCACCTCCAAAACCAGTTTCCATTGCCGTGAATGAATTTTTACCGTTTGAAGCATCATCCTTAATAATCCCAAGGTCATTTACCACATACTGATTATTCTTTTTACTTATTTGAATAAATTGTGTCCCTGAATTATTGATGGCGTAAATATTACCATCATAACCATTCGTCATTCTTGTAATATGTGAATTGATATCGCAAGATGTCACTCTCGCAACAGAATTTTCAACTAAAGTAATCTCTTTTGTTTTTTGATTTAAAACATAAATATTAGATGAAAACATAGGCATATACACCAAATTATTGCCCGAAGAATCATAAGCTAAAGCCGCCAAAGTCATAGCCTGAGCATGATTATATGAATTTTTGTCTTCAGTAATTGAAGCTTTTCTTGATTGAGAAACTACTTTTGCTTCTGAAGAAACATTAAAAATGCTTTCACCGGAAGTTCCATCTGAATTCATCGTACGGAAATCACTGAACTCAATTCTTGGAGAATTTTTACCTGTCAAAGCAAAAAAATCTTGCTGTGCATTGATTGTATTTCCAAGTAATAGTAAGATAATAGGGAATAAATGTTTTTTCATGTGTTAATTTTTATTTGTAATTGTTTTAGTCTTACTAAGTTAAATAATTTTCTTGAATAAGAGAATAAAAAAACTCTCAAAACAAAAGTAATGAGAGCATTATATTTTTCGAGCAAACCGAAAATAAGATTTTATCTTTTTTCAATACAACACATCATTCAAAATATTTATTCTTTAATGAATTTTCTATAATGAAGAACGCCTTGATGCAATACAGAAACAGAATATACTCCTTTGCTAAGTCCTGAAACATTTATTCTATTATCTGCACTTTTTCCCTGCCAAATTAATCTTCCGGAAAAATCCCAAATAGAAAATGAATCTAATAAAATTTTTGATTTAATATGCAGATAATCCCCTGTAGGAATAGGGTAAATGGCAAAAATATCAGAATCATTTCCTGTTCCTGGTTGAGGATTGCCCGGATTTTGGGGAGTTCCTGGATTCTGAGGAGTTCCTGGATTTTGAGGATCAATTGGTCTTCCAGCTAATTTTACGATTCTCCAATAATCATCCCATCCACCTAAACCATCCCATCCAAAAGCAAAAGTGGCATCAATTCCTTTTGACTTTACATTTCCTCTACCTATATTATTAATAAGAACCCATGTAAGACCACCATCAATACTATATTTAGACCCCCTTAAGCTTCCTGGATTATAGCTCCCAGATACAGCAATTAAAATATCAGTATTGGGGATTTTTTCCAAAAAGGTTTGTCGACCAAATCCAGGATCTCCTATGTATTGTTCTGTTAAAAAGCCATCCGTCGTTTTATATAGTTTTCCAGTATTGTAATCTGTAAAATATGCCGTATTAGCATCAATAATTGCAAAATGCCCTAAACTTTTACTATCAACATCATAATGAGATGAAGTATAAGGTGTTTGTGTTACCGTCCATGTTGTGCCCTTATCATTAGTTTTAATCATCTCACCATCACTAGAGCCAAACCAAAAAGAATCACCCAAATCATCTTTTATATATCTAGGAATTTGATTAGGTTTTGAATTCGTAAGCAAAGCACCTCCTTTCGGAATCCATGTCACTCCACCATCTGTAGTTTTAAATATCTCGATTTTTTTAGCACCATTAGTATTCATATCTGGATAACAAACCACAATTCCGACATTTACATCCCAAAAATGTACATAAGTTAATCCTGTAGCAAAGTCTTTTATTGGAATCCAAGAATTACCTCCATCAGTTGTTCTGTATAGACGGCCTCTTCCTATATTATTCTGGAAGGTAGTTCCTAAAAAGGCAACATTTTCTGAAGCTGCAAAAAAATCTGTAACTCTAAAATTATAGTCATTGTATTGAAATACTGCGGGTATCGCATTCCAAGTAGCTCCCCCATTCGTACTTTTTGTGAAGGCTACTTTGCCATTAGTATTCCAATAATTAGCCCAAATAACCTGCTCGTTAACAATACTGTAATGAATAGAAACATTGTCGACACTTGAAGGATATACTGTATTCATTTTCTGCCAACTAAATTGAGAAAACAATACCAGATATGAAAAGAGCAAAAGAATAAAAGAAAATAGTTTTTTTATCATAGTTAATAGTTTTAGTTGATATTTCTCAAAGCTAATAAAAAATCCCTTTCAAATGATTAATTTGAAAGGGATCTAAATTTTAAGAATAAGAAGACTAAGAAATAGAGTATGTAGTTCCCTCTCTTCCGTCTTTTAGCTCAATTCCTTCAGCCAGAAGTTTATCTCTAATTTGGTCTGAAAGGTCAAAATTCTTAGATTTTCTTGCCTGATTTCTCAACTCAATTAAGACTTGCAAGGTCTGATCTAATTTTTCATTATTATTTTCTTCAATATTTTGTAGTCCTAAAACATCAAAAACGAAAGCATTTATTGTTGATTTTAAATCTTCTAAATCTTGAGTAGAAATTGTCTCTTTTTCATCTTTTAAAGCAAAAATAAATTTCACAGCTTCAAATAAATGAGCAATCAGAACCGGTGAATTAAAATCATCGGTTAATGCATCATACGCTTTCGTCTTCCAATCCTTCAGATTAAAGCCAGATTGTTTTTCATCATTTGGAGTGATTGAATTTAATATTTTTAACGCTTCCATCAATCGGCTGAAACCTTTTTCACTTGCCAACATGGCATCATTAGAAATATCTAAAACACTTCTATAATGTGCCTGTAAAAAGCAAAAACGAACAATCGCAGGATGAAAAGATTTTTCAAAAAAATCATTTTCACCAGAAACCAACTGCATTGGTAAAATATAATTTCCTGTTGACTTACTCATACGCTGAGAATTCATTGTCAACATATTGGCATGCATCCAGTAATTTACCGGAGAAGCTCCATTGCAAGCTTTTCCTTGGGCAATTTCACATTCGTGATGCGGGAATTTTAAATCCATTCCCCCTCCATGAATATCAAACGTTTCACCTAAGTATTTTGTACTCATTGCAGTACATTCTAGATGCCATCCCGGAAAACCTTCTCCCCAAGGAGAATTCCAACGCATGATGTGCGCAGGAGAGGCTTTTTTCCACAATGCAAAATCTTGAGGATTTTTCTTTTCACCTTGTCCGTCTAAATCTCTTGTGTTGGCAAAAAGTTCTTCGATATTACGTTTTGATAATTCTCCGTAATTCAAGCCTCTTGCATTATACTCCAATACATCAAAATAAACCGAACCATTACTTTCGTAGGCAAAACCTGTTTCAATTAATTTTTGAGTTAGTTCAATTTGCTCTACGATATGCCCCGTTGCTGTAGGCTCAATATTCGGTGGCAATAAATTGAACATATCTAAAACCTTGTGAAAATCGACAGTATATTTCTGTACAATTTCCATAGGTTCTAATTTTTCTAAACGGGTTTGTTTAACGAAACGGTCATTATTCACATCTCCGTCATCGGTAAGGTGACCTGCATCGGTGATATTTCTTACATATCTTACTTTATACCCAAGATGAGTTAAACTTCTATAGATAAAGTCGAAAGAGAGGAAAGTTCTCACATTTCCCAAATGCACATTGCTGTAAACAGTGGGTCCACAAACGTACATTCCTATATTTCCTTCTAAAATTGGTTTAAATATTTCTTTTTCGCCTGTAAGCGAGTTATATATTTTTAATTGCATTTATTTTTAATTAAAAGATTTAATGATTTTAAGATTCAAAAATTAGATAAAACAAATTGTGTCACAACAAATAATGGTTGTGATGAAAATCTTGTTTGAAACTTTTTTAAATTTTATCATTATTTTATATTTTAATAATCCAGTTTTGCATGACTTCCTACGTAATGAAGGAATTCTTGTCTTGTAATAGGATTGGTTCTGAAAATTCCGCTTAATTCTGCAGTAATCGTAGAACTTGCTGTATCTTTTATTCCTCTGCAATTTACACAAAGATGTTTTGCATCAATAATACAGGCTACATTTTGTGTTCCCAATGCATCTTTTAATGCATCCACAATCTGCATAGTCAATCTTTCTTGTACCTGCGGCCTTTTCGCATAATAATCAACAATTCTATTAATCTTTGAAAGGCCTATTACTTCACCGCTAGAAATATAAGCAACGTGCGCTCTTCCTATAATCGGTAAAAAATGATGTTCACAGAATGAATAGACTGTAATATCTTTTTCCACCAACATCTGGCGATATTTGTATTTATTTGAAAAGGTAGAAATTCCTGGCTTATTTTCGGGAAGCAAACCTCCAAAAATTTCATTAACATACATTTTCGCAACTCTTTTCGGAGAATCTTTTAAAGAATCATCAGTCATATCAAGACCCAATGTTTCCATAATTTCACCAAAAAGCTCGGTAATTTTTTCTATTTTTTCCTGTGGCGATTTCTCAAAAGCATCTTCACGGATTGGCGTATGCTCTTTCCCTGTAAAAATATCATCATCGTTATCGGTAAAATCAACCATTTTAAATAATTTTTCAACAAAAATACGGATAAAATCTTTTCGGCTATTTCAATTTATGCTTAAAAATATTACCTTTCGGTTTTATTCTGCTAAAAAGTTATGATTACTGTTGAAGAAGTACAAAATACCCATCAAAAAAAGGAATTTCTCGATTTCCCCGCAAGACTTTATCAACACGACAAAAACTATATAAGACCTTTAGACAAAGACATTAACGATGTTTTTAATCCTGAAAAAAATAAGTTTTACAAAAACGGAGAGTGCATAAGATTTTTATTTAAAAATAAATCTGAAACGGTAGGAAAAATAGCTGTCTTCATCAATACATCCTACGAACAAAATCAACCCACCGGTGGAATTGGATTTTTCGACTGTATCAACCATCAGGAAACTGCAAATTTTATTTTTAATCATTGCAAAAACTGGCTTCAGGAGAGAGGAATTGAGGCAATGGATGGCCCAATCAATTTTGGAGAACGCGATAAATTTTGGGGACTTCTTATGGAAGGTTTTATCGAACCTTTATATTGCATGAATTATAATTTTCCTTATTACAAAGAGCTTTTTGAGAATTATGGATTTAAAATATATTTTGAACAGCTTTGTTTTTCGAGACCCATTTTTGCAGAAGTTTCAAGAGTTTTCACGGTAATGCATGCAAAACACAGCAAAAATCCTGAGATTTCAGCAAGACCGATGAAAAAAAATAATCTTGAGAAATTTGCAAAAGATTTTACCTTAATTTATAATAAAGCTTGGGCTTCACACGGTGGAGGAAAATGTTTGGAAGAAGTAAAGACCTTGAAAATGTTTAAAAGTATGAAACCCATCATCAATGAACATATTTCTTGGTTTGTATATGAAAATGAAAAACCAGTTGCCATGTGGATGAATATTCCCGACCTTAATCAATGGTTTAAGTATCTGAACGGAAAATTTGGAATTATTGAAAAATTAAAATTCTTATGGGTTAAAAAGTTCAAAAAGAATGAAAAAATGGTGGGTCTAGTTTTTGGAGTTGTCCCTGAATGGCAAAAAAAAGGCCTTGAAGGATATATGATTTGGGAAGGTACACAACATCTAAGAAAACATACCGATTTTACAACCACTGAGCTACAATGGATTGGTGATTTCAATCCTAAAATGATAAAAATAGCAGAAAATCTTGACACTACCGTTACTAGAAAATTGGCAACATACCGCTATTTGTTTGATGAGAATAAGGTGTTTGAGAGACACCCTATTTTGTGAAAATTTTCGGTAATACGTTTTGTTTGATACTACCGAAAATCTTGATGATTAACTCATACAACACGTATTAAATGCTGTACTAATACATTTATTTAAAATAGCTCACCCGCTACTTTCTTAATATTATCACTTTTTCCCATTGAGTAAAAATGCAAAACTGGCACTTGAAAATCTAATAATTCTCTGCATTGATTGATTGCCCATTCAATACCTATTTGTTTTACGGCTTCGTTATTTTTTGCGCTCTCAACAGCATTAATCAAATCTTCAGGTAAATCTATTTTGAAAACCTGTGGTAATAATTTCAGATGTTTTTTCGTCGCAATAGGTTTAATTCCGGGAATAATTGGAACAGTAATCCCCATTTCTCTTGCTTTAGTAACAAACTCAATATATTTTTTATTATCAAAAAACATCTGCGTTACAATGTAATCTGCACCTGCATCTACTTTTTGTTTCAGCCACTTTAGGTCATAATTCATTGAAGGAGCTTCCATATGTTTCTCGGGATAACCGGCAACACCAATGCAAAACTTGTTGTGCTCATCACAAATTTGCTCATCATTATGAAGGTATTTTCCGCGTCCTAAATTATTGATTTGATTGACTAAATCCATTGCACTGGCATGACCACCCAACGTTGGCTCAAAATACTGATGCCCTTTCATTGCATCACCACGAAGAGCCATAATATTGTCGATTCCGAGATACATACAATCTACCAAAAGATACTCTGTTTCTTCTTTTGTAAAACCTCCGCAAAGCAGATGTGGAACCGTATCTACATTGTATTTATGTTGAATAGCTGCACAAATCCCCAAAGTTCCGGGGCGCATTCTGGTAATTCTTCGCTCCATTAAACCATTTCCTTTGTCGATATAAATATATTCTTCTCGGGAAGTCGTTACATCAATAAATGGCGGTTTAAATTCCATTAAAGGATCAATGTTTTTATATAAATCTTCAATCCCGATTCCCTTTTGAGGTGGAACAACTTCGAGGGAAAATAAAGTTTTCCCATTGGCATTTTTTATATGATCTATGATTTTCATTTAATAAATAATAGTAAGTTTTAATTTTTTAAAAGAACTTTTAAATTCCGTCTGCTAAATTTGGAGAAAGCCATTTTTTTGCTTCTCTCAAAGAAATACCCTTTCGTGTGGAGTATTCTTTCACCTGCTCTTCTGTAATTTTTCCTAAACCAAAATATTTGGCATGTGGGCTTCCGAAATAGTATCCAGAAACTGCTGCTGTTGGGAACATCGCTAAGCTTTCAGTCAGATAAACTCCAATATTTTCTTTCACTTTCAACAAATCCCAAATCGCATGTTTTTCCAGATGATCAGGACACGCAGGATAACCAGGAGCAGGACGAATTCCTTTGTATTTTTCGGCAATTAATTCTTCATTACTTAAACTTTCCTGATTGGCGTAACCCCAATATTCGGTACGAACCTTTTTATGTAAAAATTCGGCGTAAGCTTCCGCAAAACGGTCGGCGATTGCTTTTACCATGATAGCATTATAATCGTCATTATCTTTTTCGTACTGATTCGACAATTCATCAGTTCCAAAACCTGTCGTCACACAAAAAGCGCCCATATAATCGGTTTTTCCGGTACTTTGAGGAGCAATAAAATCACTTAATGCCAAATAATCTTTTCCTTTTGATTTTTGAACCTGTTGTCTTAGCGTTAAAAATTTAACTTGCTCCTTATTATTTTCATCATAAATTAAAATATCATCCGTTTCATTGGAGTTAGCTTTAAAAATTCCGAAAATAGCTTTTGCTATTAATAGCTTTTCATCAACAATTTTCTTTAAAATTTTCTGCCCGTCTGCAAATAATTCTTTGGCTTGTTCACCCACAACCTCATCTTCAAGAATGTTTGGATATTTCCCGTGCAAATCCCAGCTTCTGAAAAACGGAGACCAATCAATAAAAGGAATCAATTCTTCCAAGTCCTGATTTTCAAAAACCTGAACTCCTAATTGATTGGGGGTAAATATTTCTTCGTTGTCCCAATCGATTTTAAATTTATCGGCTCTAGCTTGTTCCAGAGAAACATACTCTTTATCAACCTGCCTGTTCAGAAACTTTTCTCTAAAATCTGAGTAATCAGTTTTTAAATCTTCCACATATTCTTTATTACGGTCGCCCAACAAAGAACTCACCACATTTACCGCTCTGGAAGCATCATTCACATGAACGACAGCATTTTTATATTTTAAATCAATTTTAACTGCAGTATGCGCTTTTGAAGTAGTTGCACCACCGATTAATAAAGGAAAATTAAGGTTCTGACGCTCCAATTCTGAGGCGATATATACCATTTCGTCTAAACTTGGGGTAATTAAACCACTTAAACCGATGACATCAACCTGATGTTCAATGGCTGCCTGAATAATTTTTTCTGCAGGAACCATTACGCCCAAATCGACAATTTCATAATTGTTACAGCCCAAAACTACACTCACTATATTTTTACCTATATCGTGAACATCCCCTTTTACGGTTGCCATTAAAATTTTTCCGTTGGCTTTTTGTTTTTCGTCTTTTTCAGCTTCAATAAAAGGTTGCAGATATGCCACTGCTTTTTTCATGACACGGGCAGATTTTACGACCTGCGGAAGGAACATTTTTCCGCTCCCAAAAAGATCTCCTACAACGCCCATTCCAGTCATCAAATTGATTTCAATAACGTGAAGTGGTCTTTCAGCCTGCTGTCGTGCTTCTTCTACATCTTCTTCAATAAAACGGTCGATTCCTTTCACCAAAGAATGCGTAATTCTCTCCTGCAATGAATGAGTACGCCATTCTAATTCTTCAACTTTTTCTTTTTTTACCGACTTATTTCGTTCAGAATAATCTAAAAGACGCTCTGTAGCGTCATCTCTTTTATCAAGAATTACATCTTCAACGAGTTGTAAAAGTTCTTTATTAATTTCATCATAAACCTCAAGCATTGCCGGATTTACAATTCCGATATTCATTCCGGCCTGAATGGCGTGATAAAGAAAAACTGAGTGCATCGCTTCTCGTACTGTATCATTTCCTCGGAAAGAGAACGAAACATTCGAAACACCACCACTTACTGAAGCATAAGGAAGATTTTGGCGAACCCAACGTGTAGCTTCGATGAAATCGATTGCGTTTCTGCGATGTTCTTCCATCCCGGTTGCCACAGGAAATATATTTAAATCGAAAATAATATCTTCAGCAGGAAATTTAACCTCATCAACCAAAATATCATACGATCTTTTGGTGATTTCGAGCCTTCTTTCGTAATTATCAGCTTGCCCTACTTCATCAAAAGCCATCACAATAACGGCAGCTCCGTATCGTTTGATTGTTTTTGCGTGTTTTACAAACTCTTCTTTACCTTCTTTTAAACTGATAGAATTTACTACACATTTTCCCTGAACAACCTGCAGACCCGCTTCCAAAATTTCCCACTTGGAAGAATCTACCATGATTGGAATTTTGGAAATATCCGGTTCAGAACCGATAAGATTCAGGAATTTAATCATGGAAGCCTTTCCATCAATCAAACCGTCGTCAAAATTAACGTCCAGAATCTGAGCGCCACCATCAACCTGATCTCTGGCAATATCTAAAGCTTCAGAGAATTTTTCTTCTTTGATTAACCTTAAAAACTTTTTTGATCCGGCAACATTCGTTCTTTCACCAACGTTGATGAAATTACTTTCGGGAGTTATAATTAAAGGCTCTAAGCCCGATAATCTTAAATATTTCATAGTTTAATTTATCAATGTATCAATGTAACAGTTTACCAATTAGACTCTTTATTTTATTAAGAACAAAACTGATTGTTACATTGATAAATTATTAGATTGCTACATTAACTCTTCTTGGTTCATATTTATCAACCAAATCAGCGATTGCTTTGATATGTTCTGGCGTTGTACCACAACATCCACCGATAATATTGATTAATCCTTTTTCTACATATTCTCTGATTTGCTCTGCCATAAATTCGGGAGATTCATCATATTGCCCGAAAGCATTGGGTAAACCGGCATTAGGATATGCCGAAATATGGAATTCAGAATTATGAGCTAAAGTCTCTAAATAAGGCGTTAATTGGTTTGCACCCAAAGCGCAATTGAAACCTACGCTCAATAAATTAAGATGTGAAACGGAAATCAAAAATGCTTCAGCGGTTTGTCCGCTTAACGTTCTTCCTGATGCATCAGTTATGGTTCCTGAAACCATAATTGGAATTTCAATTCCTCTTTCTTCCTGAATTTCGTCAATGGCAAAAAGTGCTGCTTTTGCGTTTAATGTATCAAAAATAGTTTCTACCAAAAGAATATCTGAACCTCCGTCTAATAAAGCTTCGGATTGTTGTTTGTAAGCAAGCCTTAATTCTTCAAAAGTGATTGCACGAAAACCAGGGTCATTCACATCCGGACTTAAACTTGCCGTTCTGTTTGTTGGACCAATAGAACCCGCTACAAATCTTGGTTTATTCGGATTTTGAGCAGTGAACTCATCACAAACTTTTCTGGCAATTTTTGCAGATTCGTAATTCAGTTCGTAGACCAAATCTTCCATATGGTAATCTGCCATCGCAATTGTAGTTCCCGAAAATGTATTGGTTTCCAAAATATCGGCTCCAGATTCGAGGTATTTTCTATGAACTTCTTGAATAGCATCTGGCTGCGTTAAAGAAAGTAAATCGTTATTTCCTTTTACAGGATGTTCCCAGTCTTTGAAACGTTCGCCGCGATAGTCTTCTTCTTCAAATTTATATCGTTGAAGCATTGTTCCCATAGCTCCGTCGAGAATTAAAATTCTTTCGGATAATGCTTTGTATAATTGTTCTGAATTTTTCATTTTTTTCATTTTAATAGGATTGCATCCTATTCTGATTTAAATCGTCCTTTCAGGACTTTTTATTTATTTCAAACTTTTTATAAGCCTTGTCAAGGCTGGTTTTGCGCTGAATCTTTGCAGCCCGGCTTGAGCAGGAGTCCTTCGACAAGCTCAGGATAAATTCAGGCGGATAAGCTGCCCAAATTAATTTAAGTTTTGGCTAAAGCCTTTCTTTATACATCTTCTAGAATGGGCTAAAGCCCATCCCTACTGAATTAATCTAATGCCTGTTTTAAATCTGCAATGATATCATCCACATTTTCTAAACCTACCGAACAACGAACCAAACCTGCTGTAATCCCGACCTCATTTCTTTCTTCATCAGAAAGTTTGGAATGCGTTGTGGAAGCAGGATGTGTAACGATTGTTCTGGTATCTCCCAAGTTTGCAGAAAGCGAACACATTTTTATTTTATCTAAAAATTTTCGTCCGCCTTCAATACCACCTTTGATTTCGAAAGCCACGATATTTCCGCCCAGTTTCATCTGCTTTTTTGCGACTTCATAGCTTGGATGAGATGGCAAAAAAGGATATTTCGTTAATTCTACATTCGGATGGTTTTCTAAGAATTGAGCAACTTTTAATGCATTTTCACAATGTTTTTCTACTCGGATTGCCAAAGTCTCTAAACTTTTAGACAAAACCCAAGCATTAAAGGGAGACATTGCAGGACCTGTATTTCTTGCGAAAAGATAAATTTCACGGATTAAATCTTCTCTTCCAACTGCTACTCCACCTAAAACACGACCTTGACCGTCAATTAATTTTGTAGCGGAATGCACCACGATGTCGGCTCCATATTTTATCGGTTGTTGTAAATATGGCGTTGCGAAACAGTTATCCACAATGAAAATAAGATTATATTTCTTTGCAATCTGTCCGAAAAATTCTAAATCTAATACTTCAATCGCCGGATTGGTTGGCGTTTCCAAGTACAAGATTTTTGTATTGGGTTGAATGTATTGTTCTACATTTAGGGCATCTTCTGCTTTAAAATACGTTGTTTCAATATTCCATTTTGGGAAATATTTTGTAAACAATGTATGAGTAGAACCGAAAACCGACTGACAACTTACGATATGATCGCCTGAATTTAACAACGCTGCAAATGTTGAATAAATCGCCGCCATTCCTGTAGCGAAGGCATAACCAGCTTCTGCGCCTTCCATTTTTGCAATTTTATCTGTAAATTCTGTAACATTGGGATTTGAAAATCGGCTATACAGATTTTTAGATTTTTCATCAGCAAAACTTGCTCTCATATCTTCGGCATCTTCAAAAACAAAGCTTGAGGTAAGGTATAACGGCGTAGAATGCTCATCAAACTGAGTTCTTTCGGTTTGGGTTCTTATAGCAAGGGTTTCGAAATTTTCCATATTTTTTGAAAATGTAACAATGTATCAGTCTAGCAATGTAATAATGAGATGCTTCGACAAGCTCAGCATGACAATTGTAATAAATATTGGTAAACTGCTACATTATTAAATTGTTATATTAATTATTATTTTGTTTCACTAAGTCTTAAAATATCTCCGAAAACTCCTCTGGCTGTAACTTTTGCTCCGGCACCGGCTCCCATGATGACGATTGGGTTTTCGCCATAACTTTCGGTGTAGATTTCAAAAATAGAATCTGAACCTTTCAGTTGTCCTAAAGCGGAACTTGCAGGGACAGAAATTAGTTTTACATCGAGATTGCCTTTTTCTTTTTGTAAATCTCCGTGCAAGTCTCCTACATATCTTAAAACGTGACCAGGCTCTTGGTTTTTCTTAATCTTATCGTATTCTTCATCCAACTCTTCCAATCTCGAAAGAAATTCTTGTTTTGATACGGAAAGTAAAGCTTCAGGAACTAGATTTTGGATGTTGATATCATTAAATTCATTAATTAAATCTAATTCTCTCGCCAAGATTAATAATTTTCTTGCTACATCATTTCCTGATAAATCTTCCCTTGGGTCTGGTTCTGTAAAACCTTTTTCTAAAGCTTCGTTAACGATGGTTGAAAACTTATCATCTCTCAAAGAGAAGTTATTAAAAACATAACTTAATGTTCCTGAAAAAACACCTTTTATTCTCGTAATATTTTCACCGGAAAGGTGTAAAAGTTTTATGGTATCTATTAATGGCAAACCTGCGCCAACATTGGTTTCATAAAGATAACGCTTGTTATTTTTGTTCAACGTATATCTTAGTTTACGATATTCTTCAATGGGAAGTGTATTGAAAATTTTATTGGAAGAAACCAAATCAAAACCGTTTTCTGCCAATGCATGATAGTTTTTCACAAAATCTTTACTCGCTGTATTATCAACAACAATAAGATTTTCGAGCTGATTTTCTTTAGAGAAATTAATTAACTCTCCTACTTCAGAAGTTTTTTCAGAAGCAAAAACCTCATCGCTCCATTGATTATCAAAACCTTTTTTGTTAAAAGCTATTTTTCTTGAATTGGCTACCGCAACAACTTTAAGATGTATATTTTTTCTGCGCTTAATTTCTTCCGAAGAATGTAAAACCTGCTCTATTAAAGTCTTTCCTACATTTCCGTGACCAATAATTGCCAAGTGAACTGTTTTTGGTTTTTTGAAAATTTCAGACTCAATGATATTTTTAGTTTTCTCATCCTGAGAAGAAGTCACAACAATATTAATACGTTTTTCACTTGAGTTTTGGTTTAATAACAACGGAAAAACGTTATTTCTTGCCAATTCTGAAAGTATTTTATTTAAATCTTCTGCCACAAAACCGATGACAGAAACATTATTGATGCTGTAAATCTGAGTAACTTTTCCTGATTTTCTTTCTGTTGCAAATTCTTCAATCAGACAGTTTACTGCTTTTTCAGAATCATCTTCATGTACAAGAATTGACAATCCGTTTTCTACTGCCTGCTGAGAAATTATTCCTACACTGATACGGGCAAATGTAAGGGCTTTGAAAACTCTTCCATCGATTCCTATTTCACCCAAAAAATCTTGTCCTTCAAATTTGACAATTGACCTGTTTTTTAAAAACTTTATTTCGTTTGCATTACTTTTCATCTGTAACCTTTTTTATTTCTTCGTAAGACGGAATTACCTTAAACTCCTTTTATCTTACAAAATATTATTTATGATATTATTTAATTGACTGTATTCCATTAAGAAGGCATCATGCCCGTGAACTGATTTGATCTCGTGATAGAAAACATCATCTTTATTCTCCCTTAGCTTTTCAAAGCATTGTCTGATTTCAGAGGCAGGAAAAAACAAATCTGTATCTACAGAGATCATGTGCATTCGTGCCTGAATTTTCTCCAATCTATTTTCGTTTGCATTAATATTCATCAGTAAATGATTCATCAGTTTGTAAGATTTTAAACTAAATCTTTCGGCAAGAGATTCTCCATGATAATTCAGCCAATCTTCAGATTCTAGCTGTTGCTTTTCCGCATTGTATTTATTTTGAAATCTATTGTTTAAAGATTGAGGTGTTCTGTAGCACAACATAGCATGAATTCTGGCTTTTTGTAGCGGCTTATCATTTCCATTCAATAAAAATTTTTGAACGAGACATTGAGCATGTAACCAATCATGAGTTTTAGAATCACAAGCAATTGGAATAAAAATTTCGGCTAAATCTGGCTTTTTCGAAAGCATTTCCCAGCCGATTCCACCACCCAAAGAGCCTCCAATCAGAGCGTATATGTTTTTAATGTTTAAAATTTCAAGACCTTTCAGAAATACATTTGCAATATCTGAAGGTGTAAAATCTGAATATTCGTCAATAAAAAAATCATCATAACCGTTTCCGGGAATATTGAAACAGAGTATCGTATATTTATTTGTATCAATCACCTGATTTTCATCAATCAGTTGTTTCCACCATCCTTTTTCTCCGGTAACATTTGAGTTTCCAGTTAAGGCATGATTTACCAAGATAATGGGTGCAGAAAACAACTCTTTCCCAAAAAGCTGATAGCTTAACGGGATATGGTATTCTCTCTGAGAATCGGTTTTGTACAAAAAGTTAATATGTTGCAGTTCTGTTTTCAAATTATATATTATTAAAAATAAATTTGAAAATGCCATGAGAATGGCTGAAAAGAACTTCAGTAAGTTATCTGTCCAAAATAAATTATTTGGTAGAACGTAGCACCTTCTCTGCTTGCACAAAGGGTTGCTAAGGTTTCATAGGGTCTATATCCCTCAACCTTTCTTGATAACATTTTCAATATGTAAATGAACGAATGGTGCAAAGGTAAAACTTTTTCTTTTAAAAATTAAAAAAAATTAACAAATAAGATAAAACTTAATCCTAGTAAGGTTTTGAGAAGATTGTTAAGAATTATTCAGATTTAAAAAATTGGAAATAGTGAGCAAAAAAAATTAACTTAGCCATGAAAATGGCTGAAAATGAACATCGAAAAGCAAAGATTACAAGATAAAGATTGGAAAAACTGGGGCCCATATGTAAGCAACAGACAATGGGGAAATGTACGTGAAGACTACAGCCCCAATGGAGATGCTTGGCATTTTGCCAACCATGATATTGCAGAAAGCCACACCTATCGTTGGGGAGAAGAAGGCATCGCGGGAATCTCGGACCCAAAACAATTATTCTGTTTTGCGCTTTCATTTTGGAATAAAAAAGATAAAAGAATAAAAGAACGCTTTTTCGGATTGAGTAATCCTCAGGGAAATCACGGCGAAGACATTAAAGAAATTTTCTACTATCTTGATAATACACCTACTCACAGCTATATGAAGATGGTGTATAAATATCCTATCAACGAATTTCCTTATGACGATATCGTCGCAGAAAACGGTCGACGCACAAAAAACCAACCCGAGTATGAACTTTTCGATACCGGAATTTTTGATAAAGATGAATACTTTGACATTTTCATAGAATACTGTAAATCTGATGCCCATGATATTTTAATACGTGTTACCGTTTGTAACAGAAGCAATCAAGCTGCACCGATTGTTATTTTACCAACAGCATGGTTTAGAAACAATTGGAAATGGGGTTATAATGAGTACAAAGGCCAAGTAGCAGGTGGAAAAGAAGGCTGTATCGATGTTCTTCACGACAGTATTCCCATCAAAAAGTTTTATTCGAAAAATAAGAATGCAGAACAGGTTTTCTGTGAGAATGAGACGAACAATCCTAAACTTCATGGCGCTCCGTTTGTAGAAAACGCTTATTACAAAGATGGAATCAACGACTATGTTATTCATCAACAAAATACCGTAAATCCAGAAAAAAAAGGAACAAAAGCCGCGTTTATTATTGATGAAATTATCGAAGCCGGGCAGTCTGAAGTTTTTGAATTTAGATTGTCTCCTTACGATATGGATGATGCTTTTTATCAGTTTGATGACATCTTTAATGCAAGAATAAATGAAGCCAATGAATTTTACGACGAAATTCAACAAGATATATTTAATGACGATGAAAAGAATGTACAGCGACAGGCTTTTGCAGGTCTTCTTTGGAACAAACAATTCTATCATTACAATGTCGGAAAATGGCTGAAAGGTGACCCAAATTATGAAGCTCCGAGAGATTTTAATCATTATGTAAGAAATACGGAGTGGGAACATCTTCACAATAAAGATATCATCTCAATGCCCGATAAATGGGAATACCCTTGGTACGCGACCTGGGATTTGGCGTTTCACTGTGTTCCGTTTGCTATAATTGATGCCGATTTTGCTAAAAACCAATTGCTTTTGTTGACCAAAGAATGGTATATGCATCCCAATGGGCAAATGCCGGCTTATGAATGGAACTTAAGCGATGTCAATCCGCCTGTGCATGCTTGGTCATGCTTCAGAGTTTTTAAAATTGATGAAAAAACAAACGGAAAACCCGACCTTTTATTCCTTGAAAAAGTTTTTCAAAAGCTATTATTAAATTTCACTTGGTGGGTAAATCGAAAAGATAAAAACGGTAAAAATATTTTTGGCGGCGGGTTTTTAGGTTTAGATAATATCGGTGCTTTTGACCGAAATATGGAACTGAAAGATGGTGAACATCTTGAGCAAGCCGACGGAACAAGTTGGATGGCGATGTATGCACTCAACATGATGCGAATTTCTATGGAACTCGCTCAATATTATCAGGTTTATGAAGATATGGCCATTAAGTTTTTTGAGCACTACCTTTATATTGCTGAAGCCATGGAAAATATGGGAGAAGGCAAAGAGGGTCTCTGGAATGAGGAAGACGGCTTCTTTTACGACGTTTTACAGTTGGCAAACGGAGAAAGCGTTTCTCTAAGATTGAGAAGTATTGTAGGTTTAATTCCTTTATTTGCCGTTGAAATTATCGACCATCATTTGCTTAATAAAATGCCTAATTTCCGTGAAAGAATGGAATGGGTTTTAAAAAATAAGCCTGAACTGACGTCTTTAGTATCTCATTGGGATGAAGAAGGAAGTGGCAGAAAACATTTGATGAGTATTCTCCGCAAACAGAGACTTACAAAGGTTTTGACGAGAATGTTGGATGAAAAAGAATTTCTAAGTTCTTATGGAATTCGTGCGATGTCTAAAGTGTATGAAGAAAATCCTTTTGTTTTTACGGTTCACGGCAACAAAAATGTAGTTTATTATACGCCTGCAGAGAGCGACAGCAGAATGTTTGGAGGAAACAGTAATTGGCGCGGACCGATTTGGTTTCCTATCAATTTTCTGATTGTAGAAAGTTTACAGCGTTTCCATTTTTATTATGGAAATAGTCTAAAAGTGGAACTCCCTACAGGAAGTGGCGAAAAGAAAAATCTAGATGAAGTTGCCCAAAATATCAGCGGAAGACTCTGCTCTATTTTCCTGAAAGATGAAAGTGGACAACGGGCTTTTAACGGCGGGAATTATAAATTTAATTATGACCCACACTTCAAAGATTATATTACGTTTTTTGAATATTTCCACGGTGACAATGGTCGCGGTGTAGGGGCATCACACCAAACTGGATGGACGGCAACAGTGGCAAAACTAATGAAGCCAAGATTAGCCTAATCTATTGACCATACACGATTTAAATCCAGAGAAGATTCCCTCTGGGTTCTTTAATACAAAACAATAAATAATTACTATTTTAATGCTTTTTATTAAAATTCATCAATTTTAACAGAAAAAAACCAGCAAAACACTACTATTTAAGTATATTTACACCAATTACTAATAATCAACATATTTATTATGAAAAGAAAACTACAATCTGTTTTTTTGATGGCTTCACTTGCAATGTCCTTTAATCAAGTAAAAGCACAAGAATATCAAATAATACCTATACAAAGTGGATTTAATGCAGATGTGATTGCAAATGGTGTTGGAACGGCCTTAAGCTCTACCAACAACGACGTAGATGGTGTAAGTTATGCGTTTCTATCACGCGATTTTCAATTAACATCAACAAGTACAGCGCTAACGTACGGTTTACCCATCAATAGAATCATCAATACTGCTGTAGCTTCTACCAATGGATTAAGTTATCAACTGGCTCCCTACAACGGAAACAATTCTCTTCGCCTTACCAGCACCACAACTTCCGGAACACTTACTTTTGCAAATCCTACGCCCGCAATTAATTTATATATGCTTGCAACCGGAGGAAGTGGAGCAACAACTGTAGACGCTGTCGTTAATTTTTCAGATACTACAACCCAAACATTTACCGGAATAAGTATCTCTGATTGGTATGGTGGAAGTAATTACGCAATACAAGGAATAGGACGTATTAACCTCAACAACAATAATCTAGAATCAGGAAGTGGAACTAATCCCAGGTTATACCAACTTCCTTTAGCAATCAGCACAGCAAACCAATCAAAAAATATTACTAGTGTAACGATAACAAAAACGGGTACAGGAGGATTGCCAAATATTTTTGCTTTTTCGGCAGATGTATACAATTCTTGTCAATCGCCTACAAATATCACTTCTACAACCACCCCTACCAGCGCCACATTGAGTTGGGTACCTCCATCAAGTACTCCTTCGTCAGGATATGAATATTACTACTCTACTTCTTCAACGGCACCTACCGCTACGACAACACCTACAGGTTCTGTGGCAACAGGAGTAACCTCTGCTCTTTTAAACAGCTTAACAACGGGGCAAACATATTATTTCTGGGTAAGATCAAACTGTGGCTCTATAAAAGGATTCTGGAAAATGAAAGAATTTATTCCCGGACAAGTTTCTGCCACGTTTACTTCTAACGATATCAACACCGCATTTGCAAGTAACGAACCCACAGTATCGTCTACATCAAGTTGCTCAGGAACATTATCTTTAACGATTCCTAGTGGTTATAAAATTGCGTCCACAAAAGTTAATTATACAATGACTGCTCTGGCAGGTGCTTATATGTCTGAGCAAAAAAGCTTATTGATATGCACTACAAACAATACTACAGAATCTACAATATCATCTGCTTCAGGGTCTTCGGGAGGAACTTTCACCTACGAAAGAACAGGTCTAAATTTAGCCAATGATCTTGTAGGAACAGTAGATTTCCAATTGCACGCATGGAGAACTTGGGGTGATGAAAATTTAGGATGTAATGCCTCTTATAATAAAGTTAATAATGGTACTTGGACTGTAACAGTTACTTTAGCACCTCTTAATCTATCAACAAGTGAAATAAAGGCAGAAAAGAAGAATCTAATCTCACCAAATCCTTTCAGCCAAGCTATAAACATTAAAAACTATGAAAAGGTAAAACAGATTGTTATAACAGACGTTTCTGGAAGAAATATAAAATCTATAAACAATCCATCATCTTCAATTCATTTAGGTGATTTAAGATCTGGACTTTATATTTTAAATATGACAATGACAGATGGGACAGTTGAAAATGTAAAAGTCATTAAAAAATAATATTTAACATTCATTAAAAAAGGCTGTACATTTTATAATGTACAGCCTTTTGTTATTAAAATAGTATTTAAACTTTCTCTCCGTTTACAAAAACTTCGTAAGCAATTTCTACATTGGGCTCTAAGGTTTTTGATACAGAACAGTATTTTTCGAAAGATAATTCTGATGCTTTCAATGCTTTTTTAGGGTCGATATTTCCTTCCAACAAAAACTTTACAGTAATTGATTTGAATGGTTTTGCATCATCCACAACAATTCTTTCCCCTTCTACTTCAGCTTTGAAATCTGTAATTTCCTGTCTCTGTTTTTTCAGAATAGAAACTACATCAATTCCACTGCATCCTGCGACTGCCATCAAAACGCTTTCCATTGGTGACACCCCTTTTGCGCCTGGTTGAGATGTATTATCTAATAAAATTGAATTTCCCTGAGCATTGGTACATTCAAATAAAAAATCGTCGTTGAGTCTATTAAGTGTTATTTTCATTGTTGCTTATTTCTTATTACAAAGTTATAAAAAGCTTCTATTCTAGCTAATAAAATTATATTTACTTATCAAATTATAAACTATTGAGCTTCTTTAAAGTGACCTTATTTTTTCTAATGAAAACTTGATAATCACCATTTTTCCTCCTTTCCCAGTTATAAATTATTATGTTTTCAGGATTAATACCGTTTCTAAAAGAAAGTTCTTTATTTTCCCAATTGTTAAAAAACACAGGCTCTCTTAATATAAAATTATTGTTATTTTCTATTTCATTATAGATATCAAAATCTACACAAATAACCCCTTTATCTATTTTATTATTATCGAGTTCAACCTTAATCGTTTTAAAAATATTATTATTAAAATCATTTGCATAAATCCACGAATTTTTAACGCCTAAATTGCTTATCATTAAAACTAAACTGGAAATAGAAAATACAAGAGCTATCCCATTTTTTTTGACTTTAGTTTGCCCTAAGAAATACAGAAGAAAGCATATGGCTGATGTCGTTAAAAACAATCGTACAGCGCCTAAATTGCGATTCTCAAACCCGAATAAAGTCGGCATATAAGTTGAAAAAACAAAAATTCCAAAACTAAAGATAAAACCACAAAATGTTACCATTGCAACTTTTTTTAGTTTTTTTGAATTGAGATGGAAATCAAAGGATTTTAATAAATTAAAAACACCATAAGAGATGAGTAAAGCTATAGCCCACTCAAAAACATTTATCTTCCCAATATTGATAAAACTTCTATAAATTGCAACAAAGTAATCTCTAAAAATCATTTTTCCTGACCAGATTATAATTTTGAAGTTTCTTTGCATATCAAAAATACTAGAGACCGAATCTCTTTGATATGAATTTGTAAAAAAGTAAACCTGTGCAAATTTTCGATAAAAAAAGAGTAATCCTAAAGTCAATAAAGCATATATTATTTTCTTTTTATTTTCTTTAATCAATAAAATATTGATTAAAATTCCCATAAAAAATATCTCATACGATAATATGGAAAGTATAAATAATAGTGAGCTGAGAACTAAATTTTTCTTAACTACGATAAAATAAATACTCAATACATAAAAAATTGTAGCCACATTAGAATTCAACATGATGGGTGAAAACTGTATCGACGTTCCAATAATTGAGACTGCATAAAACAGAATGATTAAACAAGCAACCTCTTTGGATAAAATTTTGCTTAAGACAAAATAAATAGTGAATATAGACAAAGGAAAAAAAAGCAGCCCTAAGAAATATATCTGATTATTATTTTTTGAAAAAAAAGCAATGGTACCCGTTATAAAACCAGATACAGGCCTTGCAGACATTGTAGAAGAATCGATATACGAAATAATGTATTCAAAATAATTCTGGTGTATGTCTTTGGATGAATATAAAATACTTAAATCGTCTGCCAATATAACATTTGAGCTATAGATTGCGTACAATGTATAAAATACATAAAAAAAGAGCATAAAAAACAAGAGTATAAAACTCTTTTCATAATTAACTTTATTCATTCTTCAATTTTTGTGTTTAAACTATATTGGCTACAAAATCCCTCGTGCTTTTATCTCAAGATATTTATTAATTACATCAACATTTAGATTTTCGGGAAGAGTGTAAACTGAATAAATACCGTATTTTCTTAATTCTTGAATAATGAGCTTTTTTTCAAACTCAAATTTTTCGGCGATAATTTCATCATAAATCCCCTGCGTAGTTTCCGGATTGGAATGGATGAGTTTTTGAATTTCAGTATTTTTAAAGAAAACTACCACCAGCAAATGGTTTTTGGCAATTCCTCGAAGATATTTCATCTGTCTGTTTAGTCCATCCAAAGTTTCAAAATTGGTAAAAAGCAAAACCAAGCTTCTCTGATTAATCGAATATTTTACATCTTGATACAACCTGTTGAAATCACTTTCAAAGAAATCAGTTTTAATATTGTACAAAGATTCTGAAATTTTTCTTAGTTGCCCAGATTTATTTTCGGCAGGAATTTTATTTTCGGCTTTCTTTGAAAAAGTCATCATTCCGGCACGGTCTCCTTTTTTCAGAATAATATGAGAAAGCGCCATCGTGGCATTGATAGAATAATCGAGAAGACTTAAACCGTTGAAAGGCATTTTCATCGTTCTTCCCTTATCAATTAGCATAAAAATACGCTGTGATTTTTCGTCCTGAAACTGATTCACCATCAAACGATTGGTCTTTGAGGTTGCTTTCCAATTGATTGTTCTTACATCATCACCGGGAACATATTCTTTAATCTGCTCAAATTCCATCGTGTGCCCAAGTTTCCTGATTTTTTTGATTCCGCCTAATAAAAATTCGTTCTGAAGCGCCATCAACTCATATTTTCTTAAATGAATAAATGACGGATATGAAGCTAAAGAAATATCTTTTTGAAATATAAATCTTTTAGACACGAAACCAATTGGCGATGAAGCATAAATATTTAAGGCTCCAAAATTATACTCTCCTCGTTCTTTTGGTTCTAAAAAATATTGAAATAATGTATTTTTTCCGGACTCAATTTGCTTTCTGATTAAAAAATCTCTCTTTTGAAACTGAAACGGAATTTCATCAATAACCTTTACATTGATTTTAAAACTGTAATTATTTTTAATATCAACTTTCACCGCATTTTCATCACCATTTGATAATTTTTCAGGTAAAATTCGCTGTGCTAAAACAGTATCTTTCTGTCTGAAAACAAGTAAATAATCAATAAAAGTTGTAAGGAAAATCAATAATAAAAATATATGACCCAAAATCATAAAAAATGGAAAGAAAAATCCCAAAATATAAAGCATTCCTACACCGATGAGTGCGAAAAAAAAACGGGTATTGATGTATAGGTTTTTCAAGGTTTTAGGTTTTTTATTTCTCTAATTTGTTAAGCCTTTAGTATTTAAAATTAATCTAAGTTTTTGTAATTCCGGTAGGAATCTCAATAAATTTTGTAGAGATGCTTTCAGCATGACAAACATTATGTTTATTGATATTCTGAAATTATCATTCCTTGGAACCTACCTGGGAATCTCTATTCCTTCCAAAATCTGACGAATAATTTCATCAGCAGTTAAACCTTCCATTTCTCTTTCAGGCGAAACGATTACTCGGTGTCTTAAAACTGCATAACTTGCTTCTTTAATGTCTTCCGGTGTTACAAAATCTCTGCCTCGCAATGCTGCAAAAGCTTTTGAGGCTGTTAATAATGCCAGACTTGCTCTTGGCGAAGCTCCTAAATATAAAAACTGATTTTCTCTCGTATTAATGATAATTTTAGCAATGTATTCAATCAGTTGAGATTCAACAATGATTTCTTTCACTAACTTCTGGTAATTATTGAGCTGTTGCGCTGTAATTACTTTATTAACGGCTTCAGTTTTATCTTCGAGTCTGTTATCGTGTTGATTTTTGATAATCGCAATTTCCTGTTCAAGATTGGGATATCCTACATTAATTTTGAATAAAAAACGGTCAAGCTGAGCTTCCGGAAGTCTGTAAGTTCCTTCATGTTCGATAGGGTTTTGAGTCGCAATGACAAGAAAAGGCTCATCCATTTCATAGCGTTTTCCGTCTATGGTAATTTGCTTCTCTTCCATTACTTCAAACAAAGCCGCCTGAGTTTTTGCAGGAGAACGGTTAATTTCATCAATCAGAATAAAGCTTGAGAAAATAGGTCCTTTTTTAAACTCAAATTCAGAATTTTTCATGCTGAAAATCGAGGTTCCCAAAATATCTGAAGGCATCAAATCTGGTGTAAACTGTATTCTGCTGAAATCTACATCAATTGTTTTTGCCAATAATTTTGCGGTAATTGTTTTTGCAACACCGGGAACTCCCTCAATCAAAACATGTCCGTTAGAAAGCAAAGCCGCCAAAAGGTGCTCAACCATATTTTCTTGACCTACTATTACTTTGGCGATTTCTGTTTTTACTTTATTTAAACTCTCACGAAGCTCTATCATATCGATTCTCGATTGAAATTCTTCCTGAGTTTTTTGTTCTTTATTTAAATTAATAGAATTTTGATTTTCTAAATTTTGTTCTTCGTTATTTTCCATTTCTTTTGTTTCTATTTTGAAAATAGTTTCGCTCCTACGGAGCTTATACTTTGTGTGGTTGATGTTTTTCTACAAAGGTCAGACTCCTACGGAGTCTTTTTATTCACCTAATTTTCTATTTTACCGTTTCAGTCTATATAGGTAACGAACTCCGTAGGAGTTCAACCTTTGTAGCAAATATTACAATAAGATTAT
The DNA here is from genome assembly GCF_021010565.1 of Chryseobacterium turcicum. Taxonomy (NCBI): domain Bacteria; kingdom Pseudomonadati; phylum Bacteroidota; class Flavobacteriia; order Flavobacteriales; family Weeksellaceae; genus Chryseobacterium; species Chryseobacterium turcicum. The sequence goes on from NZ_JAJNAY010000002.1 coordinate 837,905, forward strand.
GGAAGCTCCGGAGGAGCGACACCTTTAATCATCATAAAATTCAAAAACGTATTCATCTTTATAATCAATTTCAAATTTTGTTAAAAACTCGATATATTCTTCTTTAAAAGACTGTTTCTCGTGATGCTTTTTCTGATTCAAAATATATTTCACAACAGAATCAACCTGACTTTTGGAATAGGAAAATGCACCATACCCTTCCTGCCAATGAAATTTTCCTATAAACCAATTTTCTTCATTAATAAGTTTTGAAGAATTAGATTTAATATCTCTCACAAGATTAGGTATCAAAACATTCAGATTATTATATCCAACTAAAATATGAATATGATCAGGATTTGCATAAATAGCTAATAGCTTTTGATGATTATTCTGAATAATTCCTGTAATATATTTTTCTAAATGTTCCCGAAACTCTTCACGAATCTGCCTTTCTCTACCCTTTACGGCAAAAATTAGCTGAATAAAAATTTGAGAATAGGTATTCGCCATTATTGAAAATTTTAATATTATAGATTGTTTTTAAGGTTTCACTCCTACGGAGCTCTTTTCATATCTCTCAATTTTTTCTACAAAGGTTAGACTCCTACGGAGCCTTTTCCTATTCTAAATATTTTTATACATTTAATTTTATCTAAAAGCGACCAACTCCAGAGGAGTTTAACCTTTGTAGAAAATGTTACCCAACATGAGCGAAGCTCCGTAGGAGCGACACCTTTACCCATCATAAAATTCAAAAAAGCAGCCATTTTTATAAATTTAATATCCCATTTTTTTCCAGATTTCTATTCTACGGAAAATTCTCTATCAACAAATCATTTCAAAATATCATCTAAAAGACTGTTTATTCTTGCTAAATCTTCTTTGACAACACTTGCGTAAGGGTCTTGTGCTTTTTTAATCAAAACGATTGCTTCATTAATCATTTCTTCAGATTTTCCCGTTTTTAGCTTAAGTTTTTTCGCAAACTCTTCATCCAGATGTTGTGTATCAATTAAAAAATCTAGTCTTACTTTATTTAAAAAATATTGCGCTTTTTTAGCCATCATATCGTGAAAATCTCCTTCTTGCAAATAAAGATTCCCTATACTTTTCACAAAATCAGCGGAAGTATTTTTCAATGGCTCAATGATGGGAACGATTCGCTGTTTTCTTTTTACATTAAAGAAAATAAATAAAATCAATCCTCCTAAAAACACCCACCAAGCGTATTTCAAAGACTGATTAGAAAGTATAAAACGCAATAACGAACTAGATTCTTTGGTATTACTTTCTACAAACCACAAAGTTTCTCTGTCACTTAAATATGAAAAAACACTTTGGGCATATCGTACATTTCCTGATTGTAAAAGATAATAATTCGTTAAAAAAAGTGGCTCACAATGCACATAAACGTTTCCCTTTCCGAATGGTGCTTTGATGAAATTTGCCTGGTCTTTATTATTTTCTTCAACTGTTTTTCCTAAAACCTGAACATTGAGTCTGATATAAGAAAAACCTCTTCCCGATGGAAATTTATCTAATCTAATAAAATCATTCTGATATTTTTTGTCGGTCAGTTTCAAAACATTTTGGTCTTCATAAGAAATTTTTGAACCATAAAATCCAATTGTATCTGAAATATTTTTTGGAATTCGGTTGGCAATAATCATTGCATCAGAACCTTTAGAAACCTCATCCAAAATCTTAGCCCATGATTCCTGGTCCATTTCGCTTTCTATGATAAGAATATTGTGTGGCTTTTTGTCTTTTTCTGCATAATAATTGTAGGGAGCAACTTCAATTTTCGTCAGATTATTTTTAAATAAATCTTTTATTTCTTTATTAAAAACAAAGAGCCCGAAAGGTGATTTCTGATTGACATCAAAATTTTTTCGCCAGTCTACAACTTCCTTTTTATTAACTTCAAACAATGCTATAATCACCATGATAATGATGAAAATAAGAGCATATATTTTGAACGTTTTATTCATTTTAAGAAGTTTTAATTAAGGTTTAAATCCTTGAAACTGGTTTTTAAATTTACTGTAACTTTGCTCATCAATACTGAATTCACCATACCAAACGTAATCGAAAATATACGAAAGGTCATAAAATTGGTTTTTCAAATGTGCAGCTTTAAGCTCCGCAACGTAATCTTTATTTGTTTTTTCGGGATTCCAAATGATGAGTTTTTTATCACTTAATTTTTTAAGAATAAATAAGAACTGATATCGAACTGCAGAACGGTAATCTCCGCTATTTTCAAATTTTGCAATACTTTGGGGAAAATTGATTTCGTGAATATTTTCATGAAGTTCTTCTTCAAGAATCTCTACTTTTTTATTCTTTTTGCCAAAAAACAAACTTCCATTGGTACTAATTATATATTTAACGATGAAATAAAGTAAAAAACCAACCAATATAATAGCAAAAAGACGGATAACAACCCATGTAATTTGCGAAGAAGTCTCTAAACTGGTATCTCCGAAAATACTTTGCAATAGTCTAGCTAATTTTCTTTTAAGCTTGTCAAAAAATGATTCTTTAGGTTTTGAGGTGGTATAATCAAACTCCTTTCCCTTGTATCTTGAAGGTAGATTTTCTTTAAATTTCTTTGGAAAAACAGTATTTTCAGTTTGAGGATTAGCATTTAAAACAGAATCTGCAACGTACATATTTTTGTAATGAGAAGTCTCTACAGAATCTTCTACATACATTTCAGAAATATCATCATCTTCGTATTCCTGAGACTTAAAGGTCGCAAGATTTAGAAAAATCAATAAAAAAAATAGAAATTTATTCATTGATACCGATTGTTTCAATTTCTTCCAACTCTACTTTTTGATGAAAATCTCTTCTGCTGTCGTAATACATTAATCCTGAATTTACATAAAGCATATTCGACAAAAAGAAAGATACCAACATCGAAATTCCATACATTACAAACATCATGACTCCAAAACTTCCAGCGAATGGATTTTGCTCAAAATTGGCATCTGGCGCAGTCGTAGTAATTTTCAGCATAAAGAAAATCATTGGTATTGCCGTAAAAATAGTGGTAATCACATACAGAATAATTGAAATAACAACCGTAGAGCCCCAATATTTCCAGAATGGAGATTTTTCTCTTCCATTTGTATATGAAAATTGTGACCGAATAGAATAGCTTAAGCTTTCAAAAAAACCTCTTTTACTATTAAAATAATCATACATCAAAAATGTTATCACATTAAATAAAACCGGGTAAATAAGTAAGATGAGAAAAAATCCGATAACAATTAATATCATCGCATAAGAGATTCCCATTATAATAAATGAGAGCGGTGTCACAACGAAAATCATTCCCAGACAAAGCTTTCCTATTTTACCGGCATTTTTCTTAAAATCACCGAGAATATCATCCGTTTTTATTTTCAATTCTCCTTCTGCTAATCTTTTAAGATAAAAAACCGGGAAAAGATAATTGACAATCATCATGATTAAAAAAAGTAAGAAAGTAATCACTCCCATCACCGCAAACATTCCGATATTTTCTTCAAAATAAGATTCAAAATAATAGCTTTCTCCGCTCATATTTGACCCAAAAATCGGCATCAACAGTTCCCTGTAACCAAAAACAAATAGGGTAACCATCAAAATAAGCAAAAGCCCATTTAGCAAAATGTAGTTTTTGAAATAGTTTTTCCCATATAATTTGAAAAACGTAAAACTGTCACTGATAAATGTTCCGAAATCTCTTTTTTTATAAAATTGCATCATTGATAGTGTTTTTTACTCTTCGGTTAACAATATGTGGATAGATAAAATAATAAAAGCCGATAATTCCCAAACAACCAAAAATGATGAAAAGATTAAGCGACAAAGGCATATTTAAAGCATACCTCGTAACATAACCTTCAATAATTCCGGCACAAATGGTAAAAGGAACTGTACTTAAAAATATTTTGAATGAATTTTTAAATCCGTTTTTAAAAGAATTAAATCTTGAAAGTGTTTTAGGAAAAAGAATCGATGTTCCGAGAATCAAACCACACATTCCTTCTACCACCATACTGAAAATCTCAAACACACCATGCAGCCAGATTCCTCTTGCACTGTCTCCTAAAGCGCCATGCTGATAGAAAAAATATTGAAAAGTTCCTACCATGATAGAATTGTGCATAAGAAGATATAACGTTCCGAGTCCACCAAAAATGCCGTAGATATATAATTTCGCTCCAACAATAATATTGTTAAAAGTAATTCCTATGGTACTTCCCCAAGTTGAACCATCCTGATAAACACCTACTGCATTTCCGTTTTTGATATTTTCGATGGTCATATTCACGTATCCTTCACTTAAGATAAGATTTGCAAAATCATTGTCATATCTCGCCGAAAGAACACCAATGAGCATAAAAAATATAAAGAACAAAAATGAGTAGATTAAATATCTTCTGTTTTCGTAAACAATTAAAGGAACTTCTGTTTTAAAGAAATAAATCAGTCTGTTTTCTTCAACTCTTTTTGTTTTATAAATTTTCTGAAAAATCTGAGACGAAAGATGATTAAGATAAACCGTTGTATTACTTTTGGGGTAATAAGTCTGAGCAAAAGAAAGGTCGTTGACAAGGTTGATGTACAACGAAGACAGGTCATCAGGATTTTTTTTAATTTTCCCTTGAACAACCTGCTCAATTCCCAACCATTTTTCTTTATTTTGTTTAATGAAATAAACTTCTCTCATAATTGTAAGGCTAAAATAATAAAAATTATGTCTCAAATTGCGATAAATACCTCCCAAAATGTAAATATTAATTTTATCACCGCAAGTATCGGAGAACGAATGATAGCCTACATTATAGATACTCTCATCAAAGTGGCTTATCTTATAATAACGTTCTATTTATTTTTTAACGTTTTCAATTTAGGATATATTTTAGATGGTTTAGATTCCTGGTCTCAAAATGCTATTTATATTGTTCTCACTTTACCTGTTGCACTTTACCCACTAGTTTTGGAAAGCTTAATGGAAGGACAAACGCCCGGAAAAAAAGTAATGAAAATACGGGTGGTAAAAATTGATGGTTACCAAGCGAGTTTCGGAGATTATCTGATTCGTTGGGTTTTCAGATTAATTGATACAACTTTTGCGGGAGTTGTCGGTTTAATTTCTATGATTGTCTCTAAAAACAACCAGCGTTTAGGAGACATTGCTTCCGGAACAGCCGTAATCTCCCTTAAAAACAATATCAATATTTCTCATACGATTCTTGAAAATATCAACCACGATTACATCCCCACTTTTTCGCAGGTGATTGGATTAAGCGATAATGACATGAGAATTATTAAAGATAATTATTTAAAAGCTCTCAGGATTGACGACAGGCAGGTAATTACAAAGCTTTCAGACAAAATAAAAAACATTCTCAAACTAGAAGTCGACCCCACAAAAATGACCGAAAGACAGTTTATTGGAATTATCATTAAAGATTATAATTATTATACTGGAAAAGACAGTTAGTTAATTGTTAATTGTCAATTATTAATTGTCAATTAACAATTACTCTATTATTGCAAAAGAGACCAAATTCCGACACCAATACCTGCATAAACAGCAATTGTAATAATATCAGCAATAGGCTTTGAAAAGCGTTTTTCAGCAATTTTTTCGCTGTCGATTTGATTCTTATGAAATTTCAGAATTTTTTTATGGCTATTTGCCGAGTGTGCCACTAAGCTATCACCTTCCCAACGGTCAACTATTATCTTATAAGCCTTACCATCAACATCAATTCTAAAATTTTTATTCGGTACAAGTTTCTCCTGAACATTTATTGGAGCTGGCGCTTGAGGTGAACTCAGCTTTTGGGATTCAGCTTTTGTACTTTTCATTTCTAGTGGAGTAACATCAACGCTTGCTAGATTCTTTTTAGATTCTTTCTTGGTGTCGATTGTGTTATCCACAGGTTTTTTAACTTGGTAAGTATAGCAACTCACAAGAGAGAATAGTATAATGATAAGGTAAAATTTCTTTTGCATGAGTCAAATTTAAGAATTAAACGGAATATTCAGGATTTTCTTTTACAAGTTCTGTCTTTAAAAATTGATTCATAATAAATTTTGTGTGTTTTATTTTAATACAAGACAAAAAATCTAAAATTTCTTTTAACCGCAAAAGTATCAAAAGAAATGATTGAAAAAAGTAAAATTCAAAAGTTTACAAAATGCAAAACCTTCATTATTTTTTGTTTTGTAAGCTTTTGAATAACTTATCCAGCATAAAGTCTTTTGTTTCTTTTGCGGTTTAAAAAAATGTCATGTACTAAAGCAAAAAGATGAAGTGAAACAGATTGACAATTCACTTAAATCTATTTCTTAATAGACATCAAAATATTCACGGTGCAGTTTTTGTAGTTTTAAATTCAATTAAAATATAAACTATGAAATTCGTAAACAACAAATCTGGAAATGGCGGTGTAATAACACTCAACAACGAAATAAAAGAAGTAGGTAGAGTAACTTATACCATTTTCCCTGACGAAAATAGACTAATCATTTCTTTCGTACTGGTACATCCCGAATTTGAAGGTCGCGGAATGGGAAAATTCTTAGTAGAAGAAGCCATTAAATTTTCAAGAGAAAACAACTGGAAAGTTTATCCACATTGTTCTTACGCAAGAGCTGTAATGAGAAGGATGAATGATGTAGAAGACATTTTTTTACAGGATTAATACGTCATTGAGCAAAATATCTTCGATATCATCGGGATAATTAACCTGAAAATGAAGGTCTGATGCAACCCAGTTTGTAATTTCTTCTCTATCTAAAATTTTAGAATTTGGAATTCCCATTTTGTCTAAAGCACAGGCGTTACACTCTTGTTCGTACTGATTATGAATGGGAATTACAAACAGTTTTTTGTCCATAAAAAGTGCTTCTGCCGGAGTTTCAAATCCTGCATTGCATAAAATTCCATCACAGTTCTCGAAATATTTTAAATACTGAATTTCATCAATCGGAAAAATCTCAACATTTTTCACTTTTCTCTGAAGTTTACTGTGTTTAGAAAAAACTTTCCATTCTACAGGAACTTCACTTAAAATCTTAATGATATTTTCATCTGAAAAACTAGGAAGATAAACCACATAAAATCCTTTTTTATCAGGATTAAGATTTCTTATTTTTTTTCTGATAACGGGTTTTTTAATTTGCGGATGATAATTTTCAAAATGAAAACCTATTTTTCTTTCACTCGGAACATAATATTTTAAAATTAATTCTCCGAAAAAATCTTTTTTTGCAGGTTTTGGAGTTTCTTTAAAACTCATTGAAGCCTGATGACTCAGCTCAATCATATTGAGATTTTTTGTTTTGCAAGCCCATCCTGTCAATGGTTCATAATCATTGATGATTAAGTCGTATTTCGTTAAATCAATTTGTTTAATCGTTTTAAAAGCTTCAAGGAAGTTATTTTCTAAAAGGATTTTTTTATAGGAAATTCCGCCTGTTTTATTGTAAAGCAGAGAAATCCCTTTATGTTGAAAGTTAATCGGAAAATCGGCCTTTAATTGAGATTGATGCCCACTGATAAAAGTATCAACAGAAGCATATTTTTTAAGAATAGGAATAATTTCCTGCGCTCGTGCAACATGACCGTTGCCTGTTCCCTGAAACGCGTATAGAACTTTCATTTTTTAAGTAAATTGAGTTACAATTTTCAAAAGATCCGAATTGTTGATATCTTGAATTTCTTCTGTTTCATCATCTTTCAACAAATGCTTGTGTTCTTCATAATAAAAGATTTTCCATTCGTTATCATGATATTCCAAAGCTGAAAGATTTTCAATCCAATCTCCGGAATTTAAATAAGTACAGGAACCTTTTTTATTGACTACTTCGCGCATTTGAGGTTGATGAATATGACCACAAACTACATAATCATAACCGTTATCAATAGCAAGCTCAGAAGCTGTTAACTCAAAATCGCCAATATACTTTACTGCCTTTTTCACGTTATTTTTGATTTTCTTTGAAAACGAATATTTTTCTCTACCCATTTTTTCCAAAAACCAATTGACCATGTTATTGATGACAATGAGAAGGTCGTACCCTTTCCCTCCTAGTTTAGCAATCCACTTTGAATGTTGAACTGAGGCATCAAAGACATCTCCGTGAAAAATCCATGTTTTTTTATTATTGATATCAAGACAGAGTTTATTGCAGACCTTTAGCTTCCCCAATTCAAAATCGGTAAACTTTCTGAACATTTCATCGTGATTACCGGTAATATAATAGACATTTGTGTTTTTTGTAGCTAATGAAATAATCTTCTTGATTACTTTTAAATGAGGCTTAGGGAAGTAAGACTTTTTAAACTGCCAAATATCAATGATATCACCATTTAAAACTAACGTTTTCGGTTGAATAGAATTTAGATATCGTAGAAGTTCTTTGGCCTTACATCCGTAAGTTCCCAAATGTACATCCGAAATAACGACAAGTTCAACGTTTCTTTTCAATTGCAGATATTTATCTTACTAATGATCAAATGTGATCGCCATATCAATTAGTATTTATATTGACCAAGGATGGCGATTTCACAATTGATTCTTATGCAAAGAAACTAATTGAAAATGAACTGTATATGAATGCAATATTATTTTTTATAAAGACTCTAGAAGTTCATCTGTAATTTCCATGTTATGATAAACGTTTTGTACGTCATCATCCTCTTCGAAACGGTCTAGCATTTTCATATTTGCTTTAAACTGATCTAAAGTAACCTCTTTCGTATTATTTGGAATTCTTTGTAATTCTGAGCTCTTAGCTTCAATTTTAAGCTCATCTAATTTGTGAGATAACGATCCAAAATCTTCAAAAGCTGTAGTAATCATTACTTCTTCGTCATCTTTTTCTACATCTTCTGCACCACCGTCAATCATTTCCATTTCAAATTCATCCCAATCCATTTTAACTTGAGCTAAATCGATTGTGAAAATTCCTTTTCTGTCGAAGATAAATGCCAATTCACCATTCTTGCCAAGATTACCGTCAAACTTATTGAAAATAGCTCTTACATTAGCAACGGTTCTTGTTGTATTGTTAGTCGTACATTCCACAAAGAATGCTACACCACCTTGCCCATAGCCTTCATAAGTGATTTCTTCGTAGTTTTCAGCGTCTGCACCACTTGCTTTTTTAATGGCTCTTTCAACATTATCTTTAGGCATATTAGCCCCTTTTGCATTTAGAATACATCTTCTCAATGCCGGATTGGCTTCTGGATCCGTACCTCCTGCTTTTACTGCTAAGGCGATATCTTTTCCTATTTTAGAAAAAGTCTTGGCCATTTTATCCCAACGTGCCATTTTTGAGGCTTTTCTATATTCAAATGCTCTTCCCATTTTATAATTTAAATTTTGACAAAATTACTCAAAATCAACAACAAAAAAAATACCCCCAGAAACCTGGAGGTATTTATTATGTAGAAAAATTAATTATTTTTTCTTTTTAGCTGGAGCTTTTTTCTTAGCTGGCTTAGAAACTGTGATATCATTTTTCTTCATGGTATCCCATTCAGAACCTGATACAGCTCTTACAATAACTTTTCTGTCTGCTTGTCTTTCAGCATCAGAAGCAGTTTCTGGAACTTTAGCATCTTGCTCACCAATACCGATAGATTTCAATACTGATGGGTTTACACCTCTAGCTTCTAAAGCAGCAACTACTGAAGCAGCTCTTTGCTTAGAAAGGTTTAAGTTATAAAGATCGCTACCTTTTTTGTCAGTCATACCAACAATCACAAAGTTTTGAGCTGGAGCATCTTTAATGATTTTCGCAGCAGTATCTAATTTACCATTAGACTCTTTTCTGATTGTAGCTTTGTTGAAGTCAAATAATAGATCTTTGAATTCTCTTGTGATAGTTTCTTCAATTGGAACTATAATTACTGGAGGAGGACATCCGTTGAATTCTGGAACTCCAGGAACTGTAGGACATGCATCATCTTTATCTAAGATACCATCACCATCTGTATCTGGCCAAGGGCAACCGTTGTTTTCTGCAGGACCTGCAACTGTAGGACAAGCATCATCTTTGTCAATAATACCATCACCATCAGTATCTGGCCAAGGACAACCACCGTTTTCAACTGGACCAGCAACATCTGGACATTGATCGTCTTTATCTGGAACTCCATCACCGTCAGTATCAGGACATCCTTGGAATTCTGGTAAACCTGGTGTATCTGGACATAAATCGTCTTTATCTAAGATACCGTCCTTGTCTCTATCTCTGTTTCCGAATCTAAAGTTCAAAGAAGCAGAAGCTTGCCAAAAGTTAGCATAACTCGCTTTATCAGTAGGGCTAGAAACATAATCTCCTTGAACACCTAAACCGAAGTTCTTAGTTAACCAGAAGTTAACACCAGCACCAGTAGCTACCATAAAGTGATTAGCTTTACCATTTTGAGCTGTCCCGTCGATACCAGTCATTTCCGCAGGGTTTCCATTGATGAAAGTTTGTCTTGGGAAAGCAAGAGCAGTGTAATCATGTCTCAAATAGTTTGCACCTACTCTCAAGTAAGGATCAAACCAAGACTCTTCGTCCCAAATTAAACCAGCAGCTTTAGCTTGGAAACCAAGACCAGTCATTAGCATGAATTCTTTACCCATGCCAAGTCCTTTGTTCTCAACATTTCCAACAGAAGTTTGCCAGTCAATAACTAAACCTTTACCAATGTTTCTAGCAACTGTTAATTTAGAAAGTGGTGGTGTAACAGAAAAATTGTTCATATTGAACATATTCTTCGTCAAATTAGTAGCAGAAAACGTATTACTAAAAGTACCACGCTGTGCTGTATGGTTTTCCGCATGAGCACCAACCCCGATCATCCACGGATTGTTGGTAGTCTGAGCGAAAACAGTAGAGGCAACTGTAAGCGCCAATGCTGAAATTCCTAATTTTAGATTTTTCATAGAATTAAATGATTAAATAATTGATATTGCAAAATAAATATAATTTTTCTTTATAAACAAAGTTTTCAGGATGATTTTTAACTTTTCTTTAATATTCTGTCGAGGTTTCTTTTGTTTTCTCTATCTTTTATTGCTTCTCTTTTATCAAAGAGTTTTTTACCTCTCCCGAGTGCAATAATAATTTTAGCCTTACCTGCATCATTAATATAAAGCTTCAAAGGAATCATCGTATTCCCTGCATCCTTAAGTTTTTTTTCAAATTTTAACAATTCGCGTTTGTGCAAGAGCAACTTCCGTTCCCTTTTTGTTTTATGATTATAAAAAGTACCCAATTTATATTCATCAATCATCATATTAATGATATACAATTCACCATCGATGAATTGACAAAAAGACTCCGTAATAGAAGCTTTAGAAGAACGTAACGATTTAATTTCGGTACCTGTCAACACCATTCCCGCTTCTATTTCTTCGAGAATTTCATATTCAAATCTAGCTCTTTTATTAAGTATCCTAACTGTTTTTTCAATCTTCATTATGTTAAATTTTGTTACTAAATATACAAAATTTGCTTTCATATAAAAACTTGAGTATTACATTATTATAATTTACCCAAATTCTTTTCGTAATTTTGCGCCAAATTTACAAAACTATATGTTAACAGTATCTAATTTATCGTTACAATTCGGGAAGAGAATACTTTTTGATGACGTAAACATTATGTTTACCAAAGGAAACTGCTACGGAATCATCGGAGCAAATGGTGCAGGAAAGTCTACATTCCTTAAAATATTAACCGGAAAGCAAGATCCAACAACGGGACATGTATCTCTAGAACCAGGGAAAAGAATGTCAGTTTTGGAGCAGGATCACTTTGCATACGATCAATTTACTGTTCTTGAAGCTGTATTAAGAGGAAATACAAAATTATTTGAAATAAAAGAAGAGATGGACGCTTTGTATGCCAAAGAAGATTTCTCTGATGAAGATGGTATAAAAGCTGGTGAACTAGGTGTCGTTTATGATGAAATGGGTGGATGGAACTCTGAATCTGATGCCCAAACAATGCTTTCGAATGTTGGCATCAAAGACGATATGCATTGGCAGACAATGGGAGAACTTGAGAATAAAGATAAAGTAAAAGTTCTTTTGGCTCAGGCTCTTTTTGGAAACCCTGATGTATTGATTCTGGATGAACCTACCAATGATCTTGATATTGAAACAATCGCTTGGTTAGAAAACTTCCTTGCAGATTACGAAAATACAGTAATCGTTGTATCTCACGACCGTCACTTCTTAGATACCGTGTGTACGCACATTGGAGATTTAGATTATGCTAAATTAAACCTTTATACAGGTAACTACTCTTTCTGGTACCAAGCTTCTCAGTTAGCAACAAGACAAAGAGCTCAGGCTAACAAGAAAGCGGAAGAAAAGAAGAAAGAACTTCAGGATTTTATCGCAAGATTTAGTTCAAACGTTGCAAAAGCTAAACAAGCAACTGCAAGAAAGAAAATGATCGACAAACTAAACATCGATGATATCAAACCTTCTTCAAGAAGATATCCTGCTATTATTTTCGAAATGGAAAGAGAAGCCGGAGATCAGATTTTGGATGTAAAAGGTCTTGAAAAAACTAAAGACGGAGAATTATTGTTCTCCAACATTGATTTAAACCTTAAAAAAGGAGATAAAGTTGCTGTTTTATCTAAAAATTCATTAGCAATTACTGAATTTTTCGAAATTTTAGCTGGAAATAATACTGCAGACAAAGGAAATGTTGCGTGGGGAGTTACTACAAACCAGTCGCACATGCCTTTAGATAATACTAAATTCTTCCAAGAAGATATCAGCTTGGTAGATTGGTTGAGACAGTTTACTAAAAATGACGAAGAGCGTCACGAAGAATTCATGAGAGGATTCTTAGGAAGGATGCTTTTCTCAGGTGATGAGGCTTTAAAATCTTGTAAAGTACTTTCAGGAGGTGAAAAAATGAGATGTATGTTTAGTAGAATGATGCTTCAGAAAGCAAACGTTCTTTTATTAGACGAACCTACCAACCACTTAGACCTTGAAAGTATCACGACTTTGAATAACTCATTGTCTAACTTCAAAGGAAACCTTTTATTGGCATCTCATGACCACGAAATGCTTTCAACAGTTTGTAACAGAATCATCGAATTGACTCCAAACGGAATTATCGACAGAGAAATGACTTACGACGAATATCTTGGTGATAAAAAGATTAAAGAATTAAGAGAAAAAATGTATTCTTAATTTTAGAATAACATTTATATCATAAAAAAATCCTCAAATAATTGAGGATTTTTTTATGATTATTCAATTTAAAACTACTTTGTTAATTTTGTTTTAGGTAAAGTTACTACTCCTGGATCTTTTCATAAACCATCTTTTTCAGTCCGTTTTTTCACAGCTTCTGCCCTTTTATTACTGTCAGGATGCGAATTAAACATTTTCTGAAACCCTGACTGAGCCATTCCTTCTTCTGATAATAAAGCAAGCTTTTTAAATGCTGTGTACGCTCCTACAACATTATAATTATTGACTTTCATAAAATCATATGAATAAGTATCTGCCTGAGATTCTTGTTTTTTACTGTGTAAAGCATCCAAAAATTCATTTGCCATCTTCCCAACCTGACTTTCGTTTAATGTAGCAACCGTACCAGAAGCAGCTGAACCAGCTTCCAAAGCTGCAGCTTTCAGATAAGCTGATTTAATTACATCTTTTGTATCTTCATTTTTAACGTGATCAATTTCATGACCAATTACAGCCAATAATTCATCATCCGTCATAACATCCATTAAAGAAGAAAAAAATACGTACACTACCGTCAGCGCATGCAAACGCATTGATATCAGTCACTTTATAAACTTTATAATTTAAGTTTAAACCATCCTGAGATTTGTGTTGTGAAGATAATACTTTTCATTAAAACAAAATCCTTTCTCGGAAATCTACCGAAAAAGGACTCAAGAATATATGAGAATTTATGTTTTAAACAATAAACAAACCTGCAATTGTCGCTGCATCCGAACCACTGAGAACCTCATCATAAGCAGCAGATCCCGCCGCTGCTCCAAAAGCCGTTGCAGTATTAAACCCAGCCTGAATCGTTAAATCTTCCCCTGCATAGACCGCATTGGTTGCAGCAGGCATATTTCCACCATCTGCTAATTCTATCCAGCCTTTATTAGCACGCATTCTTCGCACTTGTGAAGCATGTCTCGCTTCTACAGAATGAATCTGTAAAGCAGCCTGAAGAACAGCTTTATTAGACATTACATTTCCAGCCTGTCCTTTATAAGCTCTTACCCCAGTATCTTCAAAAGCTTGTGACAAAATCAAAAACTGCTGGTAATTTGTAAATGGGGCAAAATTTCCTCCGGCTGTAAAATCAAAAGTAGGTTTTGCTTTAGGAGTTTCCCCTAAAGAAGTGAGTGTTGCTTTTAAAAATGCAACGTGAGCTGCTTCATGTTTAGAAATCTGCATAAAAACAGTACGGTCTGCGGTAGGAATTAAAGTTCCTGCATTAAGCCCCAATCTGTAATATTCATCTTCTAAATATTCCAGCGTTAATGCTAGCTGAAGAGCATCTGTCAATGCACTTTTCATCGCTGTTCCAGGAACATTATCGGTATAAGTTTCTGCTTTTACAGTGGTAGTCATTAGCCCAGCCAAACCTAAAGGCAGAGCTGCAACTGCTGCTTTCTTTCCAAATGCTGAAATATCTGAAAGCGTACCTGATCTAGACGTTTGTCTTGTAAAAAAAGAATCGTCAGAAAGTTTATCTAGTAATTTAAGAATATTCATAATAATAGATTTAAGTTGGTTAATTGATACCTTGTTCTTTCCAAGTGAATGGAGTTTTTATAAATCCTCCAGCAGCCATTACCACATCTTTTGGTTCTTTGGCAACATCTAGTCCGTTTGAATTGATGACATCATCTCCTGAAAATGCTGCAGTTCCTGGATTAATCAAATCTCGAATCGCCGAAGCATGTCTTGCTTCCACAGAAACAATTTTCCCTGCAATAACCAAATAAGCCGGATTAGAAATATACTTTCCAGCGGCATTATATGCTGCAACACCAGTATCTTCTAATGCTTTTGCAGTAGCCAAAACTGAACTTCTATCATTAAAATTTACATTCGGATACTGAAATTCTAAAGTAGGTAAAACATTATTCGTTGCTCCGGAAATAGCAGCTTTGAAAAAATCTCTGTGGATAACTTCATGGTGATAAAGATCTGTAAGTACTTCTTTTTCAGTATTTGAAATACCAGAATAAAAGTTATTAACAACTTTGGTATAAAAATCTGCTTCTAACTGCTCAAGTGCATACGCATAATTGAGAACACCTACATCACCTGCTCCCAAATCAAATATTTTGTTAGGTTCCATATATTCGAAATTGTCGTCATCGCAGCCTATCAAACTAAGGCCAGCAACGGCAATACCAATACCGCTGAGTTTTAGAAAGTTTCTTCTACCGGTATCCAGAGTTGCTCCCTGGTTAGAAACTTGAATTGGTTTTTTCATAATATAATTTTTAAATGGGTTTAGTATTTAAAATCATGTACGAGACTCTCAACGCTTTGGTTTTATATAAATATTAAAAAAAAGACAAAATTCATTAACAACTTCATCAGACAACCCTATTTACATTGAAAATAATTTAAAATTACGAGAAGAATGAATTTGAATTTGAGTAGACATTTCCATAGCTTTTAAAATAAATTTTACCTATTTTTGTGACATGAGCCAAAAATGGATTTATAAACCCGAACCTGATGAAGAAATTGTAGATAGATTGAGTTCGTCGCTTGGTTTTGGAACTTTTGAATCCAAACTATTAGTTCTCAGAGGAATTGACAATTATCAAAAGGCGCGAGAATTTTTCAAGCCTAATATGTCCGATATCCACAATCCTTTTCTGATGGCCGATATGCAAAAAGCGGTAGAACGTATTGCAACCGCTATAGAAAACGGAGAAAAAATCATGGTTTACGGAGATTATGACGTAGATGGAACGACTGCCGTTGCATTGATGTATCTTTATCTCAGTAAAATTGTTCAAAAAAAATATTTAGACTATTATATCCCAGACCGTAATTCTGAAGGATACGGAATATCTACCGAAGGTATTGACTTTGCCAAGCAAAATGGTTTTTCGCTGATTATCGCATTAGACTGTGGAATCAAAGCGATTGACATGATTAATTATGCCAAAAGCAAAGACATTGAATTTATCATTTGTGATCACCATTTACCGGGAGACGAAATACCCGATGCAGCCGCAGTTTTAGATCCAAAAAGGGTTGACTGCAGATATCCTTTTAAAGAACTTTCAGGGTGTGGTGTCGGTTTTAAACTATGCCAAGGTCTAAATACTATTTATAAAATTCCTGAATCTGAACTGTTTGAATTAACGGATCTACTGGCAATTTCTATTGCGGCAGATATTGTTTCGATGACTGGAGAAAACAGAGTTTTGGCAAAAATGGGACTTAAAATGCTCAGAAAAACCCGAAATATGGGACTGAGGCTTTTGATTCCTGAAGACAAGCTTTCTCATTTTGAAATTTCAAATATTGTTTTTGAAATCGCTCCCAAAATTAATGCTGCCGGAAGAATTTCTCAAGGAAAAGCAGCGGTAGAGTTGATGGTTTCTGACAACCTGAAACATGCTCACCAAATCGTAAGCGACATTATGAACCTTAATGATGAAAGACGTGAGCTCGACATGAACTCTACCCTTTCGGCGCTTAATCAAATTATAGAATCACAACAGGAAACCAAGTTTTCTACCATCGTTTACCATCCAGAATGGAACAAAGGTGTTATAGGAATTGTTGCCTCAAGGCTTACTGAAACCTATTATAAACCTACCTTGGTTTTTACAGACGGTAATAATGGTGAGATGGTAGCTTCTGCACGGTCGGTCTCAGATTTTGATGTACATGAAGCTTTAGATTTATGTTCAGAATATTTCTTAAAATTTGGTGGACATCATGCTGCAGCAGGGCTTTCTATGGAGAAATCGAAGTTTGAAGATTTCAAAATTAAATTTGAAAGAATTGTCGGGGAAAAAATAAAAGACCATCAAAGGGAGCCTTCAATTACCGTAGATGCAGACCTAGATGCAGATGAAATCAATAGAGATTTTATCAATTTCCACAGAAAATTGGCTCCTTTTGGACCTCAAAATATGAAACCAAATTTGGTTTTAAAAAATCAAAAAATTTCCGGTTACTTAAAAACGATGGGTAAAGATAATAATCACCTGAAGTTTTACATCAAACAAGAATCTACCGGAAGAAACATAGAATGTATCGGTTTTAAATTAGGTCAATTTGCAGATGATTTTAGAACTAAAAATTTCGATATCGCCTTTACATTAGAAGAAAATCACTGGAAAGGAAATGTAACACATTGCTTGAATATTAAGGATGTTAAATTTAGAGATTAGGTTTTAGGAGTTAGGGATTAGAAAAGCTCATGGGAAATTATAAAGAATTAATTGTTTGGCATAAATCTGTAGATCTTGTTACAGAAATTTATTCTTATACTAAATATTTTCCAAAAGAAGAACTCTATTCTTTTAGCCGAAGTTCAATATCTATCCCCTCAAATATCGCTGAAGGACATTCGAGAAGATCACAAGCAGATTACATACAGTTTTTAAAAATTGCAAGCTAACCCATAAAAAGTCTAATTCCTAAGTCCTAAACCATGAAAAAAATCGGTTTATTTTTCGGATCATTTAACCCAATTCATATTGGGCATTTGATATTGGCGAATTATATTCTTGAAAATTCAGATATGAATGAATTGTGGTTTGTAGTAAGCCCTCAAAATCCTTTTAAAGAAAAGAAATCGCTTCTGAACGACCATAACAGACTCGATATGGTAGAGCTCGCTATCAAAAACTATCCAGATATGCGTGCTTCAAATGTAGAATTTTCTCTTCCTACACCTAGTTATACGATTGATACGCTGACTTATCTGAAAGAAAAACATCCAGACTATTCTTTTAGTTTAATAATGGGTGAAGATAATTTGGGAAGTTTACACAAATGGAAAAATGCTGATTTATTGATTAAAAATCATCACATCATTGTTTATCCCAGAGTTTCTGAAGGAGATAAAAAAGATTCTGAATATATAAAAAATGAAAATATATCGCTTATAAAAGCTCCTGTTATTGAATTATCTGCCACTGAAATTCGCAACATGCTTAAGCAAGGCAAAAACGTAAGACCGATGCTTCCGCCCGAAGTTTTTGAATATTTGGATGGGAGTAGTTTTTATAAATAGAAGTTAGAAGTTAGAAGTTAGAAGTTAGAAGTTAGAAGTTAGAAGTTAGACAAAATTAGTTTTAGTTATCATGGAATTCATCGAAAATTTTTTCTCAAAATATCCTCAGGAAAAAGTCATTAAATGGTTTAAGCAAATCTGTTTGGCTGAAGCCATCTCGTGGTTTTTCCTTTTTACAGCAATGATTTGGATTAGAGTTGACCCAGAAGGTATTTTACCCATCGTGTACATCAGTACAATTGGAAGTATTCACGGGTTGTTTTTTACACTTTATCTATTGTTTCTTCCCGCCATCAGAAAAATATATGATTGGGATGATGAAGATTACGTCTTCGCTTTAATATCTGCCTTCTTTCCTTTTGCGACCATTTGGATTGATAAAAAACTAGCTCGTTTCGATAGAGAATAAAATAAAAAAAGGACTTTTTCAAGTCCTTTTCTGTTATAATTTATTTTAAGTAGTTTACAAGTCTCTTTTCACGTGTCCAGTAACCGATAAAGTTCTGGTCACCGGTACTCCATTTACGTTTTCTGAATACGTTCCGTTTACAGTAAAATCAATATAATTGTTAACCGTTCCAAACTGGCTTATCTGAAGAGTCAGATTATTTCCTGCTGCCGGAATCGGGTTATTTGGTCCGTTATAAACTGTAAATCCGGATGTATAAGTTCCTACAGAGCCTATTCCAGGAGCATAAAGACGGAAATGAGGAGAAGCCCCTGCTGGAGATTGAATATGTGTAATGTTGAGATTACCTGCTTCCAGCATTGCGCTGAATCCTAAAAGACAATTCACAATAGGCTGTGTATCGATTTGATAATTTACAAATTCAGTAACACTTGTACAAACCGTTATATTACCAAGATTGGTCACAGGGCTTACTCCTGTAAAATTAATGCCGCCACTTGTTTGCATGTTTGTAATATCAAAACCTTCAAAATTAAACTGTTGATTAGCATTACATGACAATGTATTTATAGAAAACGTTCCATTGGTGACGATTACTGTCCCGCCTTGAAAATAATTGGTAGAAGCTTGCCCAAACTGTAAAATAGCAAGTCCATCAGTTACATTTCCTCCGGCACAATTTTTCAGTGTTCCATTTATACTGAATGAAACAGCTGTATTTGACTGTATAATTATATCTGGTAATGTATGAATATTTCCTGCAGTAAATGGCCCTACATTAGCAGTATGCAATACAGTTCCGCATTCACTATACACTTTTAAAACCAATACTTCATTAGCAGGTATCAATCCTGAAACAGTTCCATTTACATCGGTTACTCCATAGGTTTCATATACCTGGCTGCTTCTTTTTAAACCAATTTTAATATTACTTAAAGGTTGTCCGTTTTGATTTTTGACAGTCGTTTTTAGGGTGCAAACCGGAAACTGCACGTCATAATTCCACCAAGAAAAATGGCTTACGTTTCCAACGTAGACGTTTCCAACTTTCGTTGCTGTGCCTTCTTCCTGCCAAATACCTGTCGTCTCGTTAAAAGACCATAACGGAATTGTAGCTGGAGAGGTCGACATTTGAGTTGCATCGATAGCCACAGTCATCTCTGCGGTATGCCCGTTGGCAATCTGGAGATTTTGCCCAGCAGCTCCTGTTAATTGTACATGAAGCATCCCATAAGTTTCCATAATTCTTGAGTTTCCGCTAGAATTATTAGCAAGAAAAGAACCCGGCATTAATTCATTAAGATACTCATCCGAAGGCTTTAGATGAAACATGGCAACATTTACGTTTCCAGTATATGCACTTCCGTTTGCATCTTTGAAACTTCCGTCAAATTTCACTTTTGTACCATTGGGTAAAGAAACCGTAGAAGTTGTACCCGAAGCAATTGTCGCTGTGTTGGTTACAGGAATCATCATAATATTGATTCTATTGCTTCCATTGGTAGGAATCATCGTACGAGAACCATTCACAAAACCCGATTTTGTTGTTTTTACATAGGCAAAGTTTTCTTTCACGTCAGCATTTTTAATTACAAAAACACCTTTAGTATTTGTTTGTACTGTTGCAGAACCAATGGTTACGGTTGCACCCGAAATAGGACTTCCATCTGTAGAAAGTACAAGACCATGAAAATTTCTCTGGGCACTGTTCCCAAAATTAAAATCGGTAGCTGGGTTTTCTTGGCTTTCAAGATTAATAAAAGAATCATTTTTGCACGATATAAGAAGCGCAAGAATGAAAAATAAAGAATAGATTTTTGTCATAAATTATTAATTTTTTTGTTCGTTCTAAATTAATCAAAAAAAAGTGAATTTAAATATTTTTAATTTATTTGTAACAAAACTTAGGTTTCAGTTGTCTAATTGTATAAATAGCTAAGCACAGAGAATTTTGAACTAAAATTTTAACAATTGATAATCAATACGTTAATTTTAATTCTAAAACATTCACACTACTTTGTATTGCATGATACTAAATTTATTACATATCTTTGCAATGTAAAATAATAAGGAATACAAGCTTCTAAACTAAAAAATATAATTATGAAAACTCAAATATTCATCGCAGCACTGTTTTTAAGCGGATTTACTTTTGCTCAGGAAAAAAAATCTGATACTTTAAACACAAAAAAAATAGAAGAGGTTGTTATAAAAAAGCAGGTTTTCAAAAAACAAAGCGACCGTTTTGTATATGATGTTGCCGCTTCGCCTATAACAAAGGGAAATACAACTTTCGATTTGCTAAAGCAAACTCCTCTCCTTTCTTCTACTGATGATAAAACACTGAAAATAGCAGGAAAAAATAATGCGCTTATCTATATTAATGGAAGAAAAACCAATATGGATGCAGAATCTTTGACGCAGCTATTGAAGAATACACCGGCAGAAAATATTCAGAAGATAGAAGTCATTACCGTACCTGGAAGTGAATTTCAGGTAGAATCTTCAGACGGAATCATCAACATTGTGATGAAGAAAAAAATGAGTGACGGTCTCAACGGAAATATGAGAATGGCTAATTCTCAGAATAAATACAATGCAAGCTCAGCAAGTTTTTCTGCAAATTACCGTAAAGACAAACTGGGAATCAGTGCTAATCTAAATGGTGGAGAAAATATTCAAGCACAACAATATACTCTCCGAAATGGAAATGCCACTTCCTCTAATGAATCTGTAGGAAAAATAGACGATCCCAACCAAAGTATTGGTGGTTATATGAATATTGATTACCAGCTGACTGACAAAAGTAACCTTGCTTTAACTTGGAATACCTCAGCCAACAAAAGCTATAATTCTACGGTTAATTTATTCAACACGATTAAAACAGGAAACGATACTGATTATACATGGTCAAAAAATAAAGAAGATGCTCGGTCTTACAACAATTCGGTGAATTTGAATTACGAACTGAAAACAGACTCTTTAGGAAGCAAGCTAAATGTAAATGCCGCATATCTTAACTATAAAAGATTTCAGTTTACTGATAACAAAACCTTAGATTCTAATATAAACAGACAAGAATTAGGAATTACTCAACAGGTTTTTCAAGAACTTCCACAGATTATCAATAATTTTTCGGGAACTGTAGATTACATCAAAAAATTTAAAAACGATTTTACTGTTTCAGTTGGAGGAAATTATAATAAAACAAAAACGGATAATGACACTAAAAATGATACATTCAGAAAAAACCCAACACCTCCTTTAAAAGCAGAAGAACATAATCCCAATCATTTTATCTATGATGAAAATATTTACGGATTTTATATTACCGCAGAAAAGAAATTTTCAGATAAATTCTCAGGAAAAATAGGAACTAGATACGAGATTACCAATAGCTTAGGAACTTCTGATAATGCTCCAGACGAGAGTTTAAAGAGAATTGAAAGAAAGTACAATAATTTCTTGCCTTATCTGAGCGTTAATTATGCTCTTAATGATAACAATAACATCTCTTATGCTTTTTCGAGCAGGATGAGAAGACCAAGTTTCTGGGAAATTAATCCGGTGAGAAATATATTGACAGAGGATAATTACACCCAAAATAACCCATTTGTAAAAGCTTCTTCTACCTACAATCAAGAATTAACATATATGTTTAAAAGTTCTTATTTCTTGATTCTAAGCCACTCTTATTTCAAAGACCAGATTACTCAGGTTCCTTTGCAGGGCTATCCTGTAAGCCCGAACGGAGTTGTAGGAAAGCAAAATCAACTGAGATATATCAGAACTAATTTTGGAGACAAACAAGAAATGTCTGCCATGGTAGGAATGCAAAAAACTTTCTTTAAGCAATATTTAACTACAAATTTTAATATTGGAGCTCAACATAATATCAACAACGGAACGTTAGCCATTGACCCGACAACAGGCGACAGCTTTCAGGATATTGACGGAAAACCTGTAGTATATTCTAACAAAAGAAGCTCTACAAGTATTGTTATACAAACCAACAATACCCTTCGCTTAGATAAAAAGAAAACTTGGTTTTTAGGCGTAAATTATTTCTTTGTTGATAAGCAACAGATAGAATTGGGAGTGCTGAGAAACTTGATGAGTCTTGATTTAAGTTTAAAGAAAAACTGGAACGATTGGACTTTTGCCCTTAATGTAAATGATGTATTAAATACCAATATCATAGAAATTGAGGATTACCAAGCCAATGGAAATTACAACTACATTCATCAAAACAGATACAACAGAGGCGGAACATTCAGTATCACTTATAATTTTGGAAATCAAAAAGTGAAAAAAGTAAGAAACATCGAAGGTGCTTCAGACGATATTAAAAGCAGAACACGTTAACATTCAATCTTCATATATTTTATTTTGTACAGAAACCCGCCAAGTAATTGACGGGTTTCGTTTATTTTTTATGTATGAATTTTTTGAAACCTTATAGGTTTCGTTCTTGTAATAAAATGACATTTTATTCAGATTTTACAATCTCTGTTCTCTCAGACATTCCATTTGCATTGAATGCTTCAATTTGGAAATAATAAGAATCTACTCTATCGGCTCCGGTGAAGAAATATTCATTTTTTCCGTATACCATAATGCTTCCGTATAATTTATCCGGAGATTTTCCCCAATAAATAACATAGCCATCGGCATCAGAATTTTGTTGCCATTTCATCCAGATGCTTCTTCTTTCTCCAAACTTTTTCGGGTCTGCTCTCAATGGAACAAAGTTTTGAACTTTTGCAGGTTTTGTACCCGCTCCTTTACCAAAAACTCTGAAACCACTTAATGCAAACTTTCCGGTTGGCATTTTAAGGTTTTCCATTTTTAAATATCTTGCTTCAGCAGGTTTTTCAAGCTCAATATAATCATGCGGAACATCTTTCGTATTTTTGCTTTTATCAACAATAACTTTCCATTTTTTTCCATCATTCGAGCCATACACTTTATATTGATGCATTTTACCTTCTGTTTTGCCCATAAATTCAACATCTTGGTCGGCATAATTGATTTGTATCGCATTGATGGTAGAAACTTCTCCTAAATCAGTCTGAAACCACTCGCCAGAATTTCCGGTTTTGGCACTCCAATACGTTTTGATATCTTCATCTACGGCATAATTAGGATGATAACCTCCCAAAGTAGACGAAACCTGAACCGGTTTGTTATAATTTAACAACATCCAACCGGTAAAAAGCCCTTGAGAGAAATCTTTTCCTTGGGCAAACTGCGGAAGTAAAGTCGGATAATCGCCGTAAGCCGTGTTGGTATACATCACATCATCTTTATCGAAACCTGCAGGCCAAATCCCTAAACGTCTTTCAAAATTATTTTTGGTGGAAATAAAAATCGTAGAAACGTGCCACCAGTTTTTAAAATTATCTTCGAAAGTAGCGCCGTGACCAGCTCCTCTTGCAAAACCTCCTGGTTTGTAAGAAAAAGGATTGTGCTGTTGGTATTCATAACCTTCTAAAGGGTTTTTAGAAACATACACTCCATCAGAATATCCACTAAATTCTGTTGCAGGAGCACCATATTGCATGTAATATTTGTCTTTATATTTGGTTACCCAAGCTCCTTCCACAAAAGGTTGTAAGAAAACATTATCGTTATATTCTCCAAATCTTTCCCAGCCATGGTCTTCGGGTTTCAATCTTAAAATAGGCTTTACAAAACCTTCAGACTGCAGATTTTTAACCTTAACTTCTGTTCCTAAAAGTGGCCATTCGTTGCTTGATCCCCAATATAAATAGAGTTTATTTTTATCCTCATCATAATGAAAAGCTGGGTCCCAAGCTCCGACTTTCAAAGTATCTACAGCAATTTTCCAGTCGTCTTTTGTAGGATTGGTAGATTTCCAAATCGGAAAATCTTGTTCCCAGGTTGAACCATACACATATAAAGTGTCTTTCATCGCCCAAACTGCAGGAGCATTCAAATCGTGGGTATATTTATTGTCTCTCAGGAACTTTCTTTTAATAAATTTCCAGTCGAGCATATTGTCGCTGTACCAATATCCTTCCTGATTGGTAGAAAAAAGGAAAAGCTTTTTTTGAAAATTAACAATCACAGGATCGGCAGTAGCACGATGCTTTCCTTGTTTTGAAAAAACTTCAAAAGGCGTATAGCCATAATCGATATTAATAGGATTGCAATACGTTTTTTGCTGTGCATTTGAAAAAAAACACAAAAGTATTACCATGCTCAAATATAATCTCTTACTCATAATCAAACTTTATATTTCTACAAATTTAAAGTTTTTAAAACAGTTTGCTTCTTATCTAAGCATAAAAAAACTTCTGACCTTTAAAAAGCCAGAAGTAATCTTTTATTTAATGTGAAATATTTTATTTTTTAGGCAAGAAAACCTCAGCTAGCATACAACGTGCGCTTCCGCCTCCGTTTACTTCAATTGTATTTAAATCTGAATAGATAATCTCACAGTATTTTTCGATGTTTGCGATTTGCTCGGCATTCAAAGATTGATAAGCGGTCTGGCTCATCACCAAATACTTTTTGCCCTCTTTATTTTGTACCTGAAGCATATTTCCTGCAAATTGTTGCATTTGCTCTTCAGAAATTTCGATAATCTCTTTTCCTGAATTTTTAATAGTTTCAATGACTTTACTTCTCTCCAGTTCAGAATCAATACAGTCAAGACAAATTACGACGAACTTGTCTGCTACACACATCATTACATTGGTGTGATAGATTGGAAGTCTCTCTTCACCAACGGTTTGAAACGAATGGAAAACCACCGGTGTAAATCTATATTTGGTACAAAATTCTCTAAATAAATTTTCGTCAAGCCTCAAAGAAACCGAACCGTAAGCAATTTTGTTATCATGATCGAAAATCATACTTCCTGTTCCTTCCAAAAAGTGCCCCTGAATTTCAGGTAATGACCAATCATCAATTTCGGAAACTTCAAAACCTTGATTTTTGATGCTCTCGATAATATCTTCTCTTCGCTCTACCCTTCTGTTTGAAGCAAACATAGGATATAAAACCACTTTCCCGTCTTTATGGAAACTTACCCAGTTGTTTGGGAAAATAGAATCTGGAGTGTGAGGATCGATGGTATCCTTAATCGTGATAACATTAACCCCTTTACTTCTCAGTTTTTCAACAAAAACTTTAAATTCTGCTAAAGCTTTTGACTGTATATCTGCATCTTTCTGCTCTATCTGAAAATAGTTGTTCTCAGCTGTTTCTGCATTGTAACCGAATGCAATCGGCTCTATCATTAATACGGTATCTGTTGTCTGCATTGTTGTTTTGTTTAATATTCTTCTTTTATTAAAAACGTATGAATTGGAAAAGATAGAAGAGAGGTATTTTCAGTAAGATTAATATTATACTTTTTCCCTGAAATTGTTTCAGCTTCTACTTCCAAATCGTTAAAATATTTTAAAATCCTTCCGTTTCTCGTCATTGACTTGGATGTTCTTACAAGTTCGTTTTTCACATCCGTTGATACGGAATAATTATCTCTAATTTTGGCAGTACCATTAGCACTAAAATCTAACATTCCATAGACAAGTTCTTCATCTTCTTCTATGCTATATGTATCAAAATTATCTGTAAAGTTTTTAGCCCATTTTATACTAAATAATATCGATGTGGAATAGCTTTGTAAATAATTAAATGAAGAATTTCTTTTAAGAGAGCAAGTAATGGTATAAGTTCTTACTCTATTCATATTTTTTCTGTAAACCAAAGTTCCATCTTTCAGTTTATAAGTATCTTTATTGGGAAATTTTCGGCTCAGCCGTTTGCCTTTTCCGTCATATTTTATTTCTTCCCACAAAACCCATTCATTAAAGGAGTTTTGATAATTTATATAAATAATTTTCTCTTTTACCTTCTCATGTTCATCGTATAAAATTTCTCTGAAAGGAACTGAAGCATATTCTAATTTTTCACTAATCATCTTTCCCATTTTTTTATGAATAGTTAAGATAGAGTCGTTTTCGATTTCTATATTTTGATGGTTGGGATAATTTTCAAAATGATACTTCGTAACTTTATTATTTTTCTGTAGAATGGAATCTATGGTATAATAATCAGTAAATATTTCTTTCTTTACTTCAGTATTGTTAAAATATTTTTTATTCCAAACTTTTCCGTTTTGGTATGTTTCCTTATAACTTAAATCAGAGTTTTCTTTATTAAAAAAATATTTTTCTCTGAAAACATTTAAAGAATCATTCTTATTCTTATCAAAACTATAAGTTTCTTTCTCTTCATAAGAAAAGTTATTGAAGCTAACTTTTGACCATTGACTGTAAAATTTTATTCTGTTTTCATCAACTAACCTTGAAATTCCATTGATAAAATTATCTTTAAAGATTAATTTAAATTCTTGTTTCTGTTTATTTCGAAAAGAATTTATAGAAAACAATCGATTTTGATGGTTAAATCTAAAGTAAACTTCAGTTAAAGAGTCTTTTACAATAATCGAATTATCCGAAGTCACTTCAACTGTCCGTAAAACTTTATCTTCTTTTTTAAGTTTTAAGATTTTAATTTTATTTTCTTTTAAACCTTTAATATCTCCATACAAAACTTCAGCCCAGTTCAATTTTTGCTGAGAATAGGTTTTAATTATAAATAAAAGAAGAAAAAATAAAACTAATTTTCTCAATAGATTTTAATAGGTTTAATCTCTTACCAAAGGCATCGTAGAACATCTCAACAAGCCTCCCATTTTAGAAATCTCTCTGTATGGAATTTCTTCAACGGTCATTCCCCAAACATCTCTTAAATGATTATTCATTCTTGTGAAAGTTTTGTCAGAAACCACAACTTCTGGTGAGATTGAGAAAATATTTGGAAACATTTCAAACATTTCTTCATCGGTAACGTGGAAACAGTTTTCTTCTCCAAAAATATCAATGATTAAATTGTAATCACTTTCATCTACAAAACCGTTTTTATAAATAATACATTTATCTGTACCAACTGGGTTGAACGTACAATCTAAATGCAAAATTCCCAGATAAGGCTCTCTGTCGTTTTTCTTTAATTCTAAATCGATAATTCTCTTTTTAGGAAAATATTCTTTAAGAATTTCAATCGCATATTCGTTGGTTCTCGCCGTTTTATAATTTCTGTAATCTTCACTGAAACATGTTCCGATAAAAATAAAATCATTCCAAACAATAACGTCCCCGCCTTCGATATGTGCCGTTTCGGGGAGGTTGATAATTTTTCTCCACGCTACTTTTTCGTAAACCGTTTTATAGGCTTCCTGCTCATCTGCTCTGTCGGCAATGACATTAGAAATAATCATTTTATCGTCGATTACAAAAGCAACATCTCTTGCAAAGACCTGATTATAATCTTCAATAATATCCGGACGGAAAACTTCAACTTCATATTTCTTCAGCACCGCTTCAAAAGCATTCATTTCATTAATGATATCTTCTTCCTTCGGATACATATTGTGCTCTATGGTATAATATGATTTAGCATCATAGCTTTCTTCCAAAGTTGGAACACCACCCATAGAGTTGGGTTGACCTAAAACCACAGACCTTAGCCTTCCGGTTTCGTTTTTTATATTTAATTTCATAAAGATTTATGCAATACTACAAATATAAGTAAAGGTCTGTATTTGGGAAACTTTTAAAATGGTTTATAAAGGGAACTCGAATTATACACTAAAAATTATTTGAAATCAAGCTTTAACACTTGTGGTTTCTAAAATAACAAGTATTTACTCTTGACTTAAAAACATTTTACAGATATTTATTTATAAAACAATTGTTTATTCTTTACTTATATCTAAAAATCAGATAATATTTACGCTCCTTTTTCTCTCTTTAACGTTTAATTAAGATATAGAAACTCATCAATTTCAATATGCGTTGACCCATAATTGAGACTAAAAACCAGCTTCCAAAAAGATGCTTTTCTTTTATCGAGCTCTATTTTCTTCATCTGTTTTTTGTATATTTTTTGTCTGATATTTTGATGTTCCAAAATTATAATTTAAAGATAATATCAGCTTTTGAGTATCCCACCAATGAGTAAACCGGTTATCCATAATTTGTTTATGTCTAAATTCTAAACGTTGGTCATAAGAATCAAAAATATTATTAAAACTTACTTTCGCATTCAGCTTATTATCAAACCATGCTTTTTGAACTGAAATATCAACAGTATATCTTGGCTTAATTATATATAAACTATTCCCGGTTTTGGATTCGTAATTTGAAAAAAGATTAATGGTATAGCCTTTAGGTAAAGAGAAAACCTGATTTAATCTCATCTCATAATTATAAATTTCCAATGCAAAAACTTCATCCAGATACGGTCTGAATTCGTAGTTGTAATATCCTGAAATCTGAGTATTTACATTCCACCACTTTGTTATTTTTACAGGAAAACTCATTTCTAAGCTGGCAAAATTTCGATAAGGAAGGTTGGTTCCTAAAAATTCAAGCACATTGGTTTCTGGATTGTAAATCGGATATCGTGTCATCACATCTGTTTCTTTCCCAATGGTAAAAGCTGTTACCCAATTTTTATATCGATAAGTTGTTTTAATCTGATTGGTAAAAGAGGGTTGCAGGTAAGGATTTCCAATCCAATAGTTCAGTGGGCTGTAATAAAAACGGAACGGATTCAGCTGTGAGAAAACCGGTCTTGTAATCTTCCTGCTGTAAGAGAATGAGAGCTCACTAGACTTATTGAAGGTATAACTTGCACTAAAAGACGGCAACCATTTCAGATAATTTCTTGAGACCACAGAATCTATGGTTACGGCATTAGAAATACTTTGAGTATTTTCAAATCTCAATCCTGCATTAATCTGAAGCTTATTAAATTTCTGACTGTATGCCCAATACCCAGCAAATATTTTCTCTTTATATGAAAACTGATTGCTCCTCGTCGGATCAAAAACAAATTGTTTATTGATTGACAACGTGTCATATCTAATCATATTATTCGTTTTAGTGTCACTGAATTTTAGACCCACATCAAAAACAGCATCTCCTATTTTCTGGGTAGCATCAACTTGCCCTGTATAGATATTAATCTTGTTGAGTAAATCAGATTTCCAATAGGACAAAAGCTGTGAAGTCGGTTTATCGCTATTCAGAAAATCGTCTTCTTGCTTATTTTTAACCGAAAGATAGTTGCCTAAAAAGTTTAGCTTAAAACTTTTATATTGGAAAGAATAATCTGTGGTTATTCCGTAATTATCTTGAAAATAAGTAGTCGGGTTTTTACTTTCTGTATTGAAAACCAATTGGGTTTCGTCTTTATTAACGGTATATAATGACCCAAAGCGAATTCGCTCACTGTCTCTGAAGTTACCTCTTAGATTTACTCCAAACCTATTTTTATCATTCAATTTATAATCGATTCCCATCTGAACAGCATACATTTCTACATCATCTTTTTGATAAGTCTGTGTTCTCATAACGTTGGTATTTGCTAAACGCTGCAGGGCATTATAACGATATATTGAGATTCCATTATTATAACCTAGCTGTAAAATATAGCTTGTCTTTTCTGTATTGTAAGAAAGATTAAGGCTGTTTTCTTTATAATTAAATTTATTGATACTGGTGTTTCCAATATAATTTCCTACCCAGCCCAAATTGGTATTTTTCTTTAATTTAATATCAATAATCCCTTTAAACTCGGCATCATATTTTGAAGATGGATTCGTATTTACTTCCAACGATTCTACCATTTCTGGTGACAAAGACCTCAGATATGCTTGTAATTCCTGGCTGCTCATTACAACAGGTTTCCCATTGATAAAAATTGCAGGACTGATTCTTCCTCCAATAAAAATTCCATCTTCAGCATCTACCGTCACACCTGGAGTTTTTCTTAGAACTTCGAGAATATTGGTTGATGTTTTAAAATCTTTATTCCCGGAAACATTCATTATAATATTTCCTTGATTGAGTTTTACATCTCTACGAGAAGATTGGATAATAACTTCCGAAATAGTTGCGACCGAATCTTTTTGTTTTAGAGAATCGGAAAACTTTGCATTGAGAATTTCCTGAGACTTTGCAAAAAATGATAAGAATAATAACAGGATAAAAATCCATAGTTTGGCGTTCATAAGTTTTAAATTTTATGAAACCAAAAGTATTAGACATCGATGAAAAACAGGTTTTGAAGTTTAAATTCCGAAGTCCTAAATTATAAATTTGAACTTTGAAACCCTGTATCAGAAGGGATTTGGGATTGCTTATACAATAATGGTGTTGTACTCATGATTTTCTTGAAAGTAGAAAAGAAAGTAGATTTAGAATTGAATCCCACTTCATATCCTATCTCCTCAATTTTCAGATAAGATCCATTTTCAATTTTTTCACAGGCCTCGTTGATTCTATATTCATTAATGTATGTAGAAAAACTTTTACCCAAATTATCATTTAATAATTGTGAAAGCTGATGGGTAGAAATATTCATTTTCAAAGCTAAATCACTTAATTTCAAATTCGGATTTTTATAAAGTTCTTCCCTATTCATCAACCTTTCTAATTTTGAAACAAAGTTTTCAGCCTGTTGATTAGGTATTTTTTTATTAGAATATTTACTTTCTTCTTTTACTGTAACTGATTTATTTTTTTTGTTGAATAAAATCAAAACATTTCCATACAGAAGCAAAGAAAACACAAGACTTCCACCCGCACAATACACTTGAATCAATCCTGTAGACATCAGTTGATATGCTAAAAAGATCATCACATTACTTGCTAAAACTGGAAGAATAAATTGAGCAGGCTTCTTACCCACTTTTTTTGAAAGAATAAAATATTCATAAACCGATAGAAAAATGAAAATCGTCCAAATTCCATAAATAAATCTGGCAAAATTTTCATTCCAAGTAATAGGAAAAATTAAATACAAAAGACCGACTGCTCCAAGAATCAGTGTCAGAATACCAAAAGCATTTCCAGCATTTTTAAGATTAAACTGCTCTTGTAAAAAAGAAGAGCGAACATAATAATACAAAGCTGGGCCCGTAAAAAACAGTGACGATAAGCCCATATGTGGAATAATTCTAGGCCAATCCGGATAAAAATAAGTACATACAGAAATTCCTACACGAATGCTTAATGTTAATAAAATTAAACCTAAGAAGAAATCTGGGATATGTTTCAATTTTTTTACAAACAACAGATAAATCCCCAGCAGAAGCCCATTAAAAGCTCCTATTACGCTAAAAAAAAATAACATTTGTTGTTCGAAACTCATTGTTTAGTATCGTTTTATGAATCGTAAATTTAATACATTTCTTATATTAAAATTTAGATAATATTGTAAAATATTATCCCTAAGGTATATTTTATTATCGATTATATCATTTAAAACAAAAAAAATCCCAAAGCAAAAACTTTGGGATTTATATATAGTTGAGAAAACAATATTATCTGTTTGCAATATCGATATAATCTCTTTTTTGAGCTCCTTGGTAAACCTGTCTTGGTCTTCCGATTGGATCTCCTGTCATTCTCATTTCTTTCCATTGAGCAATCCATCCTGGAAGTCTTCCCAATGCAAACATTACTGTAAACATTTCTGTAGGAATTCCTAATGCTCTGTAGATGATTCCTGAATAGAAATCTACGTTTGGATATAATTTTCTTTCGATGAAGTATTCGTCTTCCAATGCTACTTTTTCTAACTGCATTGCAATATCAAGCGCTTTGTCTTCAATTCCTAAAGCTGCTAACAAGTCGTCTGCCGCTTTTTTGATGATTTTTGCTCTTGGGTCAAAGTTTTTGTATACTCTGTGTCCGAATCCCATCAAACGGAAGCTATCGTTTTTATCTTTCGCTTTAGCTACCCATTTGTTAACATCTCCACCGTCTTTTTCGATTAATTCAAGCATTTCGATTACCGCTTGGTTTGCACCACCGTGAAGTGGCCCCCAAAGTGCAGAAATACCTGCAGAAACTGAAGCAAAAAGACCTGTATGAGCAGAACCTACCATTCTTACAGTAGATGTAGAACAGTTTTGCTCGTGATCAGCGTGAAGGATTAACAATTTATTTAAAGCAGCAGTTACCACCGGGTTGATTACAAACTCTTCGTTTGGTAATCTGAAAGCCATTTTATAGAAGTTTTCTACATAATCAAGGCTGTTATCTCCGTGGTTTAATGGTAAACCTAGAGTTTTTCTGTACGTCCAAGCTGCAAGGTGAGCAAATTTAGCAATCAACAATTCTGCAGCAAGATCCATCTCTTCTTTAGACTGTACATTAACAGATTTAGGGTTAAATGCTGTTAAGGCAGAAGTAAGAGTAGATAAAACTCCCATTGGGTGAGCAGAACGAGGGAAAGCATCGATGATTTTTTTCATCTCCTCTGCTACGAAGTTATATTTTTTGATGTTACCATTGAAGGTATTCAACTGATCTTCTGTAGGCAATTCACCGTGTAATAAAAGATACATTACCTCGGTAAAGTTTGATTTCTCAGCGATTTGCTCAATAGGATATCCTCTGTAATACAATTCTCCTTGATCACCATCAAGATAAGTAATCTCGCTTACTGTAGCACCTGTGTTTTTGTACCCTAAATCTAAGGTAATAAGACCTGTTTGGTCTCTTAATTTTGAAATATCTATTCCTCTGTCTCCGATTGTACTATCTACGATAGGATATTCATACGAATTACCGTCATAATTCAATATAACTTTGTTGTCTGACATTATATAATATTTTAATTTAAATTTCTTAAAAATACACAAAAAACAGCAATACCAAAAAAGTTTGCTGTTTTTTTTATCTAATTTATCTATTTATTTTGAAAGCATCTAAACCTGGGAAATAAGCAGTATCTCCTAAAGCTTCTTCAATTCTTAATAGTTGGTTATATTTTGCCATTCTATCTGATCTTGAAGCCGAACCTGTTTTGATTTGACCACAGTTCATTGCAACTGCTAAATCTGCAATAGTAGAATCTTCAGTTTCACCAGATCTGTGAGACATTACTGATGTAAACCTGTTGTGCTGAGCCATTTGTACTGCATCCATTGTTTCAGAAAGAGAACCAATTTGGTTTACTTTTACCAAGATTGAATTAGCAATACCTTCTTTTACTCCTCTAGATAATCTCTCAACATTGGTTACGAATAAATCGTCACCTACCAATTGTACTCTGTCACCGATTTTGTCGGTTAACATTTTCCAACCTTCCCAGTCATTTTCATGCATCCCATCTTCGATAGAGATAATTGGATATTTATTTGCCAGCTCAGCAAGGTAAGAAACCTGCTCGCTGCTTGAGAACTGAGGTGCATCTGCAGTCTGGAATTTTCTGTAATCGTAAATTCCGTCTTTGTAGAATTCTGAAGCGGCACAATCTAATGCAATCATTACATCATCACCTGGCTTATATCCTGCTTTTTCAATTGCCTGAAGTAAAGTATCTAATGCATCTTCAGTTCCTTTGAAAGTTGGTGCAAAACCACCTTCGTCACCTACTGCAGTAGAAAGACCTCTAGAATGAAGAATAGATTTTAGGCTGTGGAAAATCTCAGTTCCTTTTCTCAACGCGTGAGAGAAAGAATCTGCTTTTACCGGCATTACCATAAATTCTTGGAAAGCAATCGGAGCATCAGAGTGAGAACCTCCATTGATTACATTCATCATCGGAACAGGAAGTGTATTTGCATTAACACCACCTACATATTTGTATAAAGGCATTTTTAGCTCAGCAGCAGCAGCTTTTGCAGCAGCCAAAGAAACACCAAGAATAGCATTTGCTCCTAAATTTCCTTTATTGTTTGTACCATCTAGCTCAATCATAATCTGATCGATAAGATTTTGATCAAAAACAGGAAGACCCACCAATTCGGGTGCTATTACTTCTCTTACATTTTCTACAGCTTTAGAAACACCTTTCCCCATCCATTCTGAACCGCCATCACGCAATTCAACTGCCTCATGCTCTCCTGTAGATGCACCTGAAGGAACAGCAGCACGACCCATCGCACCACCTTCCGTAAATACATCAACTTCAACTGTAGGATTTCCTCTTGAATCCAAAATTTGTCTCGCTTCTATGTAAGAAATGTAACTCATTTTTTATCTATTTTATAGTTTATACAAATTTACTCAAAAATTAACTTTTTTCGCTTAATTAGCAACCTCTTTTCTTGAAATATGAGTTAAATTTTAGTTAATTTTACATTGCTAACAATACGCACTACAACCGATAAATTTAAAATAATATGATTAAAAAAATTATTACAGTCACTATAATTTCAACTTTAATGATTGCTTGCAATAAAGAAGGAAAAAAAGAGGTTATAAAAGCTGATCCAGCACCCACAGAAGTTCTTGCTGATAACGGAGCACAAGATTCTACGATTGCTTACAAAACCGACATCGAAGGTAATAAAAGCATAAAGACAGATTTCGTTTACAAAGCGACTGACAAGTCTTTGGTAAAAGTAGTTTTCAATTATGACCCTAAAAACAGAACTGTTTCTATCACCAATAACAATAAAACTTTTGTACTAGAAAAATCTGAAGCCAAAGTACATGAAACAATTTATAAAAAAGATGATATGACGGCTACCGTAAAAGGAGATAGCCTAATCATCCATCAAGGTAATAACATTATCGAATTGGAAAGAACAAAAATCTAAAACATAAAAGAACCGTTCAAAATTTGAACGGTTCTTTTATATCTGAAAGAATTAAAGTCAGCACAGAGTTTATATGAAATTTCAATTTTTACTTCCTATTTATATTTAACGGCCTTATCTAGTTCTATAGGATTATAATTATTGATAATCTTGAGCTGGTAATCTTTTTTAATACTTTTCAGCCCTTCTACGCTGTTAATTTCTTTATCAAAAATAGTTAATCCCCAAGTTCCAGCTTTCATTGTATAATATTCGCTGAAAGGATTATTGTAGTTATCTATCAATAATTTCTGATATTGTTTTAACGTAATCAATATTGGATTTAACCCTAAATTAGATTCAACAACATTAGAAGTATCAAACGCTGATAGCATTTTGTTAAGCGAAACTAATGTATAATTAAAATTATTATTGGAATCTTTTACTTCAAAAATTAATCCTGGCAATCCTCTAAACTTATAAGGTCCTTCCGAAACGGGTATTTCGAGAGAAAACCAAGCAATCCATTTTCGACCTCCCCAAATAGCTTCTGCTTTTTGTACTTTGTAATTGTTTAAGAGTTTTACATCCGATCGTATTTTCCAATTAATCTCATCCGAAGAAATATAATTATAATATTTATCTCCTACATTCACAAAATTTTCATTTTCAAAAGAACCTATTTTTCTTTTTATTACCTGCTGTATAGGAAAACCATAAGATAGTATAGCACCACTTCTTACCAAAGAATCTAATATGATTAATTTTTTATAATAAAACTTCGAGTCATCTTTATCTATATCAAGCACCATTTCAATATGATCACTATTGGGATTCAATGAATCTAGTTTATAACTAAAATCATACATTACTCTATAATCCTGTGAGTAAGAATATTGAATAAAAAACAGAAAAAACAAAAAATATTTATACATTAATTGATACCATTTTTAAAATTAGTTTAAAAAACATTGAAACTTACATTAAAATATTCGAAAAAATGAAGGTTTTAAGTTTTTTCCACAAAAAAACCGTTCAGAAATCTGAACGGTTTTTTTTTTTATATATCTGAATGAATATTATTCTCCAGCTTTTTCTTCAGTAGAATCAGTTGATTCAGCTTTAGCTTCTTCAACTTTTTCTTCTGCTACAGGAGCAGCTTCAACAGCTACTTTTGCAGTAGTAGATCTTCTACTTCTTCTTGTCGTCTTTTTCTCCTCAGCATTAGGATTGTAAAGTTCGTTGAAATCAACAAGCTCGATAAGAGCCATGTCAGCAGCATCACCTTTTCTGAAACCAGTTTTGATGATTCTTGTGTAACCTCCGTTTCTTTCTGCGATTTTAGGAGCTACTGATCTGAAAAGTTCAGTAACAGCCTCTTTACTTTGAAGATATGAAAAAACAATTCTTCTATTGTGTGTAGTATCTTCTTTTGCCTTTGTTAATAGAGGCTCAACATATACTCTTAAAGCTTTAGCTTTAGCTACAGTAGTGTTGATTCTCTTATGCTCAATTAGAGAACAAGCCATATTAGAAAGTAACGCGCTTCTGTGAGAAGAAGTTCTTCCTAAGTGATTGAATTTTTTACCGTGTCTCATTATTATTTAATTATCAGCGTCTAATTTATATTTTGCAACGTCAAAACCGAAGTTAAGACCTTTTGAATGCACCAATTCTTCTAGTTCTGTCAAAGATTTTTTACCAAAATTTCTGAATTTCATCAAATCAGACTTACTGTAAGAAACAAGCTCACCTAGAGTTTCTACTTCAGCTGCTTTTAGACAGTTTAGGGCTCTTACAGAAAGATCCATATCTGCTAATTTAGACTTAAGTAGTTGTCTTGTGTGAAGAGTTTCTTCATCGTATTGGATAGATGCTTTCACAGCTTCAGTCTCCAAAGTGATTCTCTCATCAGAGAACAACATGAAGTGATAAATTAATATCTTAGAAGCTTCAGTTAAAGCATTCTGAGGGCTTATAGAGCCATCAGTTTCTATATCTAATACAAGTTTTTCGTAGTCTGTTTTTTGCTCTACACGGTAATTTTCAATACTATACTGTACTTTTTTGATCGGCGTAAATATAGAGTCAATAGCAATAGTTCCTACAGGAGCATTGTTTGACTTATTTTGTTCGGAAGGAACATACCCTCTTCCCTTTTCTATGTTGAACGTAATTTCAAAAGTGACATCCGAGTTTAGGTTACATATCATCAATTCTGGATTCAAGATTTCAAATCCGTTGATAGACTGTCCTAAGTCTCCAGCAGTAATCACAGTTTGACCAGAAACTTTAGCGATAACCTGCTCTGACACTTGGTTTTCTGCTGTAGCTTTAAGTCTTACTTGCTTAAGGTTAAGAATAATTTCGGTAACGTCTTCAATTACTCCTGGGATAGTTGAAAATTCGTGCTCTACACCTTCTATTTTGATAGATGAAATAGCGTATCCTTCCAGAGAAGAAAGCAACACTCTTCTCAAAGCATTACCGATTGTAAGCCCGAAACCTGGTTCTAGAGGTCGAAATTCGAATTGACCTTTAAATTCATCAGAGTTAAGTAGAATTACTTTATCGGGTTTTATGAATTGTAAAATTGCCATATTATTGGGTTGAGCAAAAATTTGATTAAAAAATTATTTAGAGTAAAGTTCGACGATAAGCTGTTCCTTGATGTCTTCCGGAATTTGGATTCTTTCAGGAGCAGAAATGAAGGTACCTTCTTTTTTCTCGTCATTGAACTGTAACCACTCATAATTTGCTTTTGATGCCAAAGCATCAGCAACAACTTCAAGAGACTTAGATTTTTCTCTTACAGCGATTACATCACCAGCTTTCACTAAATAAGATGGAATGTTAAGGATCTCACCATTCACAGTAATGTGTCTGTGAGAAGTTAACTGTCTTGCTCCAGATCTAGTTTTAGCAAAACCTAATCTGTAAACAACGTTATCCAATCTTGATTCGCAAAGTTGTAATAGGACTTCCCCTGTTACCCCTTTACTTCTGTGTGCTTTTTCAAACAAGTTTGCAAATTGTCTTTCTAAAATACCGTAAGTATATTTAGCTTTTTGCTTTTCCATTAACTGGACAGCATATTCTGATTTCTTTGCTCCTCTTCTTTTGTTAACGCCATGTTGTCCTGGCGGTTGGTTTTTTCTTTTCTCGAAGTTTTTATCATCTCCGTAGATTGCAGCACCAAACTTTCT
Organism: Chryseobacterium turcicum; assembly: GCF_021010565.1. NCBI lineage: Bacteria > Pseudomonadati > Bacteroidota > Flavobacteriia > Flavobacteriales > Weeksellaceae > Chryseobacterium > Chryseobacterium turcicum. The sequence goes on from NZ_JAJNAY010000002.1 coordinate 876,441, forward strand.
AGCAATCTTAGTTTTAGGTCCAATATATCTTGCCATAATGGGTAAATTCTAAAAATTAAACTCTTCTTCTTTTCGGTGGTCTACATCCATTGTGTGGCATTGGAGTAACGTCAATAATTTCGCTAACTTCGATACCTGAATTGTGAATTGTTCTGATAGCAGACTCTCTACCTGCACCAGGACCTTTCACATACACCTTTACTCTTCTAAGACCCGCTTCGTGAGCTACAGTAGAGCAATTTTCTGCTGCCATTTGAGCAGCAAAAGGAGTGTTCTTTTTAGAACCTCTGAACCCCATTTTACCGGCAGATGCCCAAGAGATAACCTCTCCGCTTTTATTTGTTAAAGAAATGATGATGTTATTGAAAGAAGCTTGAATATGCGCTTCACCAATAGCCTCAACTTTTACTTTTCTTTTTTTAACTACTTTAGTTTGTTTTGCCATAATTCCTAACGATTATTTACTTGCTTTTTTCTTGTTAGCAACTGTTTTTCTCTTTCCTTTACGGGTTCTCGAGTTGTTTTTCGTTCTCTGGCCTCTTAAAGGTAGTCCTAGTCTGTGACGTATTCCTCGTTGGCATCCTATGTCCATTAATCGCTTAATGTTCAATTGCACTTCAGATCTAAGCTCTCCCTCCACTTTAATGTTTTCTGAGATATACGTTCTGATTGCAGCCAATTCATCGTCATTCCATTCGTTGACTTTCTTGTCTTCGCTGATACCGGCAGCCTTAAGGATTTCAGAAGAAGTACTTCTTCCAACTCCATAAATATAAGTTAAACCGATAACACCTCTTTTGTTTTTTGGTAAATCAATACCTGAAATTCTCGCCATAATTTAGCCTTGTCTTTGTTTAAATTTGGGGTTTTTCTTGTTGATTACAAATAGTACACCTTTTCTGCGTACAATTTTGCAATCAGCACTTCTTTTTTTAATTGATGCTCTAACTTTCATTTGAAAATTTTTGTTTTTTTTACTAGTCAAATGCAATCAGTGATTTCATTTGAAAATATTCATTTTTAACAAGGGCCAAATGGGGACCCGAAGATCCCATTTGGCATTTGTTTAATATCTAAATGTAATTCTCCCCTTCGTAAGATCGTAAGGAGACATTTCTAATTTTACCTTATCACCAGGTAATAGTTTAATATAATGCATACGCATTTTACCAGAGATATGAGCAATAAGTACATGCCCATTTTCTAGTTCTACGCGGAACTGAGCGTTCGAAAGTGCTTCCGTTATAACGCCATCCTGTTCAATATGTTTTTGTTTTGCCATAAATTAATATCCAGTCGATCTTGATAATTTAGACTGCATTAAGCCATCATAATGATGATTCAGCAGATAAGTGTTAATCTGTTGAACAGTATCTAATACTACTCCAACCATAATTAGCAACGAAGTTCCCCCAAAAAATAGGGCGAACGCATCTGTCTGAACAAGACTCCCATGCACAATTGCCGGAAGGACTGCAAAGATAGATAAAAATATTGCACCTGGCAAAGTAATTTTTGATAAAATATCATCTAGATAATCAGCAGTCTCTTTACCGGGTCTTACTTTAGGTACCAAACCTCCATTTCTCTTAAGATCATCGGCCATTTGGTTTACCGGAATTGTAATTGCGGTATAGAAAAATGAAAAGATAATAATCAATAGCGCAAACAATACATTATATTGCCAGCTAAAAACGTTTTTGAAACCTGCAAGAAAAGTATTAGACTCGTCTACTTTAGTTAACAAACCAGGTACGAACATCAATGCCTGAGCAAAGATAATCGGCATTACACCGGCTGCGTTTACTTTTAGAGGAATCCACTGTCTTGCTCCTTGCATTAGATTTCTATTTACACCTCCCCTTGCTTGAGCTCTGCTTACATACTGAATAGGGATTTTCCTTACTGCAACAGATAGTACTACTGCTAAAAGAACCACCAACATCCAGAATATTACTTCAATCATAATCATGATAGAACCTAAACCTCCTTTTCCGTTCTGCACAGCGATTTCTTGTACAAATGCTTCTGGTAATCTAGATAAAATACCTACCATAATAAGGATAGAAATACCATTTCCAATACCTTTATCGGTAATTTTTTCACCTAACCACATTGCAAATACAGAACCACCTACCAAGATAACAATACTTGGTAACCAGAACATAATAGAGTTTGGATCTACAAAATATGCAGACTGGAACTGAGCATAAGGTAAGAATAATTGAGTAATAGAAGTTAAGTAAGAAGGTGCTTGTACAAGACAAACCCCAATTGTTAACCATCTAGTAATTTGATTCAATGTGTTTCTACCAGACTCACCGTCTTTTTGAAGTTTCTGAAGATAAGGAATTGCCATCCCCATCAACTGAACAATAATAGAAGCAGAAATATAAGGCATGATACCTAACGCCATTACGGAAGCGTGGCTGAAAGCTCCTCCCGTAAACGACGAAAGCAAGCCAAGGAGACCTGCTCCTTGCTTGTTACCGCCTTGATTTTTATAATGCTCTAAGAGATCTCCTACTTCTGCAAGGTTAATTGCGGGAAGAGAGATGAAAGATGCGAATCTATACACAAGGATAATACCTAAAGTAAAGAGAATTTTGTCTCTCAATTCTTTAAGGCTCCAAATATTCTTAAGGGTTTGTATAAATTCTTTCATTAGTAATTATTATAAGGTAATTGCTTTTCCACCTGCTTTAGCAATAAGCTCTTCAGCAGATTTAGTGAATTTGTCAGCAGTAATTGAAACCGAAGATTTCAATTCTCCTCTCCCCATAATTTTCACTAATTCATTTTTAGATGCCAGACCGTGCTGAACCAAAATTTCTTTTGTAATATCTCCTGTTACAGATTTATTTTCAATTAAAATTTGGATATCATCAAGGTTGATCGCTCTATATTCTTTTCTGTTTACGTTTTTGAAACCGAATTTAGGTAATCTTCTTTGCAAAGGCATTTGACCCCCTTCGAAACCGATTTTTTGAGAATAACCAGCTCTAGCTTGCTGACCATTGTGACCTTTCCCAGCTGTACCGCCTTTTCCACTACCTTGTCCTCTACCAATTCTTTTTGAACTAAAAGTAGAACCTGCTGCAGGTCTTATGTTGTTTAAATTCATTTTAAAATTATTTTAAAAATTATTTTTGAACTTCAAGTAAGTGACTAACTGCAGCTATCATTCCTAAAATAGAAGGTGTAGCTTCGTGCTCTATAACTTGGTGAAGTTTCTTAAATCCTAATGCTTCAAGCGTTCTCTTTTGGGTTTTTGTTCTACCAATAGCGCTTCTTACTTGCTTTACTTTAATTGTTGCCATTGCTTTATTATTAACCGTTAAACACTTTACTTAGAGAAACTCCTCTCATTCTTGCAATTTCTTCTGGTCTTCTGATGTCTAACAATGCTTTGAAAGTTGCCTTTACAACATTGTGAGGGTTTGAAGATCCTTTAGATTTTGAAAGGATATCGTGAATACCAGCAGATTCTAATACCGCTCTTACCGCACCACCTGCGATAAGACCTGTACCATGAGAAGCAGGTCTCAAGAAGATATCAGCACCACCATATCTAGCAGTACTTTGGTGAGGGATCGTATGGTTCATTACAGGAACTTTTACTAAGTTTTTCTTAGCATCTTCTACAGCCTTAGCAATAGCAGAAGCAACTTCCTTAGATTTTCCTAAACCAAAACCGATAGTTCCAGCTTCGTCTCCTACTACAACAATTGCAGAAAATCCGAAAGCTCTACCCCCTTTAGTTACTTTAGTAACTCTATTTACTGAAACGAGACGATCTTTAAGTTCTAATCCTCCCGGTTTTACTCTTTCTATATTATCTAGTCCTAACATATTTCCGAAATTTAATGATTAGAATTTAAGTCCTCCTTCTCTCGCGCCATCAGCTAGAGCTTTTACTCTACCGTGATATACGAATCCGTTTCTATCAAATACAATAGTTTCAATTCCTGCAGCAAGTGCTTTGGCAGCGATTGCTTTACCTACAGCAGCAGAAACTTCACTTTTTGTTCCATTAGCGTCTACTCCTTTCTCTCTAGAAGAAGCTGAAGCTAAAGTTTTACCGTCTTTATCGTCGATTAACTGAGCGTAAATTTCCTTATTACTCTTGTATACAGATAATCTTGGCAATACAGAAGACCCAGAGATTTTTCCTCTTACTCTTCTTTTGATTCTTATTCTTTTTTCTAATTTACTTAGTGCCATTTTCTTAAATTTTATTAAGCAGATTTACCAGCTTTACGTCTAACAATTTCTCCTACGAATCTTACACCTTTTCCTTTGTATGGCTCAGGCTTTCTGAAAGAACGAATCTTTGCAGAAACCATTCCTAGAAGTTGCTTGTCATGAGACGTTAAAGTAATAATTGGGTTTTTACCTTTTTCAGTCAATGTTTCGATAATCACTTCTTTTGGAAGTTCTAAAACGATACCGTGAGAGAATCCTAAAGCTAACTCAAGTTTTTGACCTGTGTGTGAAGCTCTGTATCCTACCCCTACTAGTTCTAACTTTTTTGAGAAACCTTCAGTAGTTCCCAAAATCATGTTATTGATTAGCGCTCTGTATAAACCATGAAGCGCTCTGTGTTGTTTAGAATCTGATGGTCTGTTAACAGTTAACGTACCTTCGTTTTGTTCTAAAGTAATTCCTTCTGTAAGCTCCTGAGAAAGTTCTCCTTTAGGACCTTTAACAGTTACTACACCTTCTTTCTCAGTGACAGTAACACCAGCTGGAATTGTTATAATTGCTTTACCAATTCTTGACATTTTCCTTTGATTAAAAATTAATAAACATAGCAGATTACTTCACCGCCTACTTTCTCTTCTCTAGCTTTCTTGTCAGTCATTACTCCTTTAGAAGTAGAGATGATAGAAATACCCAAACCGTTTAGTACTCTTGGAAGTTCAGTAGAACCTTTGTACTGTCTCAAACCTGGTCTAGAAGCTCTTTGGATAGACTTGATAGCTGGTTTGCTTGTTTGTTTGTCATACTTCAAAGCGATTTTGATCGTCCCTTGAACAGCGCTTTCTTCAAACTTAAAGTTTAAGATATACCCTTGTTCAAATAAGATTTTCGTAAGCTCCTTTTTGATTTTCGATGCAGGAATTTCCACCACTTTGTGGCCTGCGCTTTGTGCGTTCCTTACTCTAGTTAGGAAATCTGAAATTGGATCTGTTACCATTTCTTTGTTTTAAATTATTGGTTAAAGAACAATCAGTTTTGAAAAGACTTGAAGATTAAAATATCAGACTTCAGAAAATCTTAGGTCTGATATTTTTTTCTTTAGTATCTCGACAACTTAATTGTCCCGATTTTTTAATTAGTAGTTATTACCAACTAGCTTTTTTAACTCCCGGGATAAGACCGTTATTTGCCATTTCTCTGAAAGTAACTCTCGAAATACCAAACGTTCTCATGTATCCTCTTGGTCTACCAGTAAGTTTACATCTGTTGTGTAGTCTTACTGGAGAAGCATTTTTAGGTAATTTCTGAAGTCCTTCATAATCACCAGCTTCTTTAAGAGCTTTTCTTTTTTCAGCGTATTTAGCTACAGTAGCTTCTCTTTTGCGCTCACGCGCTTTCATTGATTCTTTAGCCATCTCTTAGTTCTTTTTGAAAGGTAAACCGAAGTGAGTTAATAATGCTTTAGCTTCTTTATCTGTTTTCGCAGTGGTAACGAAAGTAATGTCCATCCCTTGGATTTTCTTTACTTTGTCGATTACGATCTCAGGGAAGATAATCTGCTCAGTAATACCTAAGTTATAGTTACCTCTACCGTCGAAACCATCAGCCTTGATACCAGAAAAATCTCTGATACGTGGTAAAGCTGAAGCAGTTAATCTGTCTAAGAATTCGTACATTTTGTGAGCTCTAAGAGTTACCTTAGCCCCTACAGGCATACCTTTTCTTAATTTGAAAGCAGCTTCATCTTTCTTAGAGATAGTACCAACAGCTTTTTGACCTGTGATATTTGTAAGTTCTTCTACAGCATAATCAATGATTTTCTTATCTGCAGTAGCATCACCTAAACCTTGAGATAAAATAATTTTCTCTAGTCTTGGTACTTGCATTACAGACTTGTATCCGAATTCTTCCATCATTGCAGGAATAATCGTTTCTTTATATGCTTTTTTGGGTCTTGCTATAAATTCCATGTGTTATTTAATTATAAAGTTTCACCCGTTTTTTTGTCGATTCTTACTTTCTTATCTCCTTCGATTTTGTAACCGATTTTGATAGCTTTTCCGTCTTTACCAACTAAAGCTACGTTTGAGATATGAACAGAAGCTTCTTTCTCAGTGATTCCTCCTTGAGGGTTAGAAGCTGAAGGCTTAACGTGTTTTTTAACGATGTTAAGTCCTGCAACGATAACTCTAGGGTCTCTTCCTTCTTTTTTGATCACTTCAATAACTTCACCAGTTTTACCTTTGATGTCTTTTTTACCAGTGGTAATGATTACGTTATCTCCTCTTTTTATTTTTAACTTTGACATTTTCTTTTAAAAATTTTAAAAATTAAAGTACTTCAGGAGCTAATGAAATGATTTTCATATATTCTTTGTCTCTCAACTCACGAGCAACCGGTCCGAAAACACGTGTTCCTCTCATTTCTCCTCCAGCGTTTAGCAATACACAAGCATTGTCTTCAAATCTGATGTACGAGCCATCTTTTCTTCTTACTGCTTTTTTAGTTCTTACTACAACTGCTTTAGATACCTGACCTTTTTTTGCGTTTCCTGATGGTGTAGAATCTTTAATAGTAACTACAACTTTATCACCAACTGAAGCATATCTTCTTCTGGTACCTCCCAGAACTCTGATCACTAGTACTTCTTTAGCACCTGTGTTATCAGCAACTTTTAATCTTGATTCTGTTTGTAACATTATTACTTAGCTTTTTCAATGATTCTTACTAATCTCCATCTCTTACTCTTGCTCAAAGGTCTTGTTTCTGTAATTAATACAGTATCTCCTTCTGTGCATTCGTTGTTTTCGTCGTGTGCAGTATATTTTTTCGTTTTCAAAACGAATTTACCGTACATTGGGTGCTTTACTCTTGTAGTTTCACTAACAACAATAGTTTTTTCCATTTTATTGCTGGAAACCACTCCGATTCTTTCTTTTCTTAAATTTCTATCCATTGTAAAAAGGATTATTGTTTGTTAGTTAACTCAGTGTTTAGTCTTGCGATTGTCTTTCTCAAATCTCTGATTTGGATTGGATTTTCAAGAGGACTGATTTTGTGAGCCAATTTCATTTTAGAGAAAGTAGCTTGAGCTTCAGTCAATTTAGCTTGAACATCTTCAGCGCTTAGATTTTTAATTTCAGCTTGTTTCATAATTTCAGAGATTAAAGAGGTTTAACAAAATCGTTTGCAACTACAAATCTAGTCGTAACCGGTAATTTTTGTGCAGCAAGCCTAAGAGCTTCTTTAGCGATATCGTAAGATACACCTCCGATTTCGAACATAATTTTACCAGGTTTTACTACAGCTACCCAATATTCTACAGCACCCTTACCTTTACCCATCCTTACTTCGGCTGGTTTTTTAGTAATAGGCTTATCTGGAAATATTTTGATCCATAGTTGACCTTCTCTTTTCATATATCTTGTCGCAGCGATACGAGCAGCTTCGATCTGTCTAGCAGTGATCCAAGCACCTTCGTTGGCTTTGATTCCGAAAGTTCCATAAGCAAGTTGATTACCTCTCTGAGCAATCCCCTTCATTTTCATCTTATGAACTCTACGGAATTTGGTTCTTTTTGGTTGTAACATAATTTCTTAAATTTTAGATTTTAGAATTTAGATTTTAAAAAAGTAACGGTCGTTTAAAAACTATCCTCTAAAATTTTATTAATTATTTTTTTTATCTCTTGAAGGTCTTCTGTTATCTCTATCTCCTCCTCTGTCTCTGTTTCCACCACCTGAAGGACCACCTTTCTTCTGTTGTCCTACTAATGGCATAAGATCTCTCTTACCATAAACTTCTCCTTTCATGATCCAAACTTTAACTCCTAACTTACCGTATTGAGTTAATGCCTCACCGATATGATAGTCGATATCTGCTCTGAAAGTAGATAATGGGATTCTTCCGTCTTTAAAGTTTTCAGAACGTGCCATTTCAGCACCGTTTAATCTACCAGAGATTTGAACTTTAATACCTTCAGCACCCATTCTCATTGTAGAAGCGATAGCCATTTTCACAGCTCTTCTGTAAGAGATTCTGTTTTCAATTTGCTTAGCGATACTGTCAGCAACTAATACTGCATCAAGCTCAGGTCTTTTGATTTCGAAAATGTTGATTTGAATATCCTTTTTAGTAAGTTTCTTCAATTCTTCTTTTAACTTATCAACTTCCTGACCTCCTTTACCGATGATTAATCCCGGTCTAGCAGTAGTGATTGTAACGGTTACTAATTTAAGTGTTCTTTCAATATAAATTTTTGAAATACCACCTTTAGATAATCTTGCTTCAAGGTATCTTCTGATTTTGTAGTCTTCAGCGATTCTGTCTCCATAATCTTTACCACCAAACCAGTTTGAATCCCATCCTCTGATGATACCTAATCTGTTACCAATTGGATTTGTCTTCTGTCCCATACCTTGAATTAATTTTCTTTTGTTCCTAAGATTAGTGTAATGTGGTTTGATCTTTTTCTGATTCTATACCCTCTACCTTGTGGTGCTGGTCTTAGTCTCTTCAATTGTCTTGCACTGTCTACAAAAATTTCTTTAACGATTAGGTTAGCTTCTTCGATATCAGCACCTTCGTTCTTTGATTGCCAGTTAGCCATCGCAGAAAGAAGTACTTTCTCTAATTTGTTTGAAGCGTCTTTCTTAGAATATTTTAGAATGCTTAAAGCTTTTTCAATTTCTACCCCTCTGATGATATCAACTACTAATCTCATCTTTCTTGGAGATGAAGGGCAATCATTGTGTAATGCTTTTACTACATCTTGATTTGTTAATTTACGTGCTAATGCACTTTCTCTTTTTCTTGATCCCATGATTATCTGCTTCCTTTGTTTTTGTTACCACCATGACCTCTGAAAGATCTTGTTGGAGAAAATTCGCCTAGCTTGTGACCTACCATGTTTTCTGTAACGTAAACTGGGATAAAAGATTTCCCGTTGTGTACAGCAATAGTTTGTCCTACAAAGTCTGGAGAGATCATAGATGCTCTAGACCAAGTTTTGATAACAGTCTTCTTACCAGACTCTACATTTGCCTGAACCTTCTTATCTAAAGTATAGTGAATGAATGGTCCTTTTTTAAGTGATCTTGCCATAATTATTTTCTTTTAGATACGATGTAACGGTTAGACACTTTGTTTTTCTTTCTAGTTTTGAAACCTTTAGCAGGCATACCATTTCTAGATCTTGGGTGACCTCCAGAAGATTTACCTTCACCACCTCCCATTGGGTGATCTACAGGGTTCATCACTACCGGTCTTGTTCTTGGTCTTCTACCTAACCATCTGCTTCTACCAGCCTTACCTGATACAGTTAACTGATGATCAGAGTTAGATACAGATCCAATCATTGCATAACACTCAGTAAGGATCATTCTAGATTCTCCTGAAGGCAATTTAATGATTGCATATTTTCCGTCTCTTGAAGTCAACTGAGCTGAAGAACCAGCACTTCTTGCTAAAATTGCACCTTGACCAGGCTTCATTTCGATACAAGAAATTACAGTACCCAATGGAATATTTTTCAATTTCATTGCGTTACCGATGTTCGGCTCTACGCTTTCGCCAGAAATAATTTTTTGGTCAACTTTGATTCCGTTTGGAGCGATGATATATCTCTTCTCTCCGTCTGCATACTCCACTAAAGCGATGAAAGCAGTTCTGTTTGGATCATATTCTACAGTTTTTACCGTTGCTTCAACATCATGCTTGTTTCTTTTGAAGTCGATAATTCTGTATTTCTTTTTGTGTCCACCTCCGGTGTAACGCATGGTCATTTTACCAGTTTGGTTACGTCCACCTGACTTACTAATACCAACAGTTAGAGATTTCTCTGGTTTGTTAGTAGTAATTTCCTCAAAATTGTTTACAATTCTGAATCTCTGTCCTGGGGTGATAGGTTTTAATTTTCTAACAGACATTACTATTATTTATAATTAATAATTAATTTACAGCAAAAATATCAATTACTTCTCCTTCAACAAGAGTAATAACTGCTTTTTTCAATTTGTTTGTCTTTCCTACTTGAAGACCTTTTTTCGTGTATTTCGAAGAAACTTTAGGCGCATAAATCATGGTTCTAACGTCTGCTACTTTCACACCGTAAGCTTGCTCAATTGCATTTTTAATCTGGATTTTATTCGCCTTAGGTTGTACTAAGAAAGAATAAGCACCTCTTAAATCTGTAAGATAGTTAGCTTTTTCTGAAATAACTGGTTTAATAATTAGTGACATGATTTATTTCTTTAAATTTTCCTGGAATTTTTCAACTGCACCTTCTAAGAAAACAATCTCACCTGCGTTGATAAGGTCATAAGAAGAAATTTCGTTGAATTTCATCACCTTAGTCTTAGGCAAGTTTCTTGAAGATAAATATACATTCTTGTTAGTATCAGCCAAAATGAATAGAGACTTCTTGTCATTCAATGCCAAAGCATTCAATACTGTAATGAAATCTTTAGTTTTAGGAGCAGCAATGCTTAATCCTTCAACAATTCTAATGCTGTTATCTCTCATTTTCTGAGAAAGAACAGATTTTTTAGCTAATCTCTTAAGAGCTTTGTTCAATTTGAATCTGTAGTCTCTTGGTTTTGGACCAAAAATTCTACCTCCACCTCTGAAAACTGGAGACTTGATATCACCATATCTTGCAGAACCTGAACCTTTTTGCTTTTTCAACTTCTTAGTTGAACCAGCAATTTCGCTTCTTTCTTTTGATTTATGAGTACCTTGACGCTGAGCAGCAAGATATTGTTTTACTTCTAAGTAAACCGCGTGCTTATTTGGCTCAATTCCGAAAATAGATTCGTCTAGAGTTACTTTTTTTCCGGTTTCTTTTCCTGATGTATTTAATACTACTAATTCCATTTTCTGATAATTACATAAGAATTTTTAGCTCCCGGAACAGCACCTTTTACTACTAAAAGATTTTGTTCTTGATCCACTTTTAATACTTGAAGGTTTTGTACAGTTACCTGCTTACCTCCCATTCTACCTGCCATTCTCATCCCTTTGAATACTCTTGAAGGATCTGATCCCGCACCGATTGAACCTGGAGCTCTTAATCTGTTGTGCTGACCGTGAGTAGCTTGCATTACACCTCCAAATCCGTGTCTTTTAACAACACCTTGGAAACCTTTACCTTTAGAAGTACCTGTTACGTCAACAAATTCACCTTCAGCGAATAAATCTACAGTTACATCTACACCTACAGTAACTTGGTCTACGAATTCTCTGTAGAATTCTACCAACTTAGCTTTAGGAGTTGAACCAGCCTTTTTAAAGTGACCGGCTAACGCTTTACCAACGTTCTTTTCACTCTTGTCATCGAAACCTAACTGAACAGATTTGTATCCGTCCTTTTCAATGGTTCTGACCTGTAAAACTGAGCAAGGACCTGCCTGAATAACGGTACACGGCATATTTTTGCCGTTTTCGTCAAACAGAGAAGTCATCCCAATTTTTTTTCCAATAATACCTGACATTATTTATATAATATGTTATAAAATTTTCTTGTATTCACTTTCATTTTTCGGACCCTCAAGTAATTACCAAGTTTGAATTGGGCATACTGCTCCCCTAAAATGAGTGTGCAAATGTATGAATAAAATTTAATTTGACAAAAATTTCTTGTAAATATTTTGATTTTTAATCCTTTAGAGATTTGAAAGGATTTTGAAAACCATTTTTTTTAAATAATTTTTTAATTTTGAGAAAAAAGTAATATGAAAAATATTTTCACCACCCTCATTTTATTCTTCAGTAAGATTTCTTTTACAAAGGCAGCAATTCTGCTTACAGGAAAAAGAAGTTTTAATAATGAAGAAAGAGCAAGTGGATCGGGAATACCCTCTTATTATTTAGGTGTAAAGAAAATCTTACCCATATTTTTTGTACTCCTTTTAGTTGTTTCATGCAGCAAAAAAGAAAAACATCCGTATTCATTCTATTACTGGAAAACACATCTTACCTTAAATGACACCGAACAAAAAGCTTTAGATAAAGCTACAAATCCATTTTTGTACACCAGATTTTTTGATGTTGATAAAGTGAATGGTAAGTTTCAGCCTGTTGCGGTAATTACAAAAGATAAAAATTTTGAAAGCGATAAACAGATTGTTCCAACAGTTTTTATAACCAATCAGACTTTTTTACAGATTAAGAAAGAAGAAATCCAGTTTTTAGCTAAAAGCATTCATCAGCTCATTCAGAAGAAAGCGACAAACGATCAATTGAAAATCAATAACGAAATTCAAATCGATTGCGACTGGACTGCAGGAACCAAAGATGATTATTTTGAATTTTTAAAGGAACTAAAAAAGATTTCAGGGAAAGAAATCACCTGCACTTTGAGACTTCATCAGGTAAAAGATAAAAATCTAGCAGGAATTCCACCAGTTGAGAAAGTCTATCTGATGTGCTACTCTACTTCATCCCCATTAGAAAATTCAGATAAAAACTCGATTTTAGATTTGAATATTATGAAAAGCTATTTATCGAAGTTGGAAGATTATCCTATTCAAAAAATTGAAGTTGCACTCCCGATTTATTCTTGGGGAATCGTAACCAATCATTTAGGGAAACATAAACTCATCAATGCACTTTCTGCAAAAGACCTAAATAATCCTGATTTCAAAAAGATTTCTGATTATGAGATTGAAATTTTAAAAGATGGTTTTTACTTTGGTAACTTTTTAAATAAAGGTTTCAAAATCAAAGTGGAAGAAATCTCACAGGAACAACTTAATAATGCTACACAATTCCTAGACAAAAAAATTAGCACTTACAACATTATATATTATCAATTAGATAGTAAATTTGTAGAAGGACGGAAATTTTAAGAAAGTTGGAAGCTTTAGGCTTGATGATGGAAGTTTTCAAGTATGGATAAATTAAAGATTTGCAGAGATGAAACTTTAAAAATTATGAAGAAACTGGGGCAAGGTTTTCAAAAAAATAAATAAAACACCAAAAATCAATATGAAAAAGTATATCATTTCACTTGCGGTTGCATCACTTTTCTACACCAAAACTGAAGCTTGTGCGTGGTCTGACCCTGATCATGACTACTTCAATCTTTTTACGCAAAGCATCATTAAAGACAAATCATATCTTCCTTTTTTACATAATTATTCTGATCGATTTTACACCAATTATAAACCTTCACAGATTCCTGATGAGAATATAGAATCGTGGCGATCGTTTTTTGGCAATCAGCTGAATTATACAGAGACCAATTATCTGGTGAATAAAATCCCCATGGCCGATTTGAATGATTTAAAAAAAGGAAATCCCAACAATCAGTTTCTAAAAAAATTAGGAACAGGTTTTTATGCTAAATACCGTGAGGCTATAGATTATTTAATTGAAGCAAAATATCTGGAACCTTACATGAAAATCAACTATGTAGAAAGTCCGGATTCTTTTTATTACCGAGAAAATGAAAGCGATAAAAATGCGACCCAATTAGATTATAACAAAACTGTTTCGGCTTTAACTTCTTTATACAATGCAGCTAAAAATCCTGAAATCAAGCAGCGTTACGGTTATCAGTTGGTGAGATTTAATCATTACACGAGAAACTTTGATGCAGCTTTGGAAGCATTTAAAAAATATGTACAACCTATTTCGTTGAAAGGTGCCCCCTATTATATGGCACTTGATCAATTGGCAGGAGCTCAAAGGGGTTTGCAAATGGGAAGTGATGCCAACTGGAATTTCTTTCAGGTTTTTATGAAATCTAAAAGCCGTAAAGAATCTGCATTTATATCGATGAAACTTTCAGACTCTGCTTCTTTCAATAATATTATGAAAAGAGCGGGAACGAATGAAGAAAAAAACATGGCGTATTTTCTTTTAGGATATGAAGATTTCACCAACCCCATTCCGATGATGGAAAAGATGTACGACATCGACCCCGATTCTGAAATTTTAAAAGTAATAGCAGCAAGAAGCATCAATGAATTGGAAAGAAATTATCTTCCTACCTATTATTATGCTTCAAAAGATTCTAAATCAACTTCAGAGAAAAAAAATAATGTTAACACCGAAAAAACTGAAGTCAAGAAAAAAGAATTGAGTTTTTGGCAGAAAATCGTTCTCTTCTTTAAAAACCTTTTTGGTGGAAAGAAATCTGATACAACGAATGATAAATCTGAGCAAAGTAACGATGAATTGTTCGAAAATCCAGATAGAATTCCAACTTTTGTAAAGAACAATTCTTATTATTATTCTGAAAATGAAAATCAGAAAGACTTTTTGGACGACCTTGAAAAATTCACCACAAAAACCAAAGAAAAATCTAAAGATGAATATTGGCAAATTGCAGATGCCTATTTAAAATTCCTTAAAAAAGATTACAAAGAAAGCAGCAATATTTTAGAAGATATAAAAACCAATAATCCGGAATATCTTGAAGAAATCAAGAGAATGAAAGTACTGAATGATATCGTTTCGCAACCCAAAATTGATGCAGATTACGAAGATCATTTAATGAAAAATTATGCTGACTATTTTGTTGAAAAAGCACCCATAAAAAAAGACAGTACCGAAACTAATGACTACGATTATTACGGTGAAGCTCCGTCAACCGCAGATTTCCTAAAAGATGTTCTCGCCAACCGTTATTTCCTACAAGGTGAAGATGGAAAATCTTTCTTAATGAATAACAAGCTTTCTGACCTTCAGTATAACCCAAATTCAAGTTTGGTAAAAAGTGTCGAAGAATTTTACAGAAAGCCTGATAAAACTCAGTTTGAGCAACAGATTATTGCTAAAAACCTTGATGATGTAGGAAATATAGACTCTTTCTTTGCCAATATCTATGGAGACCGAGCGATGAGGCTGGCTGATTTTGAGAAAGCTAAATCGTATTATCAAAAGGCAGTAAACTTCTCAGGAATTCCGAGAGACAATTATGAAAAATATAATCCTGAAACCGGAAAATATGAAAAACTGGTTTACAACGGAGAAAATTATGACGGCTTCAGCAATATTCCGAATTTAGTTTTTGGACACAATGTTTGGGAAAGCTTCCAAAGTCCTGAAACACAAAGCATGAAAGCTGAAGATTACACAGCATTTCCATTTATTAAACCTAAAATGAATAAACTTGAATTGGCAGATGCATTAATTCAGCTTAAAAAAATAGGAGACGGAAGAGATGAAAAAGCAGCCAACGCCAATCAGCTTATTGGAAATTTAATGTACAATACTTCGATTTTGGGATATTACAGACATCTTTTTGTGATGGATATCGACAACAGCAACGGCGGAAAATATGATTTCTGGCAAACGAAGAATGAGAATCCGTATCAGTATTATTACAAGAATTTCACGTACAATACTTTTATAGAACCCGATAACTTTGATTTAGCTATCAATTATTATAAAAAAGCATTTGACCTTTCTAATAACAGAGAACAGAAAGCAAGAGTTCTTTTCCAGATGGCCAGTGCAGAACAGGGAAAATATTATCAGTATGAAGCCAAAAATCAGGCAAACATTGATTATGCTGATCCGAAATGGTCTGAGAAAAATGATGCCTACGAAAAACAAATGGGCGATTTGAAAAATCAGAAATACAGAACGTACTTTACCCAGCTCAAGTCTCAATTTTCAAATACAGAAACGGCGAGAGAACTGATGGGAAGCTGCAGTTATTTTGATTATTTTATGAAGCGATAAATTATAAAACTAAAGCCTTACAAATGTTGTAAGGCTTTAATTTTTATTCTAATTCAAAAGGGTCGTAGAGAAGAGGCTTTGATTTAACAATCATGGGCGAGCCATCCTCGTTTAAAGCTTTACCATGAAAAGCACCCGGATTATCGTGATAGGTTTTCTCAACTTCTCTAAACTTTGTTCTGCTTATTCTCAGGATTTCTTTATCGTTTCGTAAATAAATCTCCGTTGGTTTTTTATCAATTCCAATTGCTGTAAAATGATACTTATTTTTTGAATCTTCAAGTTCTAAAATCAAACCCGGCAATCCTTCGAAAACATACGGGCCGTTGTTTACAGGAACTTCCGTGGTGTACCAAGCTGTAAATTCTCGTCCTCGATATTTTACAGTTGCCCTTTTACAGCTATAATCAAGAATTTTCTTTGATCCATTATGAAGTTGCCACTTCAATTCAGGCTGAATTTCTTGATATTCGTATTTTGTTTTGTATCTTTTTTGATAAGTAACTTTTTGATCAGCTACCGATTTTAAACTCTCCATATTCCATAAAGGATTGTACATAAAAAGTTGATTCATTTCTTTCGCTCCCACACTTCCGAGATGAGAATGTTTTTCAAAAATAGAATCTTTCTGTAATGTTTTGTTATCACTAAACTTTGAATAGTGTTCACCAATTTGTAAAACACACAATCCCTCTCTCGGATTTTGAGAAAGCTTTTCGTCTTTTAAAAATTTAAACTGGTAATAAATATTAAGATTACTTTTATCAAAAACCTTTGCATTGTAAGATGATGACTTCATTGAAAAATCACCGATAATTTTAGTTTGCTGAGCGCAAATTAAAGCTGAACAAAAAATCAAAACTGAAATAAAAATCTTCAACATATAAAAACTTTAGACACAAAAATAAGGTGAAAAATTAATTTGCTCTAATTTATCCTTTAAAAAAAACACATTGGTGTGATAAATGATTTATTTATTTTGTTTCAACAACCATTCTTCATGCCTTTGTTTAAAAGCAGTGTGCTTTCGGTCCTGATTTCTCTTGGCTGCATCTATTGAATGCGAAGTATGAATATCTGAATCATCTTCGGCAAAATCGGCTAACTTCTCGTAATAACAATGCAGTTGGTCTAATTCTTTCTCAGTGAGATCTTCGATATCGACAATTCGGTTGCTAGCTTTTTCGTTGGCGGCAATCAGCTCATTGAGTTTTATCTGAATGGCTTTAGAATCTTTATTTTGAGATTTCTGAATCAGAAAAACCATCAGAAAAGTAATAATTGTGGTACCAGTATTGATAACCAACTGCCAAGTTTCGGAATAATTAAAAACAGGCCCTGAAACTGCCCAAATCACAACAATGGCAACGGCACCCAAAAACGCATACGAACTTCCTGTAAACTTAGTTGCCCAGTTTGAAAATCTCTCAAAAACACTACTCTCAGATTTTGCCATTGTTTTTTTATTAAAAGTAGCGAAAAATCACTCATCTGTAATGACAAGTGATTAATAAAAAAAAGAAAGCCCCTGAAAAAAAATTCAGAGACTCTCCCAATATAGACAAAACTATTACTTAGAAATTTAATCTATTAAAATTTATAATTAATCTGCGCTGAGAAATTTCTCGGCTGAATTTGGTCAATATATCCCCCTCTGAAATAAGAGTTGTACCCTACTGCATCGAAGATATTATTTAAGAATACTCTTAAGCCTAATCCGTTTTTAAACTGATATCCTACTTGAGCCTCTACCGTAGTATAATCTGGCATGTTGAATGGCTTTTCTTCAGGTTGTGTGCCATTGATATGACCTTCATTTCCATATGTATTTTTTTGCTTGTAATCGTCAACAGGTCTTGTTCCTACATAGTAAATACCTGCTCCAATGTCTAATCCTTCTAATATCCCTTGATTAAATTTGTAATTAAGCCAAGCGTTTGCAGTATTTTTAGGAGTGTTGATTGGTGCTGAACCATTTACAAAAGATGGACTATCTTGATATTGAGCATCTACATATGCCCACCCCGTCATCACCTGAAGATTTGGAAGTATTTTTCCAATTAATTCTACTTCTACCCCTTTTCTTTTAAGCTGTCCCGCTAATGCATATATTCCAGTCTTATTACCTCCGGTTAATATTTCGTAAGAAAGATTATCTGTATTGATGTTGAATAGCGTCACATTGAATCTTAATCTTTCATTTAACCAATCAGATTTAATTCCTGCTTCCCACTGTTTTGTTGTAGACGCTCCTACCGTTCCTCCTGTTGCTAAAACATTATTTGCACTTCTTAAACCTGTAGTACTTGTATATGAACCAAAAACATTCATATTTTCAATAGGTGAAATCATCAATCCAAAAGATGGATTCCATGCATAGTTTGTTTCTTTATCTGAACCGTTCAGCCTGCTATATCGAAGACCTAAGTGTGCTTTTAAATATTTATTAAATGTTATCACATCCTGTGCCATTAATCCAACAGTAGGTGCTAAAGAAGAAACCGGATTATTTTTAGATACCTTAAAATTTTCTCTATCAATAGTAGAAGGCAGAATGTTATTGATGTCGTTTAAAACATTAATTCGATCTACGTCTTTTGCATCATAAGAAGTGGTGGTTACATCAGACTCTTTCCAGTCAAAACCGACTTGAAAGGTATGCTTCATAAAGCCTGTCATTACATCTGCACCAATAAAATCGAACTGAAATACTTTGTTGAAATCTTCACGTTCAGATTTTGTAAGCGTTCTGTCTCTAAACTCTGTAGGATTATTTTTATCAAGCGGTGCCAACGCTGCTCCCACAGTTTCTGATTGATATGACGAGCTCATGAAGGCAGCTCTTAATTTTAGTTTTTCGGTAAGCTTTCTTGTTGCTGTAGTAGAAAAATTGAACGTTTTCGTTTCAGCATTATCTGTTGAGAAACCAAGAAATTTTCTTCCCGGCATTTTATAGATATTTTCAACGTCTCCTTTTCCTATATTTACCGTTCCTCTATCTGGAGTTGTATTATTGTGCAGATAATCCATCTCAGCAACAATTTCTGTTTTATCATCCGGACGGAAAGCGACTGATGGATTTACATAAATACGGTCTGTATTGACAAATCTTCTAAAACTATTGCTATCCTGATACGCTGCATTCAAACGAACGGCAACTCTACCCTTTGTATCTAAAACTCTTTGAAAGTCTACTGTTGGTCTGTAAAAATCCCAACTCCCGTATCTGAAACCTACGTTGGTCTGATTGATAAACTTTGGAATCTTTGTAACAACATTAATCACCCCACCTGCAGAACCAAGACCATCACCAATACCTTGAGTAACGGCAGCAGACCCTTTAATGACCTGAATACTTTCTACACCCTGCATATCGGTAAGCATTGCACTGGTACGGAAATCAGAATCCATCATTACTCCGTTTTTCAAAACAGGAACTCCACGATATCCTCTGATAGACATACTCTCTCTTGTTCCACCATAACTTCCGAATTGTGTAACTCCAGGAATGTTTTTGGCTACATCTGTTACGGTAAGTCCGCCAAGTTGCTCGATTACTTTTGTAGAAACTACAGATATTGATTGGATCTGATCTCTTGTTTTAAGAGGCAGTCTTGTGATAACTTCTAACCCTTCAGGTTGTTTGTTTTTTTCACCGAAAAGCTCTACCTCTTCGATGGTGGTTTCTTTTCTTATTGTGTCGTTCACCTTCTGTTGTGCTTTAGAAAAAGCCACTCCCAAAATCAGCAATGAGACAGATACCGTTTTTTTCATTTATTAAATTTGAAACAAAAATATTATTTTTATTAATTCTAAATAAATTATACAAACTGATAATTGTCATTAATGTTAAATTTATTACAAAAAAATCCCTTTTATAAAAAGGGAGACTTTAATTTGAAGGGTATTTTATGACTTTATTAATTTCTATTGGATTATTTTCTCTAAGTATCGCTTTTCGTCGTTCATCCGACATACCTTTGAGCTGGTCTAAGCTTTTTATCTCTACTCCCATTACATAAAATGTATTTTCAGGATTGGTATTCGATTTAAAGGATTCTGCAATATCCTGCAATGGGTTATTATAAAGTTCTAATTGTTTTTTTGCAATGATTTTTTCAGTAACGGGAATTGGTTTTTGCCCAATAAAACTTTCAAGGAACTTAGCTTCGTACGTTTTAGGGAGTTTCATGCTTTTTGATAATTTGAAAATAAAATTATTCTTATCGTCTTCAATCTCGAAAATCAATCCGGGAAGCCCTCGGAATTTGTATGGTCCTTCACTCAGATTAACATCTTTTGAAAACCATGCAATCCAATTTCTTCCGCCAAAATTTGTGGTAGCTTTTTGTAATGTATATTGCCCGTCAATCTTTGTATCATTCAGGAGTTTCCAATTCATTTTATCGGTTGATTTTACTGAGAAAAAATCATTTAGTAAAATTAATGAAGTATTGTCAAAAGAATTCTTTTTTCTGATAAGAGCAGGAAGCTGGTCATCCCATCTTGATCTTCTCTGGCCACGAATAATATTTAAAGAATCGGTTTCAGCATAAGAATAGGGGTAAAATTTGACATCGTCAGGGTTGATATCCAAAATCATATTGTCTTTAGCAAATTCTTTTGCCAAGGAATCGGTTTTGTATTGATACTGATAAATAAAGCGATGCGTCTGTGCAGAAAAAAATAAAGGAAATAAAAGCAAAATGATTTTTTTCATATTTAATTTTAATCAAAAATATCAATAATGTTTGAATTAATTAAAATTATGTTTAAATATTTAGTTTAAAATATCATTAAAATTTAAAACAAAAAAATCCCTCTTCTTTCGAAAAGGGATTTAATATTTAAGGTGTTGCTAAAAAACTTCCGACTTCCATCATCCATCTTCCAGCAAATTTATCACACTTTAATTTCTACGTCTACACCTGAAGGAAGTTCTAATTTCATTAGAGCATCAACAGTTTTAGAAGAAGAAGAGTAGATATCCATCAATCTCTTGTGAGCTGATAATTGGAACTGCTCTCTTGCTTTTTTGTTAACGTGAGGAGATCTCAATACTGTGAAGATTCTCTTATTCGTTGGCAATGGAATTGGACCGTTTACAACAGCACCAGTAGCCTTTACCGTTTTTACGATTTTCTCAGCAGACTTGTCTACCAAGTTATAGTCGTAAGATTTTAGTTTTATTCTGATTCTTTGTGACATTTCTTTACTTTAAAAAATTAACCTTTTGCTTTAGCAATGATATCTTCAGCAACGTTTTGTGGAGTAGCTTGGTACTTCTCTAATTCCATAGAAGAAGTAGCTCTTCCTGATGAAAGTGTTCTTAGAGTCGTAACATATCCAAACATTTCAGAAAGAGGAACTGAACCTTTGATAACAACAGCACCGTTCTTTTCTTCTTGTCCGCTAATTGTACCTCTTCTCTTGTTAAGGTCTCCAATAATGTTACCCATATATTCTTCTGGAGTTACAACCTCCAATTTCATAATAGGCTCCATAATTACTGGCTTAGCAGCACGTCCCGCTTCTTTAAATCCTAACTTTGCAGCCATTTCAAAAGAAAGAGCATCAGAATCCACCGCGTGGAAAGATCCGTCTTTAAGAGTAACTTTAATACCTTCAACTTCGAAACCAGCCAAAGGACCGTTTTTCATTGCAGCTTTAAAGCCTTTTTCAATTGATGGAACAAATTCTCTAGGAACGTTACCACCTTTGATCTCATTAATAAACTCAAGACCTACTTTACCTTCGTCAGCTGGACCTAGTTCGAATACGATATCAGCAAATTTACCCTTACCACCAGATTGTTTTTTGTAAACTTCTCTGTGCTGAGCAACTCTTGTAAGATTTTCTTTGTATTCTACCTGAGGCTGTCCTTGGTTAACTTCTACTTTGAATTCTCTTCTCATACGATCTACAAGAATGTCAAGGTGAAGTTCACCCATTCCCGAGATAATCGTTTGACCAGAAGCTTCGTCAGTTTTAACCTGGAACGTAGGATCTTCTTCAGCTAATTTAGCCAAAGCGTTACCCATTTTATCCTGGTCAGCTTTAGTTTTAGGTTCAACAGCGATACCAATTACTGGATCAGGGAAAACCATCGATTCTAGAACGATAGGGTTTTTCTCGTCACACATTGTATCACCAGTTTTGATAGATTTGAAACCTACCGCAGCACCAATATCTCCTGCTTCAATATATTCTACAGGATTTTGCTTGTTAGCGTGCATCTGATAGATTCTTGAGATTCTTTCTTTATCACCTGAACGAGTGTTTAAGATATAAGAACCTGCATCTAGTCTTCCAGAGTATGCTCTGAAGAAAGCTAATCTTCCTACGAAAGGATCGGTAGCAATCTTAAATGCTAAAGCCGCGAAAGGCTCTTTTACGTCTGGTTTTCTGAAGATTTCAAGATCTGTTCTTGGGTCTGTACCTTTGATATCATCTTTATCCAATGGAGAAGGCAAGTATTTACATACTGCATCCAACATAAACTGTACTCCTTTATTCTTAAATGAAGAACCACAAGTCATTGGGATAATAGATAAGTCGATAGTAGCTTTTCTAAGAGCTTCGTTGATTTCTTCTTCTGAAATTGAATCTGGATCTTCGAAGAATTTCTCCATCAAAGTATCATCATAATCAGCAACAGCTTCAACTAATTTTTCTCTGTATTCAAGAACTTCAGCCTTCATGTCTTCAGGAATTGGCACTACTTCGAAAGTAGCTCCTTGTCCTGCTTCATCCCAGATGATCGCTCTGTTTTTAATTAAGTCTACTACACCTTTGAAATCTTCTTCAGCACCGATTGGTAAAACGATTGGAACTGCGTTTGATCCTAACATAGTCTTAACCTGGTTTACCACGTTAAGGAAGTCAGCACCTTGTCTGTCCATTTTGTTTACGAATCCCATTCTTGCAACTTTATAGTTGTCAGCAAGTCTCCAGTTTGTTTCAGACTGAGGCTCTACTCCATCTACTGCAGAGAATAAGAATACCAAACCATCTAATACTCTTAAAGAACGGTTTACTTCTACTGTGAAGTCAACGTGTCCTGGTGTATCGATAATGTTGAAGTGGTAAGATTTACTTTCAGGTAAAATTTTACCTTGATCAGTTGGGAAATTCCAAGCACAAGTAGTTGCTGCAGAAGTAATTGTAATACCTCTTTCAGCTTCCTGCTCCATCCAGTCCATTGTAGAAGCACCATCATGTACTTCACCAATTTTGTGGTTTACTCCTGTATAGAATAAAATCCTTTCTGTAGTGGTAGTTTTACCAGCATCAATGTGCGCAGCAATACCAATATTTCTTGTAAATTTAAGATCTCTACTCATTTCTAATTAGAATTTAAAGTGAGAGAAAGCTTTGTTAGCTTCCGCCATTTTGTGAGTATCAGATTTCTTCTTGTAAGCAGCTCCTTCTTCTCTTGAAGCGGCAACTACTTCATTAGCCAATTTCAAAGCCATTGACTTATCATTTCTCTTTTTAGAGTAAAGGATTAACCATTTCATAGCCATAGAAATTTTTCTATCAGCTCTGATTGGCATAGGAATCTGGAAGTTTGCTCCACCTACTCTTCTAGAACGTACTTCTACGTGAGGCATAACGTTAGTCAATGCATCTTTCCAGATTTCAAGGGCAGTCTTTTCAGTTTCTCCTTTTTTTGCTTCTACTAGCTCAAGAGCGTCATAGAATATTTTGAATGCGATTGACTTCTTACCATCAAGCATCAAGTTGTTTACGAATCTAGTTACCAATTGATCATTAAATTTTGGATCTGGTAACAACGGTCTTTTTTTCGCTTTTGTCTTTCTCATTGTTTCTGTACCTTATTTAATGATTATTTTTTCTTTCCTTTAGCCGGTGCAGCTGCAGCTTGACCTGGCTTAGGTCTCTTAGCTCCATACTTCGATCTTCTCTGAGTTCTTCCGCTTACTCCAGCAGTATCTAACGCACCTCTTACGATGTGGTATCTAACTCCTGGTAAATCTTTTACTCTCCCCCCGCGTACCAATACTATCGAGTGCTCTTGAAGATTATGTCCTTCACCTGGGATATAGGCGTTAACTTCTTTACCGTTTGAAAGTCTTACCCTTGCAACTTTTCTAAGTGCAGAGTTAGGTTTCTTAGGTGTGGTAGTATATACTCTCGTACATACACCTCGTCTTTGTGGACAAGAATCAAGTGCAGCCGATTTACTCTTCTTGGTAAGTGCGACTCTTCCTTTTCTAACTAATTGTTGAATAGTAGGCATTTAATTGCTTTTATTTTAGTTTGCAAAAGTAGTAATAATTTTTTAATTGACAAGCAGTTGCAAATAATTATTTACATTCTTAAAAATTAATTAACAGAAACTTACGCATCTAAGCTTAGGATTTTATTCTGTCTTAAATTTAATTTCCGACGTGTACAAAACTTTAGATTTATCTTTTATTGTATCGTTCATTAGCCATTTTATTTTAGGATTTAAGCATCCTATAATATTTTCTTTGATGCTTCCCACCTGTTTATTGGTATGTTGATAACTAAAATTTTTATTAATAATCGGAATATGATAAATTGTGGTGGTCACTTTATCTTTTTCATCATTATACAAATATTTCTTGCCTACAAAGCGTGACATCTGTGGCTCAATTTTCTTTTTATTGCTCAAAAAATTACTAGGATCTTTCACGTTATATACAGCAAGAAATACAAAAAAGAAACAGGAAACTCTCCAAATCAATTTGTCAGATTTTAAATTTTGAAAATATAAAATTAGAAATGAAAAGAATAAACAAATATTTGTTGCCGCCATCATCCGTACATTCATCTCTTCTATCTGCTGATAAAAGCTAGAAATAAATAATGCAGTAGCATATCCGAAAGCTACAATCCATAATAAAATATGGAAATAGTATAACTCTGTTTCTTTAGACTTTTTATAGTATTTAAAAAAATAAAATAACAATCGTAAATCGATTAGAAGTAATAAGAATTGAAAACCTATACTTAAGCCACTATTTGAAGCAGGCTTTATACCTATAAATGGATTTATTGAATTTACAACTCCCAAAATATCCCTTACTACATATATTGGTAGATTCTCAATAGGAGCACCCCGTAAATTCTCTCCTGTAAAACTTCCAAATTGAAAATAATTAAAAAGCAAATATGAACTTATTCCCAATCCAGATAAAAAAAGACATAATAAGAATGGTTTGAAATACAATTCCTTTTTCAGTTTAAAAAACATCAGTAAAAAGAAAAGCAACATTGATGCATAAATATAAATTCCAGAATACCTTATCAAAAACATACAAACCAAAACCACCGAAACACATACTGCATTTTGATAGCTTTTACTTTTTTCCAAAAACATTTGATGCAAAAAGTAAAAAAGAAAATATAGAAAAAAAACAAACGGAGCTTCAGAAATTGCCCCTAAAAAAACAAAGAAAAAAGTTTTGCCGGTAAACAATAAAACCGTCTCCCTAAAATAAAACTTTTTAAAATATGAGAAACTTAGAATTGTAATAATTAAAAAAAGATTCAGAATCCTGGAAGTCCAAAACCAATCTCCTGCAATATTATAAATCAATCTTAGCAAAACAGGATAACCTAAAGGAAAAAGATTAGTTTCCGGATTTGGCAAATCAGCAGCAATTCCAAAATAAGAAAGACTGTCAGCTCCTACCCCTCCATTTGAAAAGAAAAAAGGTACAACAAAATAGACAATCACTATTAATACCGCTAAAATTTTGTATTTAAACATTGCTTCTCCAGTTTATTTTTTCGCAATATTAAGAATTCTTATTTAGACCTATTTCAAAAATTTACACATAGCCAACATCTATCGCAAAAAGCAGTCTAATGGCAC
The DNA here is from genome assembly GCF_021010565.1 of Chryseobacterium turcicum. NCBI lineage: Bacteria > Pseudomonadati > Bacteroidota > Flavobacteriia > Flavobacteriales > Weeksellaceae > Chryseobacterium > Chryseobacterium turcicum. Next base: position 902,203 of record NZ_JAJNAY010000002.1, read on the forward strand.
AATATTTCCTTAACTTAGAGATATCAAAAAATAAACTTATGAAAAATGCTAATATTATCGGTTTAAAAGAAACCGACTGCCAAAACATTGCAGAAAAACTTAATATATTACTTGCCAACTATTCTGTCTTTTATCAGAATACAAGAGGCTCTCACTGGAACATTAAAGGTGAACAATTTTTCACCTTACACCCTAAGTTTGAAGAGCTCTATAATAGTTTAGTTCTAAAAATAGACGAAATTGCAGAGCGTATACTGACGTTAGGAGCCACTCCGGCGCATAACTACTCAGATTACCTTAAAGTTTCTACCATTAAAGAAAGCAAAGAAGTAACCGACGGTAATAAAAGTGTAGAAATTATTCTAAATTCTTTTAAAGTGGTTATCGATTTACAAAGAGAACTTTTAGACATCACAGATAAAGCCGGCGACGAAGGTACCAACTCTCAAATGAGCGACTATATTACCGAGCAGGAAAAAGAAGTCTGGATGTACAATTCTTATTTAGGGAAGTAAAAACAGAATAAAAATCATTACAATATTTAAAAAATCGTCTTACATTTAGACGATTTTTATTTTAAATAAACTAAATTTGTGTTAAAATTACACAATATGCAAAATATGACGTTCAACTCCATTCTAGACAACGATTTCTATAAAATTACCATGCAAAATGCCGTGGTACAACTCTTCCCGAGACAGACTGTAAAATATGAATTTATCAACCGCGGAAAACATCATTTCCCTGAAGGATTTGACCATGCTTTAAGAGAGGTTGTCAATAAAATGGCAGAACTTAAGTTAACTAAAGATGAAAAAAAGTTTTTAGCTCAAACCTGTCCTTACTTAGACTTACCCTATCTTGATTTTCTTGAAGGTTACCATTACGACCCTTCTGAAGTAAAAATCTTACAGACCGGAAACGACCTGTCAGTAACCGTTGAAGGACTTTGGTACCGTACGATTCTTTGGGAAGTTCCTTTATTAGCTTTGATTAGCGAGCTCCATTACGAGATGAATCACATGGAAAGAGACTCCAATGAAGTCGTAATGGCCAAAACCTTGGAAAAAGCAGATTCCTTAAACAAATTGGGTGTTAACTTCGCAGAATTTGGAACAAGAAGAAGACATTCTTATAAAGTACAGAATCTTGTGATGGAAGCTTTAACTCAGAAAAAAGATTCAACTTTCATAGGAAGTTCGAATGTACATTTTGCCATGAAATATGGAGTAAAACCTATTGGAACCCATGCTCACGAATGGTTTATGTTTCACGGAGCCGAGTTTGGATTTAAAATGGCCAACGAATTAGCGCTTGAACACTGGGTTGATGTATATCGTGGTGATTTAGGAGTAGCTCTTTCTGACACTTATACAACAGATGTTTTCTTCCAGCAGTTTGATAAAAAATTTGCAAAACTTTTCGACGGAGTGCGTCATGACAGTGGTGATGCGTTAGAATTTGCCGACAAAACAATTGCTCATTATAAACGTCACGGAATTAATCCTTTATTTAAATACATCATTTTTTCGGATGCTTTAAATCTTGAAAAAGTAGAAGAAATCACCAATTATTGCAAAGGAAAAATAGGTGTTTCTTTTGGAATAGGCACCAATCTCACCAATGATGTAGGTTTAAAACCTATGAACATTGTTATGAAACTCATCGGCGTACAATCTCTCAACAAAGAATGGATTCCTACAGTAAAACTTTCCGACGAACATGGAAAATATACAGGAGACCCTAAAATGATTGAGCTTGCAAAAGAGTTTTTGAGGATTAAAGATTAAGTTAGGGATTAGGGATTAGGGATTAGGGATTAGGGATTAGGGATTAGGGATTAAGCAAAATTATGACAATCAGTAATTCATCCCTATTAAATATTTTTTAATACTTAAATCAAATCTTATCAGATTTTGAAAACTTGTTAGGGTTTAAAAAAAATATTCACCATGAAAAATTTATTACTTCTTATTGTAATCACATTTTCTTCGACTTCTTGTTTTGTCTACACAAAAGGCGAAGATGGAAAACCCGGAACTCCCGGCAAAAATAGCCCTTCTGCTGATTCAAAAAGTATCTACAACCAAAAACTGGCAGATTCATTAGGCGCAGATAAATACGGTATGAAAGCTTACACCATCGTAATGCTCACCACCGGAACAGCAAAAATTGATGATAAAGATAAAAAAGCAGAACTGATGAAAGGCCACATGACCAACATCGGCAAGCTCGCAGATGAAGGAAAAATTGTTGTAGCCGGTCCGTTCTTAGAAAAGAATAAAGAAAATTACCGCGGAATGTTTATTTTCAATACAAAATCAAAAGAAGAAGCCGAATCTTGGGTAAAGACCGACCCAGCAGTTGCTGCCGGAATTTTCAGTTATGAAATATTTTCTTGGTATGGTTCTGCAGCTTTGCCTTTGTATTTGAAACATCATGAAGAAATTTCGAAAGAAAATCCTTAAATATCTAAACCTCGCAAACTCAGCGAGGTTTTTTCTTATATTTAATTAAAACTAAACCAGATGAAAACCATAGAAGAAGTCCTGAAAAAATTAGACGAAATTATTATTTGGGCTAAAAAAAACAAAAGCCCAATTGGATATTTTGCATGTACCTACAAAATGATGACCGCACAGGTTTTAAAAGGAATTCAGCAGAAAAAATTTGAAGATAATCCAAGGATGATTTTGCTTGATATTGCTTTTGCAACAAGATATCTAGAAGCGTGGGAAAATTATAACAAGGGAAACAAATGTTCCAACTCGTGGTATCTAGCCTTTGAAGCGTCAAAAAATAAAGACCTTTTGATTCTACAACATATTTTTCTCGGGATAAATGCTCACATTAATTTAGATTTAGGAATTTCTGCCGCATCGATTATGCCTTATCGAAAAATTAATCCTTTAAAAACTGATTTTGAAAGAATTAATTCGGTCATCGCATCCATCAATCAAAATGTTCAGGATTCTTTAAATAAAATTTGCTATCCTGTAAACCTTATCGACAAACTTTCTAATGGAAAAGACAATGTGATTTTAGATTTTGCCATCTCAAAAGCAAGAGATACATCATGGGCAACTGCGGTTATTTCATCAAATACGCCTAACTTTCTGAAAGAATCTGTCATCAATATTGTTGATTATGCTGCTGCAAAAGTTGCTTCACAGATTTTAAATCCTAAGTTACTTTCTTCAACACTCGCTAAAGAATTGAAAAAATGTGAAAGCAGTGATGTGGTGAAAAATATTGAAATTTTAGAAAAAACAAAAATAAGCTAACATTTTGACTAGCGTTTTTAATCCGTCAAAGCTTTACGATTCAATGAATATAAAATAATCCCTAAAGAACCAACTAAAGGAAAAAACAAAATTGTAAGAAAACCTAGAATTCCTAATTTATTTTTAAGGGCAAAATAAAATCCTGCTGTGTAAATAATCACACTTGCGATTGCAAAAAATAAAAGGCTGAAAGGCCAATTAACATTATCATTATAGTAATTATTGAGTGTTTGAAATAAAAATCAAATATAATTTAAATAACATCTCGATTGGGAAAATTTACAAAAAATTGTAATTTTGAACTATGGAAATCACTTATCTAATTATTGGATGTTTTGCAGGAGGAATTATCGGTGCTGTCATTATTTATTTTGTATTGAAATCTACGATGGTTTCTAGAAATTCTTATGATGAAATGAATCACTTACATATCAAAAGTAAAGCTGATTTAGAAAATTCTAACGCTAAAATTGAGGATTTAAATCAACAGATTAATATTCAAAAAGACATAAATCTTGAACAATCTGATTTGTCAAATGACCTTAAAAACGAATTTTCAAAAATCTCTGCAGAAAACACTTTTCTTCAAACTCAATGTGATGAACAGAAGCTTTCAAATCAAAAACAAAATGCTCAAATTGAATTGATTTTAAATGAAAAGCAACATTTATATGCAAAAAACTCAGAATTATCTGCTCAAAATGAAGGCTTACAAAAATCTTTAGAAACTCAAAAAGAAGAAGTTAAAAAAATTCAGGAAGAAGGAAAGCTGCAGTTTGAAAATTTAGCCAACAAGATTTTAGAAGAAAAAACAGAAAAATTCACTGCCGTTAATCAGCATAATCTTAAAAATATTCTTGAACCTTTTCAGGAAAAAATCAATGATTTGAAAAATAAAGTCAATGAAGCGTATGAAAAGGAAAATAAAGAACGCTTTTCACTCGCTGAAAAAGTAAAAGAATTAGCTCAACTTAATCAGCAAATTTCTGAAGATGCTAAAAAGCTCACCAAAGCTCTGAAAGGCGAAAGTAAAACCCAGGGAAATTGGGGCGAAATGATTTTGGAAAGTATTCTAGAAAAATCTGGTTTGGTAAAAGGAAGAGAGTATTTCCTGGAGCATGAACTCAAAGACGAAGACAACAAAGCTTTATTTTCAGAATTTTCCGGTAAAAAAATGCGCCCTGATGCAGTGGTAAAATATCCTGACGAAAGAAATGTAATCATCGACTCTAAAGTTTCTTTGACCGCTTTCACAGAACTCGTAGATGAAACCGATGCCGACATTTATCAAATCAAAGTCAATCAACATCTATCTTCTATCAAAACTCACATTAGTCAATTGAGTCAAAAAGCATATGACGATTACGGAAAATCGTTAGACTTTGTGATGATGTTTATTCCGAGCGAGCCAGCCTATATTGCCGCCATGCAAGCTGATCAAAATCTTTGGAATTTCGCTTACGAGAAAAGAATTTTACTTTTAAATCCTAGCAATCTGATTACATCCTTAAAACTGATTGCTGATCTTTGGAAAAGAGAATATCAAAATAGAAATTCTATGGAAATTGCAGATCGTGGCGCTAAGCTCTATGATAAATTTGCTGGTTTTGTAGAAAATCTTGAAAAGGTGGGTAAAAATTTAGACTTAGCCAAAAATGTCTACAACGACGCCTACAAACAGTTATATACAGGAAATGACAACCTAATTATTCAGACACAAAAACTGAAATCTTTAGGAATCAAAAATAAAAAAGAGCTTCCACAAAGTATTATCAACCATTCTGAAACAGATTCGCAAAACATTATCAACGACTAAGCTCAATTCTATGGTAAAACTACAAACTAAATTTAAAATTCTCACCGGCATTATAGCTATTTTATTTTTCAATATTTCTTGCGGACAAAAACAGCAATCAAAACTCAAAAAGAATGATATGCTACCTAAAGAAATTAATCTCAATCCGAAAACATCCAAAATCATTGACAGTATTTTTATTTTAAAAATGGGCAAAAAAACACTTGAAGTGTTACAAATTTTTGAGCTAAAAAATGGTATAATAACTCATGGTAACATAAAATATTTTGTGAATGACACATTGAATTCAACCACAAACGACACGTTTGACTCAAACGGAAATAATATAGAAAGTCACACCATCCATCATTTTAAAAATTCAAATATGACATTCCGTAAGGAACTTGATAATTATGGAAATATGGTCAGTGTCGCAATCGAAGAAGATGGTAGAATAAGCCATTTGAAATACAAAAACATCTACCGAAATAATCAATTAGCAGAGTCGTCACTAATTTCAGAATACAGCGGCAAAACGATTAATAAAACAGTTCTTGAATATGATTCTAACGGCAATTTGGTGAAAGAAAAATCTAAAGAATCCGAGAGTGAATATCAATACAATCAAGATAAAAAAGTAACTCTTTACAAGCATATCAAAAATGGTGTTGTAGGTGAACGGATTATTTATCATTACAATAATAAACTTCTTACTAAAATGGAATGGTACGAAAATATAATATCACCAAACCCGATGATAACAGAATACGCTTATAATGACAAATATCAACTTGTTTTAGAAATTCAAAAAGAATTTGCATCGAAAACGGAATACAAAAACTATAATTCATACAACAACTGGCAAAGAAAAGAACAATATTCAGGAGGTGAAATGGACAGATTAACGACCAGAACTTTTTTTGATAAATAAATCTAAATTTCAGACAATTTGGGAATTCTTGATAAATCATTTTTAAAAAAGTATTTTTGTATCATAATTGATAAATCATGCTAATCGAAAGTTTCCAAAACGAAAAGATAAAACACATCACAAAACTTCTTACAGACAACCGTTTTCGCAAAAAATCGGAAGTATTTGTCGTTGAAGGACAACAGGAAAATGAAAGAGCTCTGAAATATGATTTTGAAGCTGTGGAATTTTATATCTGTGAAAATATTTTCAAAGGAAGTACACCTAAAGAAAAAATTCATTTGGTAAGTGATAAAGTCTACGAAAAAATTGCTTACCGCGGCAGCTCTGAAGGAATCATTGGCGTTTACAAAACCAAAGAAGCAGATTTAAAAAGCTTTAAGCCAAAAGAAAACTCAACCGTAATTATCGTTGAGGGTGTTGAAAAACCAGGAAATTTAGGAGCGATTTTAAGAAGCTGTGAAGCTTTTGGAATTGACGCGCTTATTGTGGCTGACGGAAAAACAGATTTTTACAATCCAAATGTTATTCGATCAAGTGTAGGTTGTCTTTTTGGAATGGACGTTTTTCAGGCTGAAAACAATGAAGTCTTTGAATTTTTACAGAAAAACAATTTTAATATCTACACAACTATTATGGATGAAACTTCCAAAGATATGTTTGTGCGAGATTTCACAAAACGTTCTGCCGTTTTATTTGGCACTGAACATTCCGGATTAAGCGATTTCTGGTTGGGTAAAGGTCAAAACACACTAATACCGATGACCGGAAGTATTGACTCATTAAATCTAAGCAATGCAGTTGCAATTACCTGCTATGAAGCATTAAGACAAAAGAAATCTTAAAGCTTTAAAATTATTAGACATAAAAAAACCGTCTCGCTAAGCGAAACGGTTCTTTTATCTTTTAATCGTAACTGATTAGTGTGCAGCTGGAGCAGCAACTTTAGCAGTAGAATCGATCGCTTTAGTAGCTGAATCAGCAACTTTAGAGATTGAATCTGTAGCAGCACCTGCAGTAGAATCAATAGCAGCAACAGCAGAATCAGCAGTAGCGTTAGCAGAGTCAGCTCCAGTTGTAGCTTCACCTTTTTTACAAGCAACTAAAGAGATTGCAGCGATAGCAGCTACGAATAATGACTTTTTCATAATAAATTAAATTTAATTTTGTTAATATTGTTTTTTAAATCTTTTTCTCTGTTCGGTTATTTGAACAAGACAAAGGTATAGCAGATGTGAAATTTGTTTATGAAAAATAATTGTAATAACTTTGTAAAATAGTTTTACAAATTAATAAAACTGAAAATCAACAACTTAACTACTTTACTATAAAGTGACAGATTTAGACCTCTTACATTTTGAGCAGCTCAAAAAGGACGTTCAAGCTCAATATTTGAAAGAATACACCCCTTCTTATGATGAAATATCTAAGTGGAAGGGTATTGATATTATATATTTTCAGGAAGACCTTAGGAAAAAAGCCAAAGGTAACATCAGTGAAAAGTCTTTTTACACTTATTTTAAATCTTCTCCCGTATCAAAATTACCACGTATCGACATGCTTAATTTATTGAGTATTTATGCGGGTTACGACTCATGGTACGACTTTAAAAAGAACCATCTTTTTGCAGGAGAATTATTAAGTGATGAAAAGGATTTAAGTGATGACGAACTGAAAGAATTAGAAAAAACAGTCTCTAGTGCATTAAACTTACCTAAAACCGAAGAAGAACCTAAAAAATTAGAGTTCAACGATAAAGAAAACACCGTTTTACAAGAAAATAATACTGATAATCAATTAATTGAAAAAAAACAACCTATTTCTGAGCTTACGCCAAAAACAGAAATAAAACCATTAAAAAAGAGCTATCAAAGAATCGCTTGGATAGCCGCAACATTCGTTTTTGTTATTTTGTTGGGACTTTTAGGTTTTAAGGATGAAATTTTTCAAAAAACGTATGTGTATTGTTTTACAGACGCCGACAGAAATCTAAATGTTCAACGTGATATTGAAATTAAAGTTATTAAAGAAAACGAATCTCCAATTTTATACAGAATTAAACCTGGAGAATGTTTCATCTATCCCACAAAGGACAAAACTCTGAAAATGCAAATCAGCTCTACCGTTTATGAAGACCTTGAAGTCAACAGAAATCTTGAAAATGCTCCTGAAGAAGAAACAATAGAACTAAAGCCGGATGATTATAAAATGGCGCTCTATTACTTCTCTATAAAAGACATTAACGGAGACAACTCTGAGCAACTCATCAAACAGAAAAGAAAACAGCTGGAAAATCTCATCAGCAACACCGCTACAATAACGCAGGTTTACGACAGTGATATTTACGGTCTTGAAACATTAGATAAGCAGGATTATATTACTTTGGTAACGACCCCCACAACTTCTCTAAAAAATCTGAACGTTATTGAAATGAAAAAAGACAAAGGAAAAATAGTATCTATCAAATTTAAAATCTCAAACCATGAAAACAATAAATAACTTTTTGTTTTTAACGATACTTCTTGGCGTCATCATGATTGCCTGCACAAAAAAAGAAGAAAACAACAGCGTAAGCGACCTTGAAAAACTAAGAAACACAAACAATATCAATGTTTTGATGGACAGCACACAAGCGATTAATGCTATTACTTTGCAAAAAGTACAAGATGTGCTTGATCTGTCGACTCTTTATCTTTCGGGAAATAAAAAAACCGAAATCGACACCGCTATTTACTCGAAAATTGAGAAATATTTTCAGAAATCTGACTCTACGACTTTTCAGGGACTTTTTAAGGAACTTGAAAGCCTAAAAGTAAAGAAGGTAAAAGTAAGCAACATCAATGTTTTCAAGAAAATTAATGATAAAGATACTTTAGATTTCGCAAAATTTAATGTAGAATATATTGGCGACAAAAATAAATCGATTGGAAATTTTGAAAGAAGTGCACAATATACACTGGTCTCTAAAGCCACCGAAAAAAATAAAGAATTTAAGTTTTATTTTATTAAATTCTACTCAGATTTGCTTAAAAAAGACAGCACATCGGTAGGCGTTACAAGATAATCTAAGGGAATATCATTTTCCCAGATATCATCAATTATATCATCGGGGTTAAAATAATTAACTCCGATTTTTTTTGAATCTTTTGAAATATTATTAAAAAATTCATCATAAAATCCCTTTCCATAGCCTACTCTATTTCCTTTATGGTCACAATAAAGCAAAGGTGTGATGACGAAATCAAAATCTAAAACCCCAGAATCTTCACTTGAAAGAGGCTCAGAGATTCCCCAATTATTGGTTTCAAATTCAGTATCAGAAGAAATTTCCACAGAAATAAGTTTTGTATCAACAATCTTAGGAACATAGACTTTAATGTTTCGGTCTAAGAAGTAATCAATAAAAATCTGAGTATTCATTTCTTTAAACTTCTCAATCGGAATAAAAATATGAACCTTCTGTTCTGAAATCGGTTTAAAATAATTGATGAAATTTGCAAAAATCTTTTCAGACAAAAGGGAAACCTCATCTTGTGACAGGCTTTTTCTTTTTTCAAGATATGCTTTTCTGATTTCTGATTTTTTCATTTTCAAATTTATAAAAATAAAATATTGGATGATTAGACATTCTGATTGATTGGTTTAATATTTACAAATATGAGTATTCATTTGATTTTTTTTGAACCATTAAGATTTTATTAAGGAGTTTAGAATCGTTAAGTTGAACTTCGCTTTAAGCATTTTGCTAAATAAGATGTTAGCATTTACTATCAAAAACACAACACTATTTACATTTTTCTAAGCAGATACAACTCTTCCGGAGTTTTATAATGGAGTTTTATTTCACAAAAAAAGTTGTGCCTTTAGAGAACACAACTTTTATATGATTATCAATATGAAGATTGATTATCCTAAAATTTTATATATTTTATCTGACAAACGAACTCTGAACGGTAGCTCAAAAGTTATCTGATCACCTATTTTTCCTGCTTCACAAGAGTTTCCATCAACAAATATTTCAGTAATCGTAATTTCTTGCTCGCCTGTAGTAGGACCAGAAATTAAAACCTTATCTCCTACAGCGACTTCGCCATTTTCAAGTAAAAACTGAGCAATTTTTGATTTTGTATAGTAATGCTCTGCTTTCCCAAGCAATGATTTTTTAACAGCAATTTTCTGACGAATATTTTTAGCCTCAACTTTTGCTAAAGGTTTATTGGGTAAATCTCCTGAATTTTTAAAAGTTAAAGCATCAGATTTTCCTTTTCTGAATACTTTATTGCCAACCTGCAATCCTCTTCTTAAGACAACCTGTTCTTCAACCGGTAAATGGGTTATTTCTAAACATTCAGTAGAGCAACAGTTTTCCATCGCGGTTTTACAGTCATCACATTGTATAAACAACAAATGACAGGCATCATTGGCACAATTGGTATGGTTATCACACGGTTTTCCACATTGGTGACACTGAGAAATAATATCGTCGGTAATTCTTTCACCTAAGCGATGGTCAAACACAAAGTTTTTACCAATGAATTTACTTTCAATATTATCTTCTTTAATTTGACGGGTATATTCAATAATTCCGCCTTCTAACTGATAGACATTTTTAAAACCTTGGTGTTTAAAATAAGCACTGGCTTTTTCACAACGAATTCCACCGGTACAATACATCAAAAGATTTTTATCTTCTTTAAAATCTTGTAACTGATCATTGATAATTGGCAAACTTTCTCTGAAGTTTTCTACATCGGGAGTAATTGCACCCTCGAAATGCCCTACTTCACTTTCGTAATGATTTCTAAAATCTACCACAATTGTATTGGGATCACCCAACAAATCGTTGAATTCTTGTGCTTTTAAATGTATTCCTTTATTAGTTACATCAAAAGTTTCATCATGAAGACCGTCAGCAACAATTTTATGTCGCACCTTAATGGTTAATTTTAAAAAAGAATGATTGTCTTGCTCCACAGCAACATTAAGACGGATTCCTTTCATAAAATCATACACCTCAAGCGTATTTCGAAAATCTTCCAAATAATCAGCTGGAATACTCATCTGAGCATTAATACCTTCATGCGCAACATAGATACGACCTAATGCATCGAGTGCATTCCAGGCTATAAATAAGTCATCGCGAAATTTTTTAGGATTTTCAATTTTGGCATACGCATAGAAAGATAATGTAAGACGTTGCTTACCGGCCTCATCAATAAGTTGAGCTCTTTCTTCTGCGCTTAAGGTGTTGTACAGTTGCATGCTATAAACGGTTTAAGTGAGAAATTTATTTTTGCAAAGATAAGAATTTTTCGGCGAGTTTATCAAAGTGATACTTATCACAAAGTCTATTAGAATGTAAAAATGTCAGTATTTTTTTTAATAAATTCTTAAGCTTTGTTAATAATACCCGAAGAATTATGACGTAAGGTATAAAATGACACAATACCCGTTAAATTTTAGTTAAAACAGTAACACAGCATAATAATTGCATACTTATTTAACATTAAATTTGTGTTCAACAATAGTATAAATTAAAAAAAGAAGACATAAAATGAAGAGTACTTTTAAAAAACTTTTACCATTTGCCTTTGTGGGAATCCTCTCAGGAGCGACTACCGTTGGCGTACAACAATATTTAGGTCACGATTCTAATAACAGTGATCAATCTTATTTCACAAAATCTACTAATGCATCTTTTGTAGGAATGAATACTGCAAATGTGGGTGATGATTTTGTGAAAGCATCGAAAACGACAGTTCCGGCTGTAGTCACCATCAAAAATTATCAAAACAGAGCATCGAGCAGAGCATCTGATCAAGATTTGTTTGATTTCTTTTTTGGAGATCCATTTGGTGGAAAAGGCCAGCAAAGACAGAGACAGCAGCAACAGCAAACGCCAGACAACATTCCTTCTGGGTTAGGATCGGGAGTAATTATTTCTCCAGACGGATATATCATTTCAAACAACCACGTTGTGGCGGGAGCCAATAAGCTTGAAGTTGTTTTAAGCAACAAAAAATCTTATATCGCAACTTTGGTGGGCACTGACCCCAATACCGATATTTCATTATTAAAAATCGAAGAAAAAGGACTTCCATTTTTAAATTTTGCAAATTCTGACAACGTTGAAGTTGGACAATGGGTTTTAGCTGTAGGTAACCCTCTTGGATTAAACTCTACCGTTACTGCAGGGATTATTTCTGCCAAAGGAAGAGGAATAGGAATTTTGAGTGGACAAGGAAAAGCAACCAACCCTATTGAAAGTTTCATCCAAACAGATGCGGCTATTAACCCAGGAAACTCGGGAGGAGCATTGGTGAATGTAAATGGAGATTTGATAGGAATCAACTCTGCAATTTCATCTACAAACGGATATTACCAAGGATACGGATTTGCTGTTCCTTCGAACTTAGCAAGAAAAATTATCGAGGATATTAAGAAATTTGGTATCGTACAGAGAGGTTTCTTAGGGGTAAATTCTTTAGACTTATCTAATGACCAACAAGTTGCTTTTTACAACAAAGAAAAGAAAACCAATATAAAAACTGGTTCGGGAGTTTACGTTACAGGTCTTCCTGACAATAGCGCTGCCCAAGATGCAGGAATGAAAGTAGGAGATATTATTACCAAAATAGACACTTATGCGATTACCGATTTTGCAGATTTATCTATTGCAATCGGAAGTAAAAGACCTGGTGATAAAGTACAAGTAACCTACACAAGAAATGGAAAAGACATTACCTCAACAGTTACATTAAAAGACCAAAAAGGTGGAACTTCTACAAGAACAAAAGCCGATTTAACAGTGACTGAAAAAATAGGTGCAGAATTCCAAAGTTTAGACGATAGAACGAAGTCTTACTATGGTCTTACCAGCGGAATTGTTGCAAAAAATGTGATTGAAGGAAGCGAAATGGCAAAAGCAGGAATAGTAGACAACTACATCATTACAGAAATTAATGGTAAACCTGTAAATGCTCAGAAAGACGTAGAAAGTATTTTAGGTAAATTCTCTGGAACCGTTCAAATAAAATACATGGACGACTACGGTAGAAATTACACAAGAGGATTTAAAATGCCTTAATACAAGTAAACAACTGATAAACAAAAACGCTGCAGACTTTAAAATCTGCAGCGTTTTTTTATGTTTTAAAAGATTACTTTTTATTCATTTTTTCAGCAATTCTTTTCTTTTTATTTCTTTCATAAATGACTTCTACAATCTTACCGCCCATCCATGCAAATGGAAAAAAGACGAGGAAAATAGAAATTTTATAAAATGTAGGATGATAAGGAAGAATAATTACATCAAGCATTGCAATAAAAAGCATGATGAAACCAATAAGAATTGCATAAGCCACTTTTGCATATTTTACAATCATAGCAGTAACAACCCCACCTACTGTAGTTCCTAACCCTGAAATAAAAAGCAAAAAGCCAAAGAAGGCATCATTATTTTTCATGCTTTCTAAAAATCTCTGCCAATGCTCAAACGGAGCAAACGCATCAAAGGTAACCCACTTTGGAAAAGCCCTTATACCAAGAGTGATAATAAGCCCTGCAATAGCAAGGCCCACCAAAACTGCAAATGTATTTCTTATAAAATTCATTAATCCTGATGTGCAATCATAGAAATTTCGATATCAACATTTTTTGGCAAACAAGAAACCTGTACCGTTTCACGTGCCGGGAAGCTTTCAGCATCAAGATAAGATGCATAAATATCATTCATTACCGCAAAATCATCCATGCTCTTAAGGAAAATACTTGCCTTAACAACATTTTTAAACGTCATACCTGCTTCTGTAAGGATTGCCTCAAGGTTTTTCATTACCTGATGTGTTTCCTTTTCTATTCCTTCTACCAGCTTACCTGTTGCAGGATCTACCGGAATCTGACCCGAAATATACAAAACTCCGTTGGCAAGATTTGCTTGAGAATAAGGACCAATCGCTGCAGGAGCGTTTACTGTGTTGATGATTGTTTTCATATTTAGATTTATTTACTTTAAAAAATCATACCAAATCCTTTACGATTTGAATATAGTTTATTTTGGGTGCAAAGATAAAATTTATATTGTAAAATCAATATGACTTTAGAAAGGCGCATTAGGTTGAGTAAAACTTCTGTCTTTATACTTCAATGCATCGCTTAATATATTTGCTTTAATACCGATAAAGAAGTCATACACTTTATACTGACCAAAAGGTACCCAGTTAAAATTAATCGTAAAACTACGTTGATCTCTAGAGAAACCAATTCTTGTATACGCCAATTCTTTTGAGACCATGTCATAGTGCGTACTACCATTGATATTCCAGTAAGGAGTAAGCTTCACACTCCCATCAAGACCAATAGATGCCATTTTATTAGCTGTTCTTGTTAGGTTTCTTGAGTATTGGTAATTGGCATTCACATTTAGCGTCCATGCTTGATCAAAATGGGCGTAGTTGTCATCATCAAAGAAATAATTTTCATTTCTGATTTCTCCTTTTTGGGAATATGTTTTGGCGTAATCTTTTTTCTCCCCAAACAATTCGCTGCTCAACGGGTAAGAAAGCTGCACGTTGAAACCTTGTATGCTAAATGATCCAAAATCTTCCGTTCTAATTCCGCTATCTGATCCCGGAGCAAATAAAATCTTATACGGTTCAATCGCTAAGCTCGTATTTACACTTAGTTTATTATCAAAGAAAGAAGACTGTCCACTTACAGAAATAATTGAAAAGGGATGGCTTTTTGCCGCAAAATTGTAGTTTCCGCTTACATTTAAAGATTCAAAAATCTTCATTTTTTTCACTCCAGTAGAGTCACTTTTAGACTTCACTTTCATTTCGATGTTATTACCGATGCTATAGTTTAAAGCTCCGACCATACCTGTAGTAGGTGATCCTACAATTCCTTTATCAAAGATAGAATACGGCGTTAAAGCTCCATTAGCGTTATAGAAATTTTTGAAATAACCGAATTGCTCTCCTCCAAAATCTGGTGAGTAAGAAAAACCGATACTTGGCGTCATCATATGACGTATCGCCTGTATTGTAGATCCTTTTTTGAAATTTGCCTGCCCATACAATTGAGTCTGTACACTTACTGTTGTAGAAAAAGTACTATATCCTGCAATCTGCTTATTAATTTGATCAACCTCTTTATTCTGTATTGGATCATAAAATCGGGTAAGCGTTTTCGTCGTTAAAGCATTATCAATTGTAGCACCCAAACTGAAAGTAAAATACTTTGCAAAAGTAGTGTTGGTACCTAATGCAATATTATTTTTTAATCCGGTTTGCATTTTATCCCACATTGCGTTGGTAAACAACTCTCCTTCTCCTGTACTTACAAAATTTGATAAATTCAAGCCTGTATTTACGGTAATGTTTTCTAACAGCCCAGTTCTTATTCCGGTTTTAGATTTAAATAAAAAAAACTGATTAATCGCCACATTCATCTGTGGTAGACGTAAATCTGCTAAGCCTGTCGCAAAATTTTGGGAATAGGAAGCTGTACCAGTTATCGTTGCCGGAAGCTTCAGGAATCTTTTGGTAAGTGTTAATGTAGAATTCTGTTGAGTTCTCAATACACTCTGATCCATAATATAATTATTATTCACTGTGTTATTATAGAACGTCTGACTCGTTACATCTACCGATGCAGAAAACGTCAGAAACGGATTTGCTTTTGTATCTTGAGTATGCCTCCACGCAATTCTGTATGTTCCTGTTTTGCTGTAATTATCAAGTCCTTTAATTCCTCGGACCGTATTTCCGATATCTGCTGAGAAATTCCCTGAATATCTGTATTTTTTTAGATAATTCATTTCCGGCCTTATCGTCCAGCTTCCTTTTGTATAGATATCAGCTAAAACTTTTAAGTCGAAGTGCTCCCCAATCGGTTGATAATACCCTATTCCATTCAGGAAAAAACCTACATCTTCTCTTTCTCCAAAACTTGGTATCAAAATCCCGGCAGATCTTTTGCTGGAAAACGGTAAAATAGCAAACGGTAAAATTAAAGGCATCGGAACATCTTCAATGTACATTTGTGCCGGACCTAAAATTAAAGACGAACTGTTTTTTCCTTTCTGCATTTTGATGTAAGATGCCAAAAGGTGATAATCGGGTCTTGTATCTTTTTTATCGATGTAGTAAGAATCCGTCGTAAATTCAGCATGTCGCATGACGAAAACTGAATCGTTGTACTTTTTCGTTTTCTCAGCAACAATTAAACCCTCACTTTCCTCAGTTCTTGCATTGTAAGCAATTGCTTCTCTGGTTTTGGTATTATAATTAAAGCTTTCAACTTCGTATTTCTTACCTCCTTGATCGACTTTAGCAAGTTCAAATACTTTCCCTAAAGAATCTAATTTTCCGCGGGCAAAAATTAAGCTTCGCTCTTCATCGATAGAGATATAATCTGCATCTATCTGCATATCCTGATATTTTACCTGAGCATTTTTATTCAGATAAATCATTCTCTTAGGTACATCTCTACGGATATCATCTGCCTTGTAGTCTACTACGGCTTGTAAAGATTCTTTCGGCGCAACTATGGTATCCTTTTTGGAAATAGTATCATTAATTACCGTAGCTTTAATTACTTTTTTAGGACTGTTCTGTGCTAAAAAACTGTTAAAAATTAGGATAATTAAAAATTGTAATATATTTTTGAAGACGGTTTTGTCCAATTTTGTTTTGTATAATTTGGCTCAAAATTAATATAATTTTTATAACTGTATGATGTACCAACTAAATTTTAAAACAATTTTAGCATTTCTACTGATATTCTTCACCTCTTTTGCCTTTGCACAAAAAAAATTCACTGTAGTTTTAGATGCAGGACATGGGGGAAGCGATACAGGAGCCAACAGAAATTATTCTGACGTAGGGCTTGTTCAGGAAAAAAATGTCACTTTGGCAATTGTTCTTAAATTAGGAGCAATGCTCGAAAAGAATAAAGAGTTTAAAGTTATTTACACCCGGAAAATAGATGAGTATCCTTCTTTGACAGATAGAACAAATACCGCTAACCGAAGCAAAGCAGATTTATTTATTTCGATACATGTCAATTCTTCGCCAAGCCGTTCTGCAACAGCAAGAGGAACAGAAACTTTCGTGCAGGGTCCTGCTCAAAACAGAGAAAACCTTGAAGTTGCCAAGCAAGAAAACAGTGTAATCTACCTCGATGAAAAAGATAAAGAGACTTTTGCATCTTATGACGCATCTTCACCAGAATCTTTAATTGCTTTAAAACTACAGCAAAGTAAATATCTTGAAAATAGTTTAATTGTAGGAAGCTTTGTAGAAGAAAACTTTGAAAAGAGCGGTCGTTTTTCTCGCGGTGTAAAACAGGAAAACTTACACATTCTGAGAAGAAGCGCCATGCCCTCGATTCTTATTGAAACAGGATTTGTAAACAATTATGAAGACGCAGCCTTCTTAAACTCCGAAAAAGGACAGCAGGAAACTGCAGAAAATATTTATAAAGCCATTATTGATTACAAAAAAGCAGTAGACAGAAAAGGAGGTGTACAAATTGTCACTAAAAAACCTGAGCCTGAAAAACCTGCAGAAGTAGCCCTGAAAAACGACTTCAGAATTTTATTGATGACAATGCCAGTAAAATATAACGACGGCGACCCTGAATTAAAAGGTTTAAACTACATCCTTACGATTAAAGAAAATGGACTTTACAAATATTATTATAGCGTAACCAATATGGCATCGGTAAAAGATATTAATCTTAGAACTGCTAAAGATGCAGGTTTTAGAAATTCTTATGCCGTAGGATTTATGCCCAACCAAAAACTGAGTATCGGGTATTACAATATCGAAGTGTATGTTGGAAAAGACAAATTGAGTTCAAATTCTTACATCCTTCAAACCCTAAAAGATGTAGAAAGAAACAAATCAAACGGAATGTTTTACTACACGTACGGAAAAGTTTATACCTTGGAAGATGCCGTAAAATTGCAAAAAGAACTGGAAGACAAGGGAATAAAAAACACTGTTATTCAGAAGAATTTTAAATAAACTCTATAATTTTGAAGTTTAAAAGTTTATGTATACTTTTGCAACCTCAAAATTTGGTCTATTCGTCTAGTGGTCAGGACTCAAGGTTTTCATCCTTGCAACAGGAGTTCGATTCTCCTATAGACTACCAAAAAGCTCTCTATTTAAGAGAGCTTTTTTTATGCACTTTTTTCATTTCTTCAAAGGATAAAATTCAAAAAAACAGACTCTAAAACTTTAATTTTCGCCCTATAAACAATCAGATTCCGGAAGTTGAATGCAAACCTATCTATAAAATTTTCGTACATTTAGGCTACAACTTATTTTTATGAAAAATTCAATACTCTTAATTTTCCTCTTATTATTATTTGTTAGCTGCGATTACAAAGACAAAGAAAACGCTCTTAATCTAAGAGAAAAACAGTTATTGGATAAAGAAAAATCATTTGCTCAAAAAGAAGCTGATTATCAATCTTTATTAAAAATGAGAGACAGTATTTTCAGTAAAAAAGATGCAGATTCTATAAAAATTGTACAGTGGCCTCAGGAAATTGCAGGCTCTTGGATAGGAAAAGTAGTTTGCACAGAATCTAACTGCAGCGATTATGTAGTGGGAGACCAAAGAACCGACACGTGGGAATTTGCCAGCGACTCTTTACAGCTTTTTTCAAAAATAATCAACAACAATAATCTTGTAAGACTTTACTCAGGAAAGTTTGAAAACAATGAAATCAAATTGAATTTTAAAACAGATTCTACGGCAAAAAAGAAAGTAGACATGAATGTTTTATTGAATGATATTTCAGACACAAAAATAAAAGGAATAAGAACCATCGCTGTTGACAATTGCATGGCAAAATTCTCAGTTGAATTAGTCCGTTCTACAAAATAAACACAAATGATATCACTAAGCATACATAACCTCAGTTTTCCCATTGAAGAGCCCGTATTGAAGTTTCTTTTGGTGCTCATCATCATTCTTGCAGCACCACTTTTACTCAATAAAATAAAAGTTCCGCATTTGTTGGGATTAATTATCGCAGGAGCCGTCATTGGCCCCAACGGATTTAATGTTTTGGCCAGAGACAGCAGCATTGTAGTGACCGGAACTACCGGCCTACTCTACATCATGTTTCTCGCAGGCTTGGAAATCGACATGGGAGATTTCAAAAAAAATAAGTGGAAAAGTCTGACGTTTGGAATTTACACATTTGCCGTCCCTTTCGTTTTAGGATATTTAGGGGCTATTTACATTCTAGATTTCTCCGTTTTAACATCAATACTTTTTGCCAGTCTGTTTTCGTCGCATACTTTAATCGCCTATCCCTTGGTCAGCAAATTAGGTATTGCTAAAAATCTGGCAGTCAATATAACGGTTGGCGGAACGATGATTACCGATGTTTTGGCCTTATTAGTTCTTGCCATTATTGTAGGAATGTCTCAAGGCGATGTAGGAACAGCATTTTGGCTCAAGCTTTCAATTTCGTTTATTGTTTTCGCATTGGTAGTTTTGGTCATTTTCCCGATGATTGGAAGATGGTTTTTCAAAAAAGTAGACGATAAAATTTCGCAATATATTTTCGTATTGGTGATGATTTATTTGGCGGCTTTATTAGCAGAATTAGCCGGAGTAGAAGCCATTATTGGGGCATTTTTCGCAGGCTTAGCTTTAAACAGACTCATTCCGCATACTTCTTCATTAATGAATCGTGTAGAGTTTGTCGGAAATGCTATTTTCATCCCTTTTTTCCTGATTAGCGTAGGAATGCTGATTGATTTCAAAGTTTTTTTTAAAAGCTGGGAAACTTTGGAAGTCGCAGGAATTATGCTTATTGCTTCTATTGGTGGAAAATATCTTTCTGCAGTTGCCACTCAGAAAACATTCAGGCTTTCTAAAGAAGAAGGTAAATTAATTTTCGGTTTAAGTTCAGCTTCTGCAGCCGCAACATTAGCTTCTGTAATGGTGGGTTACAACATCATTCTTTCTGAAACCGAAACTGGAGAACCTATTAGATTATTAAACGAGCACGTTCTTAACGGAAGTATTTTATTAATTCTTATTTCCTGCACTATTTCATCATTTATCTCAATGTCGAGCGCACAGAAAATTGCAGAACAAGATAATGAGGAAACTCTTTCCGGAAACAGTCACGAAGAAGAAAATATTCTTTTGGCTTTAAATCATGAATCGACTGTTGAACGAATGATTAATCTTGGGATTTTAATTAAAGCCCATTCCAATACAGATAAATTATTTGCTTTAAATGTTATTAATGAAGATAAAAATGAGTCTTCAGTGAAAAATGCTGAGAAACTTTTACACTATGCAACAGATGCTGCCTCTGCCGCAGATGTAAAAATACAGCCTTTGAAGAGATACGACAACGATGTCATCAACGGGGTAAACAATGTGATTAAAGAGCAAAACATCACCGACCTTATTATCGGATTAGAAGACACCAAAGGATTTTCTCCATCATTTACCGACAACCTTTACAACGGCTATTTGCAACGTGATGATATCAATGTTTTAGTTTATCATGCAGTTCAGCCTTTATCTACCATAAAAAATCATGTCGTAATGATTCCTGAAAACGCACATAAAGAAGCTGGTTTTTTTCATGCATTATTGAGAGTTTGGAATATTGCAAGAAATTCGGGAGCCACGATTACTTTTTACGCTTCAGAGGAAATCTTGAATATTTTACAGAGAATCATTAAAAAAGCCAATATTGAAGCCGAATTCATCATTATGAATACCTGGAAAGATGGTGAGCAAACAGCCACTCAACTTAAAGATGATGAAGCGCTTACCTTATTTATGGCAAAAAGAGGAATGAAATCTTATGTTTCACAAATGCGATTTATTCCTGAACTTCTTAACAGGCATTTGAGTGATAAAAATTACTTGCTCATCTTTCCTTTTTCAGAGCTCGACAAAAGCAATTCTGAGAAACGGTCAGTAGGAAATCATGATGATTTTATGGAAATAGGAAATATCATCAAAAATATTTTCAAATAAAAGTACTAGATAAACAGGCAATTAGAATTAAAAACCAATAAATCTTAAAACAAGATGAAATTTGATTTTGTTTAAAATAGGAAAAAGATTACTTTTGCAAAAGTTTAATGATTGAGTCATCAGTCTGCAGGACAAAAAACCTGGTAACTATTTACCCTTAAAAGTAAATAATATCGGTGCCTTAGAAAACTACCAAATTTTATATCATGCCGGATTTAAAAATTCAAGAAGCTCAATTGCTTTTTAATAAGATTCGCTCAAACCCAAAAAGTTATGATTTAAAAACTAGTACGGAAGGGATTACAGGCAAGGATGATAAAATTAGTTTCAGACTTTACAGGAACGGAGAGAGAAGTATTTTTGAAGTAACCATCGACGGACATACTTTTGCCGACTCTACTGGAGAATGGAATAACGCAATGATAATGTTGGAAAACATCATCAATAAGCTAGGAAAAGAAACTGAAAATATTAAAGTACAACAAGCCTTAGACAAGCTTAAAAAGTACCTTTCAGAAGAAAACTAAAAATATTTTAAAATAATTAAAAATAAATTTGGTGGGTAACAAAAAAGTCTATAGATTTGCACTCACATTTAAACGATATGGCTAATCATAAATCAGCACTTAAGAGAATAAGACAAAACGAAGTTAGAAAAGTTCGTAACAGATACTACCACAAGACTGCTAGAACAGCTCTAAAAGTTTTAAGAAACGAAGAAAACAAAGCAGCAGCTACTGAGCAATTGCCTAAAGTTATCGCTTTGTTAGACAAATTAGCTAAGAAAAACATTATTCACAAGAATAAGGCGGCTAACTTAAAAAGTAAATTGACTAAGCACGTTAACAAGTTAGCGTAACTATATAGTTGGCCCGTTCGTCTATCGGTTAGGACCTCAGATTTTCATTCTGGTAAGAGGGGTTCGACTCCCCTACGGGCTACTAAACTTAATTGCTACTAACCGGGCAATTAAAATAAGAGTTGAAACTTATAAAAACAAAAAAGCTAACCCTGTAAATTTATTTACAGATTGGTAGATGGCCCGTTCGTCTATCGGTTAGGACCTCAGATTTTCATTCTGGTAAGAGGGGTTCGACTCCCCTACGGGCTACAAAAACCATTGATTTATTTCAATGGTTTTTTTGCTTTTATATTGATAAATTTACTTTATGAATGACCCACAGAATAAAAACATTCCTACTCATCATTTAAGTTTTGAAGAATTTCATTACGCCACATTAGAAAATGGGGATCAATGCCAAAACCTGGGGACTAGGCAAAAAGTTTTGATAATCTGAATAGGAAAAATGCTTTATCTCGTACACCTCGAAGTTGTAACCTGAAGTTTTTTATTTTGGCATTGAAAGATTCTGCTGAAGCATTTGTGCTTCGCTGGTTAAAATAATTGAGAATGCCGTTGTAGTTATGCATAATAGTTTTTGTTAAGGTATTAAAGGATTTAAATCCAGATTCTTCCACTTCTCTAAACCAATGGACTAACTTTAACATAGCGACAGATTTTTGAATGTTCTGATTATAAATTTTCCTGAGCCCATCTGATAAATTGTACGCCTTTTCTAAATCGGGATACTCCTTAAATAGGATTTTTGCTCTTTGTTTTTGTGATAAAGTCCACTTTTCTCTAGTTTTATAAAGCAGGTATCTGCTTCTTGCTAAAAGTTGCTTTCGGGTGTCATCGTTTTCAAAAACTTTAATTATAGGTTTTCGCTTCTTTTGTTTCGCTTCCGTGAGCAAGTTATTTTCTTGCTCAATGGCCTGCCAGCGATGCTTAATCCTTATTTCCTGAAGGGCTTCTGTGGCGAGTTTCTGAACATGGAAGCGATCGATAACCGGTGTTGCATTAGGAAAACATTTTTTGGCAATAAGTTTCATAGACCCAGCCATATCTAAAGTAATTTCCGTTACTTTTATTCTTAATTTTCTGTTGATTTTAAAAAGATGTTCAATTACTGTTTCACTCTGTATTCCTCTGATAATGGCTACAATTGAGCCTTTTCTACCCTTTCCCTTTTTTGAGGTGAGAACGGTATAGAGTTCGCCATCAGAAAGGGCAACTTCATCCAGAGAGAGCTGCTCTGAAATATTTTGAGGATGCAAAATCCAGTCTTCGGCGTGCGGTTTTTGCTCCCAATTTTTAAAATCGCTGAGGGAATGTTTGTACTGTCTTTGAAATTTTCTGCCCTCCACACCGTAAAGCTCTCCAATGGTTTTGCAGGACAAGGCTTTAGCATCGGCAGATTTTTTTTAAGAACTCGGCAAAATCTTGTGTCATGCGTGTTCCTTGGGCAATAAGAGTCCAATCTCTTTGGAGAATATTCCCCGTTTTCGTGTCTGTCCACCTTCTTCGTTTGATGTGGAGTTTTACGGTTTTTCCACGAAGCGGAAAATCATCCACCGTAATTTCTTCTAAAAAACCTTTGGAATACAAGGTTAAAGAAGAAAACTCTTTTGGAATCCTACTTTTCTCTTCGAAATAAAGATGTAAAATTTTGTTTTCTTCTTCAAAATTTATAATATCGAAGTGCTCGATTAAATATTCTGGTAATAATAATTTGAGTAGCCCGGCATCGTTAATCATACCCCAAAATTAAGTATTTTTATTTTTCTCCCCAGGTTTTGGCATTGAGCCGAAAATGGGCATCCAGAGAATTTTGATGATGTTCACCGGCACAACTTTTTCGAAATTATTTGGTTTGAAAAAACAAACAACGAAAGTATTCTATATATAGATTTTGAAAAATTTTCAGTGACCTCCCAATCAATATGTATTTTGTTTCCTGGTCAAGTTTTTAAAATGAATTTAAATGGAGAGCAAGGACACGTTTTAGCAATCAGCAAAGAAATTTTCGAAGAGATATGTTCAACTGAATCACTACACGTAAAACCTATTTCACCTTTCATCATCAATCAAGAGAATATTAAAAATTGCCGATTATTAATTACTATTCTTCGAGAAGAATATCAAGGGAAATCGAGAAACAATTTTATCAAAGCAATTTTAAGAGCATTAATTTTATTACTTACTGAAAAACTGAATCTGCAAAAATCTAAAAACATAGATCTTCAAAGACTAGAGTTTCTTACAGATTTGATTAATGAAAACTACACTTCACAAAAAGACACCGATTTTTACGCAGAATCTTTGAACATTACAACCCATCATTTAAATTACATTGTCAGAAAACTGAGAGGAAGCACTGTCAAAAAATTAGTATTTCAAAGAATTATTCTTGAAGCGAAAAGAGAATTGTCTTATGGGCAAAAAAATATAAAAGAAATTGCCTATCAATTAGGGTTCACAGATTCATCTTATTTTTCCAGACTTTTTAAAAAGCAAACAGGAATTTCTCCAGAAATTTTTAAAACTGAAAATTCTGTTGGTTAGATTATTTTCAAAATGTTCAGTTTGTGCTTATTAATCTTCAGTTTTGGTCTTGAAAAATAAAGAGATTCTCATCAGCTTTGCATTTTAAATATTTCTTATGAGAAACTTCAGCATTGTTGTTTTTATATTAGCTTTACTCAACGCCTTAGAATCATTAAGCATAGACCTTTATTTGCCAGCTTTTCCGAGTATGGCAACAATTTTCAATACAGAAATTGGTAATATTCAGATTTCTATATCTACTTTTTTTGCAGGATTTGCGATAGGACAATTATTATGGGGACCATTATCTGACAAGAAAGGCAGAAAACCTATTTTATACGCTGGAGTTATTCTTTTCATTATCGCTACTACGGCAATAATTTTCACCAGCAATGTCTATATTTTATGGATACTTCGTTTTATTCAGGCATTTGGAGGAAGCGCCGGAATTGTTGTCGGAAGAGCTATTGTTACTGATTTGTATGACCGAAAAAAAGCAGTTTCCATCTTTTCTACGCAATCACAAATTAGCGGTATCGCTCCTATTTTAGCACCGATTATTGGTAGTTTGCTTTTAAAATTTTGGGGTTGGGAAAGTGCATTTGTCGTTCTCTCATTATTGGGTGCCATTTCATTGCTTTTAATTATTAAATATATCCCGGAGACCAATAAAAAAACAGCTAAAAATGAAAATATTGTTGAAGAAAATATTCTAAAATCACAAATAAAAAATATTCTGGGCAACAGAGAATTTATTAAAAATACTATTATTGGAAGTATAGCTTTTGCTTCATTGATTGTTTATATCTCAAATTCTCCTTTTTTATTCATGCAAATTCACGGATTTAGTTCTGAAAAATACAGTTTAATATTTGCTTTTAATTCTATTGCATTGATCCTTGCAGCTTATTCTACACCGAAGTTATTATTTCGTTTTGGCGAACATCAAATAATGTCTTTTGCAGTTATTCTACTTACCATCTCAACATCATTACACATCTTCGCATCCTATTTTCAATTGTCTGTCATCATAGAGATTATTTTTCTTTATTTATCTATTTTTTCAATTGGTTTATTATTCCCAATTACCACTGCAGGAGCTTTATCACCTTTCAAAGAAGGAAAAGGAGTTGCTTCAGCACTTCTTGGGTTTTTACAATTAATCACTACTTTCATTATATCTGCAATCGTTGGTTTATTAGAATCAGATTCGGCAATGCCGATGATTTTTGCACGCGCCTCTCTTTCTATTATAGCTGTATCTATCATTTATTTTGAATTTAAAAAGAGTAAAGTTCTTACTGAAAATTAAATTATTACGAAATTTTTTAGAATTTACAATTAAAAATAATTTACCTTTGTAACTCATCAGATGATATGATGTTTTAAATATGCAGATTCAAAGAAAAACTTTAGCGCAGGAAGTTGCAGAAAGATTAATCGAAGGAATATCCAACGATGAATATGCTATTGGCGAAAAACTTCCGATTGAATCTGAATTGATGAAAATCTATGGTGTCGGTCGCTCAAGTATACGAGAGGCGATAAAAATTTTATCTATTCAGGGAATTCTTAATGTGCAGCAAGGTGTGGGAACATTTGTAGTATCTAAAAACGCTCATGAGTCACTAGAATCACAGATGAATAAGGCACAAATTGAAGAAGTACAGGAAGTACGGTCGTTACTTGATTCAAAAATTGCAGCAAAAGCAGCGATAAACAGAACTGAAGAAGATTTAAAAATAATAAAAAAATACCTGACTCTCAGAAATCAATTTGCTGAGGAAAATTTAGCGACAGAATGTTATCAGGCGGATATCAATTTCCATTTAGCCATCGCCGAAGCTTGCGGAAACAATCTTTTAAAAGAAATCTATAAAATAGCAACCAAACACATTATGAGCTCTTTCGAAACAAGACATCATAATAACACCGAGTCATTTAAAATTTCTCAAAACATACATATTCTTCTTTATCAGTCTATTGAGAATAAAGATGCACAAGAAGCTTCTCTTATCGCTCAAAAAATTGTTGACCAGATTTATTAAAAAAATTTAACAAAATTCATCAGATGATATGATGAATAAAATAATATTATGGAAAATTTAAACCCTAAAACAATTGACACCACAAAAATTGTTTACCCAATCCTATTCATGATCAGCTTTTCTCATTTTTTGAATGATTTGATTCAATCGACTATTCCTTCACTCTATCCTATTTTGAAAGGAGAATTCAGTTTATCATTTGCACAAATTGGGATTATTACATTGGTATTTCAGCTTACCGCATCCATTTTGCAACCGTTTGTAGGAATTTATACTGATAAGAAACCTAACCCAAGGTCTTTAGCCATCGGAATGGGATTGTCAATGGCAGGATTGCTTTTGTTAGCAGCAGCCCATCAATATTATGTTATTCTAATTTCAGTGGCTTTAATTGGAATGGGTTCTTCTATTTTCCATCCTGAAGCATCAAGAGTAGCACAATTGGCTTCCGGCGGACAAAAAGGGTTAGCACAATCTATCTTTCAGGTTGGTGGAAATTCGGGAAGTGCAATCGGGCCGTTGTTGGTTGCTTTAATCGTTCTTCCATTAGGTCAAGGTTATGTAGGTTTATTTGCAATTGCCGCTTTCATCGGAATCATCGTATTATGGAGAATCGGGAATTGGTATGCTGAAAGATTATCGTTAAAAAAATCGGCTAAACACCCAAGCGACATTATTGAGATACAGCTTTCTCGTAAAAAAGTATTATTTTCTGTAAGTATTTTATTGGCTTTAGTATTTTCAAAATACATTTATCTTGCTTCAATGACCAATTATTTCACATTCTTTTTGATTGATAAATTCCATGTTTCGGTA
Organism: Chryseobacterium turcicum; assembly: GCF_021010565.1. Classification (NCBI taxonomy): domain Bacteria; kingdom Pseudomonadati; phylum Bacteroidota; class Flavobacteriia; order Flavobacteriales; family Weeksellaceae; genus Chryseobacterium; species Chryseobacterium turcicum. Next base: position 929,498 of record NZ_JAJNAY010000002.1, read on the forward strand.
CAGGATTCTCAAATTTATTTATTCATATTTTTAGCAGCAGTTGCCGTAGGTACCATTTTAGGTGGAAAATTGGGTGATAAATACGGTAGAAAAAAAATCATTTGGATTTCTATTTTGGGAGCAGCACCATTCACGCTTTGCCTTCCCTATCTTCCATTATTCTGGACCATTATTTTTGCGGTATTAATAGGATTAATTATTGCCTCTGCATTTTCTGCGATATTAGTTTATGCTACAGACCTTATGCCCAATAAAATCGGTTTGGTTGCCGGATTATTCTTCGGATTTATGTTTGGAATGGGCGGAATAGGTTCTGCCATATTAGGAGCAGTTGCAGATGATACAAGTATAGAATATGTATTTAAAATCTGTGCTTTCTTACCTTTAATGGGAGTTATCACTGCATTTTTACCAAATATAAAAGGGAATAAAAAATAGTCCTCAACAAAAATGATGAGGACTATATAAAATTTAGGTAAATTAGAATTTTAGGTTTGAAAATAATTTATTGAAATGGTTTTCAATCTAAAATTCTAATTTTTTATTGATTTTAAATTCCAAAATTGATAAAAAAGCTGAACCTAGATTTTGCTTCAATGTCTCCTCCAGCCAAATTGGTATAAGTAGGCAGCATCAACTCTGTTCCCAAGCTAAACTTTTTGTAAGAAGCTTCAAAACCCAATTTTCCATACAAAGCACTGCCCGCTGTTTTCGGAATATTCTCTTTGTATTGTCGGTTTCTGTCATACATTTCCCCCTGAAAACCAGCTTTTGCGAAAATAATCGTTTTAGCGCTTTCCTCAATCTTGTAAAATCCTGTAGCCGAATAATTCCATTGATTGCCGAACTGATAATGTTTTTTGTTTTCAGTTTTAATCGTATAGTCGGTATTGAGAAGTACAGCCAGTTTATTTTTCTGAAATCTGTAATTCAAAACCGCCTGATAATCCCAACTTCCTGTTCCCAACTGAAAGCTAGGATTAACTCCCGAAATTCCTTTTTCATTAAATTTTCCTAGGGGAATTTTTACTCCTATTCCACCGTTCATCTGATGGCTTTTATTTTTTGAATTCAACAGTTGATACATTCCCATCAGATTAAAATCACCAATTCCGTTGATATTAATGTCGCCCTGTAACGTTTCCTTTTCGTGAAAATGGAAAGGTAAGCTTCCATAAACACTTAGTTTTTCCGTTAAAGGAATTTTCGCCCAAAGCTGAATGGTATTAAAATACTGGTCTTGAGTCAGGTCGTTTACAAACAAATTTTCTTTCGCTTTATAATGTTGCGCAAAATATTTAATCCCTATAAACTGAGGATTTAATAAAGACTCAAAACCGGAAGAACCATTTCCTGCAGCACATCCACACGCATCGCAATCATCAAAAATCATTTCATTAATATCATTTTGAATATATAAGCTGTCATTGATTGTCTTCGCTTGAAAATTATAAAACAAAATCAGACTTATCATAAAAATTATTTTCTTCATTTTAATAAAAATTATTCTGCAAATTTTGGATTAGTAATAAAATTTTTGTCGGATAAAGTCTTTAGAAAAGTCAAAATAAATTGTTTTTCCTGAGTATTCATCGCAATTCCAATATGATTATTCTGTTTCAATTGAGAATCAAGATTTGGATTATCTTCTACATTATCAGAATAAAAATTAAGTACTGCTTCCAATGTATAAAATCTTCCGTCGTGCATGTAAGGTGCTGTATATTCTACATTTCTTAAACTAGGAACTCTAAATTTCATCCAATCGTTTTGATTAAGCGTCACACGATGTCGCCCTGCATCTTTGAACTGAGTATTGTAATACATCCCTGTATTTCTAAAACTTTCGTCAGTAAACAGTTCGCCACTATGGCAGGAAGCACATTTCTGTTGAAACAAAGCCATTCCCTGAGATTCTTCTGTTGAGAAATTTGCATTTCCTTGTTTAAAACGGTCATATTTTGAATCTGCCGAAATTAAAGTTGCCATAAACTGCGACAATGCTTTCAAAACTCTTTCTCCGGTCATATTTTCATCTCCGTAAGCCTGTTTAAAAAGCGTCTTATACATCTCATTTTTACTAAGTTTTGAAATCGCTTCAGGCATCGAGCTATCCATTTCATTTACATCCGTCATGGGAATAATAGGTTGCTCATTCAGATTATGAATCACACCATCCCACATATACCGTTTCAGGAACGCCATATTCTGAATTGCAGGTGCATTTCTGATTCCGATTCTATCATCAATTCCGTGACTTACTGTATGACCGTGATGGGTAAATGCATTTTCCTGAATATGGCAAAATCCGCATGAGATTGTATTATTCCGCGATAATCGACCTTCATAAAATAATTTCCGCCCCAATTCCACTCCGTTTTTCGTAATCGGATTTTCATTTTTATCAAAAGTCAATTCTGGGAAATAAGAAGGAAACTGAAGATTGAGAGCTTCATCTTTTTCTAAAGGTGAAATTACCTCATCCGAACACGAAATAAAATTTAGACAAAAAATAACGAACAATCCAATTTTTAAAATCTGCTTAATCATTGTGAACATGGTCTACTTTAAACATTTTGGCTAAATTATTCGTCACATTCACCAAATGCTGATTAGAACCCATCGCCATATCATTAGTTGTAGAAAGACTTAGAGGAGTCACACCACTTAAATATTGATTCAAATCAGCCAAAATATGAATCGAAGGTTTTATGCTTGCAGAAACTCTCGCCGTTGTCGGAAAATCTAACATCACCTCACGATATAAATCCGGAGTATTGTTTGCGATGACATTTCCCATATTCCCGGTATGATTCATAAATTCTGTATTCGCAGAACTGGTTCCATATTTCCCTTCCAGTTTTACGAAAATATATCCTGCAGCCCAAGACCAAGTCATACTTTCCTGCTTAGCTTTTTCCCAGAATTCTGCCTGTCCGTTTTGTCCGAGTAAATATGCATTTTGGCTGATTCCTAATCCGAATTTTATTTTTTTATAATTGTTTTTCGGAACTCCATCTAAATCTACATACACAATTCCTGCGGCTGCATTTGCCTGATTAATGATGAAAGCACCTTTGTCCGGATTATTTTCATTGTATTTGAATTCTTTTCCGTTTTCATCGATTAAAGTGATGTTACTTATAATATATTTTAAAGTTGAAAACTGATGTTTTTGTCCGCTTGATGAAGTTTGAGTTGTTTGATTGAGAACAATATCTCCAAGATTATTAAACCCGTTTTCGAATTTGAGCTGAAGTTTTCCGGAAGTTTCATTGCTTGTATCTTCGTCATCATTGTTTCGACAAGATGTAAAAGTTAGAAAAGTAAAGGCAATAAGGAATAATGATAAAAATTTATAAATTTTCATTGTTGATTTTTTAAGTTTAAATTTTAGAATAGAAATTTTGCTGAATGGGAATCATTCAGTGACATTTAACCACAAAAGCTTTTATTAAAACACATTAGAATTTTAAAGTAAACTAATACTGTATAAAAAGAACACATAAGTTTTAAGAAAATCAAAGATTTTCTGTTATTGTAAACTTAAGCTATACTCTTAAGAATAAATGAAAAAGTCTTTTGTCGTTAAAATAAATATGAAAACTTAAAAAACCGGCGGTCTGAAAATAAATTTTAAAAACAGAAAAGAATAATCTGTTTTATAAAGAAAATTGGAATGAGAAAAGATTGACTTTTCTGTCGTTGAACAAGCAATTATTTCGGGAAGAACATAGATATCAAGCAGTTTTTGTCCCGAATTTTTTGTTTTGTGTAAAGGTGAAGAATCTGTATCCGCTGTTTTCGATAATTCTTTAGCTAAATAACATTTACCATTACAGTTGAGCGTCAAATTTTTCTTATTAACGCACAATTCTTCACTGATGTATTGATAATTTACAGCATATTCCACCAACGGAATCAGAGGCCTGAAAACCGTAAAAAAGGTGAGAAATATGCTGCAAATTAAATTCAAAAGATTATTTTTTGCTTAAAGCTTCATCATATCTTCTGCTGATTTCTTTCCAGTTGGTTACATTCCAGATTGCAGTTAAATAATCAGCTCTTTTGTTTTGATATTTTAAATAATAAGCATGCTCCCAAACATCAATTCCAAAAATTGGAGTTCCTTTTTCTTCTACAACATCCATCAAAGGATTATCTTGATTAGGCGTTGAAGAAACAAATAATTTTCCGTTTTTATCAACAGAAAGCCATGCCCAACCCGAACCGAAACGGTCTGCACCTGCTTTAGCCATTTTTTCTTTAAAAGCTTCCATACTTCCGAAAGTATCATTGATTGCTTTTGCCAATTTTGCAGACGGTTGTGTATTTTTCTGTGGTGTAAGAACTGTCCAGAATAACTCATGATTGTAATGTCCACCCGCATTGTTTCTTACTGCCATTGGTAAAGTTCCGGCTTTTGAAAGAATCTCAAATAAAGTTTGCTTCTCCTGTGGAGTTCCGGCAATCGCTTTATTTAAATTGGCAACATACGCTGCTGCATGTTTAGAATAATGAATTTCCATGGTTTGCGCATCAATATTACCTTCCAGTGCATTGTAAGCGTATGGCAAAGGAGTCTGCTTAAACTGTGCAAACGCAAATTGCGCCGCAAAAACTGCACTTAATGCAGCGATTTTAAAAATCTTCATAACTTTTTGTTTATATGGTTGAACATTTATTTCATTTTAGTTGAAAGCGGGGTGCTGGACAATGGAAGTTTTGTAGTTTGTTATTCGCTTCCAGGATTCGGCATCAAACATCCTGCCTTATTTCAATAATTTTTTGATATCTTCGATTAAAATTTCTCTGTCTGGATGAAATTTCCCGTTCAATTTAGGGATTTTTCCTTCGGCGTCTTCATAATTCAATCCTGAATAATAGAGAATAGGCATATTTTCTTTATTGTATCGGCATCTTATATTTCCTTCTTTATCAACTAATGCAATCATACCGCTGTGATTGAGGTTTTCACTTTCATCTTCTTTGTCTCCCACATAAATATCAAACTCGTCAGCAAGATTTCCGATGTAAGCTCGGTCACCTGTCAGAAAATGCCAGTTTGGAGATTTTGCGCCAATCTTATGAGCATGTTGTTTTAATAATTCTGGGGTATCGTTTTCAGGGTCGATACTTATTGAGATGATTCCAAAATCAGGGTTGTTGATTTCGTCTTCAATAAATCTCATATTGGTATTCATCACCGGACAAATCGTGGGACACTTGCTAAAGAAAAACTCCACTAAATATACTTTTCCAAGCATATCTTTATTGGTGATTTTCTTATTGTTTTGGTCCGTTAATTCAAAATCCGGAACTTTCATTACCGTATAAAGACTGCTTTTAAAATAGCTCATCCCAATACCAATTCCCAAAAACAACAAAGCGATTACCGCAATCGGAATAATGATTTTCTTTTTAGGGCTGCTTCCTGCCTTTTTATTTCTGGACATACTTCTCAGGATTTTTCTTAAATTCATCCTTGCAGTAGCTACTGCAAAAACCGTACGTTTTTCCTTTATAGACTGCCGTATCTTTCATATCATCTTCTGTTTTCATCTCACAAATAGGGTCGACAGCGTTCGCAAACTTCACTTTTTGAGTAGTTGTTTTTGCAGGAGTATTTTTCTTTTTATGCTTTACTTTCGGTGTTTCTTGTGCACAAGCCAATAATGAAACAGACAAAAAAGCCGTTAATAAAATCTTTGATTTCATTTTATTTAAATTGAAATTAATATTGCTGAATAAACTGAATTGAGGCTTTAAACTAAATTTTGATATAAATTTAAACCATTAAAATATTTAAATGGTGAAGATTATTTAGGAAAATCAAATAGATTTTTAAGCATTTTAAATGCAATATCACTGGTTTGAGTATTCTATAAACCTTCAGAAAAAATCTAACTAAGCATTTAGTTTAAAAGAAAATTAAACTAAAGGAGGATGGAATATTCGGGAGAAATACTCTGAAGAATATAAATGAATTCCGTTTAAAATTGGCTTTTCTGATTGTAAACCAGTGCTATTAAGAGTCGGAAATGAAAGAATCTCATGAGATAAAAAAACATCTAAACCTGCAATCTTAATATTTTGAGCATTATTAGATTGTTTTTCTGTTTTTGCCAATTCTTTTTTTACAAAACATTTTCCCTTACAGTCAGATTCTATAATCTTTCTGTTTTCACAAAGATTTTTCACGATGAAATCATAGTTGATTACATAATTTAACATTGGCAAAACTGGGCGAATTGCAATGGTAAAGACGATGAAAAAGGATAAGAAAAACTTCAAGTATCAAACTTTATTACAAATATAGCACAGAAAATCGAGTTGGATGTTAATTTATGATGAATGTCAGTTTTAGAATGGAAATTTTTAGCTCCGAAGATTTCACGGATTTGCGCAGATGTTTGTGTTGATATTTTTATGCTTTGTCTGCAAAATTTATGTGAAAATAAGTTTTGGCTAAAGCCGAATACACTCTAAATTGAAAGGCGGGCTAAAGCCCACCCCTATTGAATTTTGTAGCTGTATAATGCTTGCAGTCTGTTTGTAAACTTCAAGCACCTAGCTTCCATCATCCAGCCTAATTAAACTTCATCCTCTGAATTCTTACTGCATTTAAAATAGCCAATAATGCTACACCGACATCGGCAAAAACAGCTTCCCACATTGTTGCCAAACCTCCTGCTCCTAAAACCAAGACAATCGCTTTTACGGCAAATGCTAAAATAATATTCTGCCAAACTATTTTCTTAGTTTGTTTTCCTATGTTGATTGCCATTGGAATTTTACTCGGTTGGTCATCCTGGATTACTACATCGGCAGTTTCAATTGTGGCATCACTTCCCAAACCGCCCATTGCAATTCCCACATCGCTCAAAGCAACAACCGGCGCGTCGTTTACTCCGTCGCCTACAAAAGCAACCGTTTGATTTTTTGCTTTCAATTCTTTTACTTTATTCACTTTATCTTCGGGAAGCAAGTCTCCGAAAGCATTTTGAATTCCTAATTCATTCGCAACAAATTGTACCACCGAAGTTTTATCGCCACTTAGCATCGTAGTTTTCACATTTAATCCTCGTAATTTATCTATCGTTAAGTTCGCATCTTCTTTAATAGAATCTGCAATGGTAAGATATCCTACAAATTTTTTGTCGTACGCTACGGCAATCAAAGTATAAACAATGTTTTCAGTTTGTAAGTCGTAACTGATGTTGAATTTATCCATCAACTTAAAGTTTCCAACCAGCAATTCTTTTTCATTAATCGTTGCTTTTAAACCGTGTCCGGCAATCTCTTCTACGTTTTCTAATTGAATAGAATGGTCTATTTCACCCACAAACTGATGAATCGCAGTAGCAACAGGATGTGTACTCTGACTTTCGAGCACATTGACCTGTTTTAAAATTTCTTCTTTATTAAATTCATTCCCAAAATTTACTTCCTGAACTTTAAAAACACCTTCCGTCATCGTTCCAGTTTTATCCATCACTACATTTTGAATATTGGCAAGAACATCTAAAAAGTTGCTTCCTTTAAACAGAATTCCATTTCTGCTTCCAGCTCCAATTCCTCCAAAATATCCCAATGGAATAGAAATTACCAAAGCACATGGACATGAGATTACCAGAAAGACCAAAGCTTTGTACAGCCAAGCTTTAAACTGATAATCGTCAACGAAAAAGTAAGGCAACAAGGTAATTCCTATCGCAAGAAACACTACAATCGGTGTATAAATTTTAGCAAATTTTCTGATGAACAACTCAGTCGGAGCCTTTTGTGAGGTGGCATTCTGAACCATCTCCAGAATTTTGCTGAGTTTACTATCCTGATAAGCAGTGGTCACTTTTACCTGACTTACGGTATTTAAATTAATCATTCCTGCCAAAACCGTTTCACCTTTAGACTTAGTATCAGGTTTACTTTCACCAGTGAGCGCAGAAGTATTAAAAGAAGCTTTTTCTGAAAGCAACTCTCCATCTAAACCCAATTTTTCCCCAGATTTCAACTGAATGATATCGTTGATATTTACTTTTTCAGCCTTTACTACTTTGGGAATTCCATTTTCTAAAATAGTTACCTCATCAGGACGCTGATCGAGAAGAGATTTAATATTAGATTTAGCTTTGGTTACTGCCATTCCCTGAAAAACTTCGCCTACAGAATAAAATAACATTACGGCAACCCCTTCAGGATATTCTCCTATAGCAAAAGCTCCAATCGTAGCAATTCCCATCAGGAAAAACTCAGAAAAAACATCCCCATTTGTAATGCTTTCAAAGGCTTCTTTTAAAACAGGAATTCCCACAGGAATGTACGCTATCAAATACCAAACGAGGCGAATCCAGCCATTAAACCATGTATTTTCAACGAAATTATCAAACGTAATTCCTATCAAAAGCAACACAAATGATATGATTGCGGGTAAAAAAAGCTGAAGCGTTGATTTATCTTGAACTTCGTGAGAATGATCATGGTCGTGACCTTCGTGGCTATGTTCTTTTTTAGGTTTTGTACTGCAACATTCTTCCATAATAAATGATTTTAAACAAATGTAGTGCCTATGTAAATGCAATGCTATTGCAAACTTTGGAGACAGTTTTCGCAAATACCTTTGGCAAAAAGCCGTATTTCATCAATCCTGAAATTGGTTTTCATGCTTTCGGGAAAAGAAATATCTTCTTTGCAGGTCGTTTGCTTACAGATTTTACAATAGAAATGGAGATGCCAATCTTTATGTGTTTTTTCGTCACAATCGTCATGGCAAAGTTTATATTTTGTCGTTGTATTTTCCTGAATGCTGTGAACGATACCTTTTTCTTCAAAAGTTTTTAAAGTTCTGTAAATTGTTGTGCGATCCGCATTTTCAAAATAATTTTCGATTTCAGATAAAGACAAAGCGGTCTCTTGGGTACTTAAAAAATCATACACCAAAATCCTCATACTTGTAGGTTTGGTATTTTTGTCGATGAGTTTATTTTCGATTTCCTGCTTCATAATAATTGAGCTTTCATTGGTGAGAGTCTTTCAAAGTTAGCCTTTTAGAATATATTTTAACCTGTTGTGCATTTAAATTTTGTATTTCATAAATAAGTGTTAACCCCTTTGTTTAAATTAAAAATACAGAAAATTATGTGAAAAATATTTGTTGGGCATTGTGATCATTTTTTAATCGCAATGATAAACAAAGAAAAATACCAAAAAGCTTTATCATTTTAAGATAAACAAAGGCACTTCGTTTTAGCAAGGAAATACAAGCAATTAATTTTCAATATTTTAAATTTAAAAAAAGAGCCTTTGCATTTCTACAAAGACTCTTAAAAATAAAATCAAAACTATAAATTTGGATTGTTCTCAATTTCTTTCTGCGGAATTGAAAACAAATAATATCTGCTGTTGGGTGTAAAAGCCGACTGATCAGGAAAAGCAAATATAGAATGACCTCTTCCATTCACCGTTTTCACCGTACCACTTGGAGTGGTAACCTGTACCTGAATCGGTTGTCCGCTTGTGTTTACATAGGCTTTTCTTTCTACCTTTCCTTGGGTTCTGATAATATCTGCCAAAGAAAACCCTTCTCCAAAGAGTTCTTTTCTTCTTTCAATCAAAACTTCTTTAATGACATCATTTTGTGCTAGAGAACCAGTATAAACATTCGCATTTCTGATTGTTTTTAATTGATTTAAAACTGCGATGGCATTCGTAACATTTCCGTTTCTTGCTTCAGCTTCAGCTTCAATTAAATACATTTCAGCAGCTCTCATGAAAACGATATCGGCAATTAAATTAGCTTTAAATTTAAATTTAGCATATCTCAGAAGCCCTTCTCTTCCAGGCAAGCCATCCCAAGAAAATAAAGAATATCGAATATCATTGGTATCAAACAAATCTTTAAAATAAGGATCAGCCATAAAACTGTAATAATAACTTCCCGAAGATGAAACATCTAAAAAGTGAAATGCATAGCTTTCACCAGACTGCTCCTGAGTTTGTGCATGCCCCCAAATCCATTCGCCGTTGGTAATATCATTGAAGCCTTCTTTATATTTCTCGGCATTCATCAGAGGAAATCCTGTCTTGGCAATTTGTGCAGAAGCAATCGCTTTTGTCCATTCTCCTGTATTCAGATAAACTCTTGCCAAAAGTCCGTTAACTACAGAACGGTCTATTTTATCTTTATTGTTTCTTGTGTAATTTTGAAGTAATTGGTTGGCATCGGTTAAATCACTTTTAATTAAGGTATAGATTTCTTCAAGACTTGCTTTTTTCTTTCCTACAGAATTGGTGGTGGCTGGCTCTGTATAAATTGGAGCCGTTAATGCATTTTTATCTTTTATATAACTGAACTGATAAAAACTCGCAAGATTCCAATAACAAAAAGCACGTAATGCTTTTGCCTGACCTTTCACCTGATTTTTCTTTTCCTGAGTACCTTCTGCGGCATCAATTCTGGCAATTACATTATTCATGTTATTGATAACAGAATATAGAGAAGTCCAGATATAAAGCGATCTTCCGCCGGTATTATTCACCAAATCGGTGAATGCATAGGCAGATGGAAAACCATATTTATTGGTTAAAACCGCAACATCACTTCCCATTGCATCACTGGTTCTTAAAACCGTTGAATACCCTATATTAGCATAGGTTGTTCCATCGTCATTAAATTTTGCCCAAGTTCCGTTGATTACTGTTTCTGCACTTTCAGCAGTTTTGAAAATTTCAGCTTCGTCTGCCTGATTGGTAGGAGCTGTTTCTAAATCGTTCTCACAACTTGCCAGAGAAATCGAAGCAATTAAAGCAAAAGATATGTATATTAATTTTTTCATATGTAGATTTTATTTTTTTTAAAGGTCATATGGAATCGTCTCATCTTCATGTATGTTTCTGTTTCCAAATCATAGCGATTTCATTTTTTAAATTTTAAATATGTTAAAGCGTAGCCTGCAAACCAAACGTTACTGTTCTCATTGCCGGATATCTGTAGTAAGTTGTTCCGTCTAACGTCTGCTCTGGATCCATTCCTTTATGCTTGTAGAATGTGAAAAGATTTTCTGCCTGAACATAGATTCTTAATCTTTTCAATCCAATTCTTTCAAAATAATCAGACGGAAGCGTGTATCCTAAGCTTACATTTTTAATTCTTGCATACGTTCCTGAATATAAAAATCTTGACGAAGAGGAAGTCCAGTTATTGGTTGTTGTACTTAAAGCAGGAACATCTGTACTGGTATTTTCAGGAGTCCATCGGTTTAACATTTCAGAGCTCCAAGCTCTTCCTGCCGCGCTACCGTTATGCATTAACATCGTATAATCGTTATCGAGAATCTTTCCGCCCAAACTGAAAGTTAATAATCCTGAAAAATCAAAATCTTTGTATCTGATACTTGTTGTAAGACCGCCCATTACTTTAGGCAAAGAAGAACCCTGTAAAGTTTTTGTAGCTTTTGCATACTCAGAAGTCATTCCTTCTATTGTATTTCCGTTTGCATCTGTTATAATTGTTTTCCAAAGTGGATTTCCGTTGCTAGGGTCAACTCCCATCCATTCAGGAATAAAGAAATCATAAATAGAACCACCCACCTGTAGAAGTTTTGTTCCGCTCACAATAGAACCTTTCGGAAGTTTCGTGATTTCATTTTTTAAAGTACTCAGATTCACATCAACATTCCATTCGAAATCATCTGTTTTAACAGGAGTTGTCAATAGAGAAAATTCAAAACCTTTGTTTTTTAATTCGCCTATATTTGCTTGATATCCAATAAATCCAACGGACGGCGCCAAAGGCATATCAAACAAAAGATCTTTACTTTGACGTTGGAAATATTCTACATTTCCTTTAATTCTGTTTTTCAGAATGGCAAATTCTAATCCTACATTTAAATTCAGATTGGTTTCCCATTTCAAATTGCGCGTTGGCAATCTATTTGCAACCGTCCCTGGCTCACCTAAATTGTTTAAAAAAACATACAAACTCTGGTAAGCATAATATGTGCTCAATTTATCATTTCCTTGACCACCATAACTTGCACGAAGCGTTAACTGATTGAAAATGTTTAAATCTTTAATAAAACTTTCGTTCGATGCCTTCCATGATCCACCCACTGACCAGAAAGTTCCCCATCTGTTTTCGGGTGAAAATCTTGAAGAAGCATCTGCTCTTACCGATCCGGAAACGAAGTATTTATTTTTAAAATCATACTCTGCTTTTCCTAAATAACTTAAAAGTCCTAATTTGTCGCTATTTCCGCTAAATCCACTCAACAAAGCTGCTGCATCTGGCTCATAATAATACGGAAGTGAAAACTGACTTCTGCTTCCTGATATCGTTTGAAACTCGTAATGATAAAATTCCTGCCCCGCTAAAATATTAAAGTGATGCTGATTAAATTTTTTATCATAAGTCAGAATATTACTGGTCGTATAAGACAACGTTCTGGAATTTGTTTTTGTTACCGAACCACCAATTTCACTTCCCTGCCCGATTAAAGGATTTGAATAAAAATGACCGTTGTAATTAACCAAATCAACAGAAAAACTAGATTTAAACTTCAATTCCGGCAAGAAAGTAAAGTCTAAAAATCCTTTTCCGGAAAAATTATCTTCCCTATTTTCATTTTTATCTAAAGGTAACGTCGCTGCTGCATTTTGATTCTGCAAAGCACTTGTAGGGCGGTATTTTCCGAAATCATAAATATAATTTCCATTAGCATCTAATCGGTGACTTCCATCTGCATTTCGTTCATAATAAGGATAAAAAGAAGGGATTACTCTTGCCGCATTAATGATATTATCTGTTCTGGAATCTGATGAAGGTGGCGCTTCCTGAAGACTGTTGGTATAACTTAAATTAGCCCCAACATTTAACCATTTTTTGACTTCAGAATTTATTTTAAGTCTTGTACTGTATTTTGTAAAACCCGATCCAATAGCAATTCCTTTATCATCAAGATATCCTAGTGAGAAGTAATAATTGCTTTTTTCGTTTCCTCCGCTAAAATCTAAATCTACCTGACTTCTTGCAGCAACTCTCTGAAGAATATCTCTCCAGTCGTCGTTCCATAAAGCAGTAGCTCCAGAAACTAGTTTTCCATCTGTTCCAACTGGTTTTGCATAATTTGATCCATATGGATTAATCCCTAAACCATTACTCCCTGAAACCAAAGCATCACTCGCCATTTGTGCCGCTTGCTGCGAAGTGACCTGACTCGATTTGTAACCATTTCTCAAAGCTTCCCAGTACAACTGAAAATACTGGTCTGTATTTACCTGCTCGTAATCCTTAACCGCTCTGGTAGAAAAACCCTGACTGATATTGAAATTTACTTTAGCCTCACCCTTTTTTCCGGATTTTGTTGTAATAATAATTACTCCATTGGCTCCTCTTGAACCATAAAGTGAGCTCGCTGTAGCATCTTTCAAAACACTAATCGATTCAATATCATTGGGGCTTATCGAATTGATGTTTCCATCAAAAGGAATTCCGTCTACCACAAACAAAGGATTACTAGAAGCACTTATCGAGCCTATCCCACGAATACGGATAGAAGCTGTAGAACCCGGCTGTCCCGAAGCACTTACCGCCTGAAGCCCCGGAACCTGCCCTTCCAAAGCTTTGGTAATATTGGTAACCGGTCTGTTATTTATCTTCTCACTAGAAATAGTTGCTATAGAACCTGTATAGCTTGTTTTTTTTGCTTTTCCGTAAGCCACCACTACGACTTCGTCTATATCCTGTTCGCGCAGTGTATCTTTTTTTGTTTTCTGCCCATTAATGTTGACTATTCCTAAGAAGAATACAGCAACAGATGGAATCCAAGCTTTAGAGTTAATTAAATTTTTGTTAATCATAATTCATTTCATTTATCAATTTTAAAAAAATAACCCTTTATAGAAAAGACAACAAAGAGCATCGATAAACACGATGAACCAATTGCTTATTTTTCCTTTAAAGGCTGAATGTAACACCTTGCCAAAAGCAGGTTGTTAAGATTTCACAGGGTCAGTTCCCTCCATCTTTCTTTATAAGCCGATCGAAATACGTTTGCAAATCTAAAAACAATTAGTCCACAAAACAAGTAGACTTTAAGTTTTCAATTTAAAATTTAATAAAATTTAACGTAATTAAATCTTAAAAACCACTAAAATAGATAGTTGAAAAAATTATGAAATCACCAAACATGAGAAATATCATTAAAAATAATGTAATCCTTAAAAAGGAATTAAAATAGAAAATATTCAGACTTATTAAAAAAGTTTTTAAATTTATAGTATGAAAGTTTTAATTGTAAATGGCCCTAATCTTAATCTATTAGGCACAAGAGAACCCGAAATTTACGGAAGTGTTTCAATGGAAGATTATTTAGAAAAACTAAAATCTGAATTTACTTCTCACGAATTGAATTATTACCAATCAAATATTGAAGGTGAGCTGATTAACAGACTTCAGGTAGATGATTTTGATGCAGTCGTTATTAATCCGGGAGCTTTTACTCATTACTCTTATGCAATTGCAGACTGTTTAAAGAATATTCAAAAGCCAAAAATTGAAGTTCACATCAGCAATATTTACAAAAGAGAAGAATTCCGTCAGAAATCTGTGACTGCGGCAAATACGGATGCCGTTTTGTCTGGTTTTGGAATGGAAGGATATCGATTAGCGATATTGAGTTTGAAGTAATTTGCTTTTGTTTGCCACAAATGATACTCTTACTATTAAATTAAATTCGATTGCTTTTTAAAACTTTGTCAAGGTTTTCAAATCAATGTTTTGGAAAACCGTGTCAAGGTTTAGAACCTTGACACGGTTGATTGCCAAAACTTCAACAATAATTACAAAACATCAGATTGAAAAAAAACATCTTCAAGTATATTTTTATTGTAGTGCTTATTCTTGGAATTATCACACCCTACATTGACTACTTTGTTGTAGTGCAAATGTTCTTCTTACTAATTCCTTTCATAGGTATATTAGCATATTCTTTAATACTTTTTATTTTTAATTCTATTAAATATAAAAAGAGAGTGTTTAAACTTACATCAACAAAAATCATTATTTTGCTACCTCTTTTTTTGTTTACTCAAATAATTTCTATGTTTATCGTTGATAAGGTTCAGAGATTCAGGTCAGAACAAATCATCTTTACTCTCAAAAACAATAGTAAAATTCACCCTAAGGAAATGCCAACAACTTATGGAATAAAATATAATAAATTTACATATTCGAACAATTTTAATATTGAATATAAAAGAGGTTTTTTTGTTAGAGAAATTTATAATAGTGAAAGTAAAACTTGGAAAAGTTATGGTTGGCGAGATTAATTTCACCCAATAAAAAAGCCTCATCAAATTGATGAGGCTTTCTTCACTATTTCTAAATGGTCTGTTCCTGCAATTGAGGACCAGAAGCAATCAGCTTTTTACCTTCGTCAGTATTGCAATACTGCTCAAAGTTTTTGATATATTTTGCAGCAAGATCTTTTGCTTTTTCTTCCCATTCTGCAACATCACTGTATGTATCTCTAGGATCTAAAATTCCTTCAGAAACATTTGGCAATGAAGTTGGAATTTCTAAATTCATTACAGGGATAGTCATTTTATCAGCTTTCTCAATTGATCCATCGATGATAGCATCAATAATCGCTCTTGTATCTTTTAATGAAATTCTTTTTCCGGTACCGTTCCATCCAGTGTTTACCAAATAAGCTTTAGCACCGTGTTCTTTCATTTTCCCAATTAATGTTTTAGAATACATTGTAGGATGTAATGTTAAGAATGCTTCACCAAATGCTGGAGAAAATGATGGTTGTGGCTCAGTAATTCCTCTTTCAGTACCTGCTAATTTTGAAGTATACCCACAAAGGAAGTGATATTGAGCTTGGTTTTCATCTAAAATAGAAACTGGAGGCAATACCCCAAAAGCATCAGCAGAAAGATAAACAATCTTGCTTGCATGACCTGCCTTAGATGGTAAAACGATTTTGTTAATATGGTAAATAGGATATGAAACTCTCGTGTTTTCAGTGATAGATCCGTCAGTATAATCAGCAACACCGTCGTGTACCACAACGTTTTCAAGAAGTGCATCTCTTTTTATCGCTCTGAAAATATCCGGTTCTTTTTCTGCTGACAAGTCAATTACTTTAGCATAACAACCGCCTTCGTAATTGAAAACTCCGTTGTTATCCCAACCGTGCTCGTCATCACCAATTAAATATCTTTTAGGATCTGCAGATAAAGTCGTTTTTCCTGTTCCCGAAAGTCCGAAGAATAACGCTACATCTCCTTCTTCTCCTACGTTTGCAGAACAATGCATTGATGCCATTCCTTTTAGTGGAAGGTAATAATTCATCATCGCAAACATTCCTTTTTTCATTTCACCTCCGTACCAAGTACCTCCAATAATCTGAAGTTTCTCAGTAAGGTTAAACATTACAAAGTTTTCAGAATTTAATTCCTGCGCTTCCCAGTTAGGGTTTGTTGTTTTTGATCCGTTAATTACTGTGAAATCTGGCTCTCCGAAAGTTTCTAATTCAAAATGAGAAGGACGGATGAACATATTCGTAACGAAATGCGCCTGCCAAGCAACTTCAACGATAAATCTTACTTTAAGTCTTGTGTCTGTGTTCGTACCACAAAAAGTATCTACTACATAAATCTTTTTTGCGTCAGAAAGCTGAGTTAGTACCAAATCTTTACATGATTCGAAAACTTCAGGTGTTGTAGGTAAATTTACTTTACCGTCCCAGAAAATAGTATCTTTTGTAACATCATCCTGAACAATATACCTGTCTTTAGGCGAACGGCCCGTGAAAATACCGGTTTTTACAGATACTGCACCAGATTCTGTAAGTTCAGCTTTTTCAAAACCTTGATTTTCAGGTGAAATTTCCGCTTGATATAACTCTTCGTATGAAGGATTATAAATTAATTCGTAATCTCCTTTAATCCCTAATTTTTGTAAATCTTGGACGATTTTAGCGTTTTTCATTTTACTTATATTTTCTTTTTCTTTTGTTTGTTTAACTTGATGAATATTAACAAATTGTTAAACGTGGATAAATATAAACATATAAGCGAAAATGACAAATAAAAAATAACAGCTATAAACTACTGATTAACAGTCTATTAAATCATCCCATTCGAAAATTGTGGTAAAACCTTTTCCCCAAAAATAGTCCTTAAAGCCTACAAATTTTGAGCTCATTACAAAATCCCCGCCCCAAGCACCTAAACTTTTGACAAAACTTGGGCAATCTGAGAAAAACTTAGACTTAACTGTCGGAATTTCAATAAAATCAGAAATTTTTTGTTCATGTATCATCATTAGTTCTGAAAAATTTTCCAATTCATCACATAACAAAATATTTCTTGTGAGATTTGAAAATTCATCTACCATAATTTGAGACTTTATTTTTGACCTGTAAAGTTGAATAGCTTCGCGGCTATCTTGCTTTTGATTGAGGTGAATAAAAATGAGTTCATTTTTAAATTTCGGACTAAAATTTATCTTCTCAAAAGAGATTTCTGGTTTATTCTGAAACAACACTGCAGATTTTGCATTGGCCACCGCAATATCGTATCCACTTCCACCCAAACTGATTGTATTCAGATAAAAAGGATCTACTTCTGACCATTCGGCAAGATTGTTCATTAAAGTAGAGCTGCTTCCTAAACCATAATCTGAAGGAAACTGAAGGTTTGTTTTTAAATGATAGGTATCTGTGCTTTTAAATTTAGTTTCAGAAAGGCTCTGAACGTTTTTAAGAGTTTTAAGAATAAACTCTGCACTTTGATTAATATTGGTTTCTAAAATCTGCCACGTTTTATAATCGATGACCGCTTTTAACCATAATTCGTTTTGATGATAGGCTTCCCAGAAAATAATAGGCTTCCCGTCTTGCTTTTCTTCAAAAAAAAACTCCTGCCCTAGCTTTGTGGGTACCGCTAGGACAAGAGCTCCGTCTACAGCGAAATATTCTGAAGTAAGCATAAGCTTTCCCGGTGAATATATTTCGCCCATTTTATTTTAATTAGATAGCAGAAGCAGAAGCTACTGTACTATTAATTTTCTTGATTAATCCCTGAAGAGTTTTCCCAGGGCCAACTTCTACAAAATTTGTGGCACCATCTTTAATCATATTCTGTACAGACTGCGTCCACTTTACAGGTCCCGTTAATTGAGCGATAAGATTAGCTTTAATCTGATCTGGATCTGTAATAGCTGTAGTCGTAATATTTTGATACACAGGAATTGTTGCTTTTCTGAATTTCGTATTTTCAATAGCAGCAGCCAATCTTTCTTGCGCAGGTTGCATTAATGGTGAATGGAAAGCTCCGTTTACCGGTAGTAATAGTGCTCTTTTTGCCCCCGCTTCTTTTAATTTAATACAAGCTTCTTCTACCGCAACCGTTTCACCCGAAATTACCAATTGCCCAGGACAGTTGTAATTTGCAGGAACTACTACTCCGCTGATTGATGCGCAGATTTCTTCTACTTTAGCATCATCTAACCCTAAAATAGCAGCCATAGAACTTGGGTTTGCATCACAAGCAGCCTGCATTGCTTTTGCTCTTTCAGAAACAAGTTTCAACCCGTCGTCAAAAGATAAAACTCCGTTGGCAACCAACGCCGAAAACTCTCCCAAAGAGTGACCTGCAACCATTTCTGCACCAAGACCATTTACCGCTTTTAAAGCTGCAACAGAATGTATGAATATTGAAGGTTGTGTAACTTCTGTTTTCTTAAGATCCTCATCTGTTCCCCTAAACATAAGGGAAAGAATATCAAAACCTAAAATTTCGTTAGCAGATTCCATCAGGTCTTTAATGTCTTTACGGGAGTCGTATAATTCTTGTCCCATACCTACAAACTGTGATCCCTGACCTGGAAATATAAGTGCTTTCATTTATTTATTTAAAGTTTAATATCAATTATAGTTTAATAATAGAGTCCTTAAAGAGTTTTAAGGAACCAGTCTGATCACACGGAAACCAGTATTTACATACGCTCCGTTTGATTTAGATTTTACAAATTCAAATTTAGTAGCCAACTGAGTTTGCACTTTATTGATTTGTTTAAAGATTTCTCCTTTTTTATTTTCTCTTGTCAGCATATCGTTGACTACATCAAAACCAATCACGGCATATTTACCCGGAGTTTTGCAGTATTTTGATTTGTATGCAGCTAAGATTTCTTTTTCAAAACTTCCGTCAGTATTGATTTTTCTGTCCATTAGATAAACCAAACTTGCCTGACTCAATTCATCCACTTTTTTATCGAAACTGGGCACGGCATACATACTGAATGCTTTTATACCCTGCACTTCTTTCGACAAAGCAATTACTTTATTTGAAAAAGCTTCTCCTAAAGCATCATTATCACTCGCCAAAATTGCAATAACCGGAGCAGATTGCCCTGTCATCATGTTTTGATCCAACTGAATTTCTGCAGCAGTATTTACAACAGTAATCTGAGCATTTTTAATATTTTTCTCAAGACTAGACTTCAGATAATTGGCATTCTCTTTTTTAGCGTCTGCAACAATATAAATTTTCTGATTAGAATATACCGATTTTACTTCTTCAGCAATTTTATCGGCATACGTTTGATTGTTGGTTTCAACAATAATCAGATTGCTATAGTTATATAATTCCGGCGAGTTGGCAAATGGAGCCACTACAGGAATTTTTTGAGTTTTAGTAAAATCTAAAAGGTCAATAACATTTGACTTGAAGAAAGGCCCGATAATTAAATCGGTATTATTAGGATTGATTTGCGATAAAGAACTCTTAAATGAGGCTTCATTACCTGAATCAACAATTTTAATATCTAATTTCTGTCCGTTTGAAGCATTTCTTTCGATTGCTAATTTTGCACCGGTAAGAAAATCGGTAGCCATTGCACGATACTGAGTTTCATTGGTACTGTACCCGAAAGGAAGCATCAAAACAACGCTTAATGCATCACCATTCTTTTTGATATAAGCAGCATCAAGTTTTCTGATTTTCAAAATCATTCCGGCTTTTAAACCTTTTGATAATTCAGGATTTAATGCAATCAATTCATCAATTGTAACTCCGAATTTATTTACAATTGAAAAAACTGTATCGCCTTGTTCAACTGTATATGTAGCATATTCATCCTGATTAGAATGTGCACTTCCGCCAGAAGACCTGTCGTTTCCGGAATCTATTTTAGTTTTGTTATTATTTACCGAAGTAGATTCAGTAACACGCTCAGCAGGTTTTATTACGGTAGCGGCTATTGTCTGATTTCCACCGTATTTTTTAATACTATCTAGAGGTAAAGTGATTTCGTCTCCGATTTTCAAATGAGAATCCAAATCAGGATTCAATTTTCTTAAATCAGTCTCAGAGATTCTGTATTGTTTAGTAATACCGTAAACCGTTTGTTTAGGTTGAAGGATTATTTTTCCAGTTTGTGAAGAAGTATTTACAGCAGGGGTTTTAGTAGAAACAGCAGTTCCTGTTTTCACATTCACAACATCGCCGATGGAAAACTTCCCGTCTTTCACTGCAGGATTCAGCTTATAAAGCTCATCCAGTGAAATTCCGTATTTCTTAGAAATATTGTAGGGAGTATCCCCTTTTATAACCGTGTGTGTTTTCTGAGCAGATAAACTTAGAAACATACATAAACCAGATAGTACAAAAAACCTCTTAATCATTTTCGATATTATAATTTACAAAAATACTTCTTTAAAATTAAATGGCAACAATTATTAATTTTGAATCTTCTACCACCATCTCCTCCATGCAAAATTCTATCCAAGAAAATCCGAAATCTGCAAAAAATACAGAGAAATTATATATTCTTTCTTGCCAGGTTTTTGACGGATGAACATCTAAAAATAGATTCTCCAAACGTTCTAAAAGCTCATTTTGTTTTATCTTTTCAGCACGAAGAAGCCTTTTTTTCATTCTTTCGAAAGATTTCAATTGTCTGGTTTCTTCAGCTTTTACAAGATTTCCAAAAGACTGGTCTGTACTTTCGGCTGCGTTTTTCAATTCTAAAAACTGCTTCGTCAAGAGATTTTCTTTTTCACTAAGTAAATGAAGAATTTCATTATTATCTAAAATTTTGTCATTCGTAATTTTTGTGAAATTCTGAAAAAAATCATCCAACTTTAAATTAAGTTTTTCAATTTTCCCAATTGTCTTTTCTTTTAAAAATAACATCGAGTTCCTCGGAATCAAGATTGGAAAAGGTAAATTGAGTTCCGTAAAATAGTCTTTCAATTCGAGCCAGTACATGATTTCTGCATTTCCACCAATATAAGCAAGATTTGGCAAAACAGTTTCCTGATAAACAGGTCGCATCAATGCATTAGGGCTAAATTTTTCAGGAGAGTTTTCAAGTTCACTAAGAATTTCTTCTTTTGTAAACTGAATATTTTTATCTACAACGATATAGTTATTACCATCAAAATCTATCCTATCACGAGTTTCGGAAAGATAGAATAAATTAATTTCCCGAGGATTAACCTGAACTTTGCCGTATTTATCTGTCAGAAAATCTACTTTCTCTATTGAGTTTTTATGTAAGCTGAAATTCTCAAGCTCATCTTTAAAAACATCTTTAATTTGGTTTTTAAGTTCTTTTGAATCGCCATCTAGAATCAATAATCCAAAATCTGAAAACAATCTGTGAACCAAAGTCTGAATGGCTTTCGTTAAAGTATTTCCATTTTTATACGCTTCTTTAAGCATTAAAATAAGCTCAGTTCCGAAAATAGAATCTTTAAATTCTTTTTCAAATTCAGAAATAAAAAAAATATCATTTATAAAAATCCTTCCTACAGCACCACCAGAATGTTCATTGATTTCGTAATAATTATTCTCAGTTTTAAAATGATTGATTTCTGCAAAATCATGGTCTTCAGAAGCCATCCAATAGATTGGAACAAAATTGAAATCAGGGAAATTCTGCTTTAAATAAGTACAAGTCTTTATCGTCTGCAGAATTTTATAGATAAAGAAAACAGGTCCGGAAAACAGGTTCAACTGATGCCCGGTTGTAATGGTAAATGTATTTTTATGCTTAAGATTTTCTAAATTCTCAATCTGATTCGAAGAAAGTTTAAAATCAGAAAGCTGCGATTTTATGGCTTCAGAAAGAATTTCTCTTTTATCTGAAGTGAACGAGTCTTGTTTTGAATGAATTTGCTGAGCGAAATTTTCTAGTGAAAAAGTATGTGCTTCAAACCCTTCAATATCATGATTCAGGAAATCTTTTACCAATTGTGGAATACTTTCAATTTCGCTGAATGCTATTTTGTTTATTGTTTTCAACCTGCTTAAATTTTAGTTGAACATATACCATAAAATCCCGATGTTTAATCTAAAATCATAAACCGGATAATGTGGAAATGCATAAGATTTGTTATGAGAAACGAGCGTTCCTATTTGCTGACCTTCGATAAAGAAAAACATTCTTTTAACTTTCATATTGACATAAACATCTGCAATAGGCTGTCCTCCGATAGAGAAAGAATCTGCGCTCGGTAAAATATATTCGTTAAGAATCGGGAAATATTCTCGACTCGCAAATTTTGAGAAATAATATACTTTTAAACCAGCCTGAACTTCTGCTGCATTCTTGAATGCTTTAGACTGAAAGAAAAAGTTGGCTCTTCCTATAAAAGAAGGCAATGGCAACAATTCTTTATTCGTTAAAACATTTTGAAACTGTAATCTTGTATTTAAATGAAACTTGCCGTAACTGAATGTTGCATCACCACCGATTTGAGAAATATTGACAGAGTTGTCGCTTTGTTTTGGCATTGCCGCAACATCAAAATAAGTATAATTATCTATTCTAAAATAGTTGGCAAACAATTCTGTTTTAAACCATTTTAGATTAACATTTCCTCCAATTTCAGTTACCGACTGATTTTTTGCATTGGTAAGGAAATAATTGAAATTATTATACACCGACGCATTCGCAAGATAATTGAATGACGGATATGAATTTTGGAAATTCACTTTTGCATTCACAAAATAATCTTTAATAGGCTCAAACTTGATATTATTTGTCGTCTTCAAATAATTTCCAAACTGATTTCCTTTTGAAATTTCTAAGAATGAATTAACCTGGAATTTATCAAATAGTTTAACCTGTAGATTTCCAACTGCTCCCAATCTATTCTCTTTAAGTTCAGAAGGAATTTCAAGATTCGGCAATGTAATTTGGTCAACCCCAAATTTTAGCATTTGATATCTTAATCCTGCATCCAATTTAAAACGTTCGTTATCGAAGACCAAACTGAAAGTATTGCTTAAATTATTTGAATACTTTTTCGTTGCAAGAGGAAAACCATTTACGAGTTCCGCCGCTGAAGTATACCAATATGGCTCTAAAGCACCTTGATTATAATAATATTTATTCCCTTGATTAAAAATAGTATGTCGAATTCTAAAAGGAAATTTTTCTGCATTAAAAGGAGTAAACTGATGACTCAAATAATATCTACGGTAAGAATATTGTGAACTCGATGATGCCAAATTCACCAAAGCTCTATCTCGACTTCTAAATTCACTATCTCCAGACTGAAACAGGTTGTCATCGACAATTCCTCCATTTTCCTGGTTGTTTACATTCTGATGAAGGTAATGAGCAAATAATTCATAATTTCCACTTTTTGAAGTATAATGCCCTGAAAACAAAGTATTGTTGTTGGCTGCTAATGAATTTCTGTAAAATCCTTGAGAACGAAGTCCCATATAATCTAAAGCGAAATTAAATCGCTTCCCAATATTTTGGGTATACGTTGACTGCAAAGCTGCTCCGTTTTTCATTGCGGTATGATAAATAAAAGTAGCAGTAGGCGTTTTTACATCATAATATTTGATATCATTGACTCCTAAAATACCGTACGATTTATTTGCCGGCAGTAGAGAAAGATTTTGCTCAGCATTCACTTCGTAAGATAGAGGATTGAATCCCGACCCTATATTTGCAAACTGCACTCTTCCAAAATTATCTCTGTTGTTATACTGAGAAAAAATATACGTTTTATTAAAGGTCATCGCTGTATCAAATATTTTCTTTTCAGAAAACTGCGTTTGATACTGATAATCATTAATCGTTGGTTTAAAAATTTTAAGAGAATCTTTTTTCCCGGAATCTATTACTAAAGTATCTTTTAGCTTTTTATCGAGCAGGTTAGAGTCTGTTTTATTAACAATAACCTGAGCCTTCGTAAAGGGAGCGAGGAAAAATATGATTAGAAAAAGGTATTTCATGAATATTTTTTGTACAGCAAAAATAAGAAATAAAAGGCAATAAAAAACCCCGTCGATTGACGGGGTTTTGGTTTATATAATTATATTAATAATTAGTTATCATAACCAGGATTAGATACAATTGCAGTACCTGCAACATTTGTTTCTGATTGAGGAATTGGGAATGCCAATAAATTATTTCCTAAATTAACGGTTCCGTTAGTTCCTCCATTTGAAATATTTTTAGGAAGATTTGTACCCCATCTTAGTAAATCCCACATTCTAAATCCTTCACCTAAAAGTTCTCTTGATCTTTCAGCTTTAAGGATGTTAATGTCTACTACTGTTGGTGCAACATAAGGAACAATTTTTACTCTTTCAGCGTGAATTGCTTGATAATAACCTAATGCAGTAGCAGCGCTTCCTCCGTTTAACTCAGCTTCAATACCATTTAGTAAAACTTCTTCATATCTCACCATTCTGATATTGTTATCACTAGCTAAAGCAGGATATTTTCCATTTAAAAATCTACCTGCTACACCACTAGAAGCTCCTATAGCATTTCTTCTAACATCTTGTGCAACATAACTATTATAGGTAGCTGTTTTTACTACAACATTCTTATAAGCACCTTCACCATTATAAAAATCATTAAGTGAGGGAGCAATTGTCACAGCAGAACCTACTGCCAATTCGAACATTGAATTTGAAGCAGAGTTATTAAGTGTGAAACTAGAAACAAAAGACTCACCCTTTACAACGCTCCATATTCCTGAAGCAACTATATTGTTTACTAAACTTCTTACTTTAGGATAATTACCTTTGTAAAGATAGTATCTCGACATTAATGCCTCAACAGAATGGTCATTCAAAACGGTTTTATCTCCATAAGAATTATTAGAATTTCCATCTAGATATTCAAATGCCTTAGCAAAGTCAGCTTCAATCTGTGCTTCTGTTTGCGCAATAGAAGATCTAGCCATATTAGCAGATGGATTATATTTTACTGGCAAAACCACTCCTAACTGAGCCGGGTTTTGAGTATATTTTTGTCCAAACAATCTTAGTAAATCAAAAAACGCTTGTGCTCTAAGTGCATATGCTTGCCCCTTTAGATGTTTGACTTTTTGACTAACTACAGCAGGATTAGCCGATTGTGCCCATGATAGATTATCTGCAGTATTAATAATTATATTTGATTTAGCAATAGCAGTATACATCGCCGTCCATGCACCAGTTGACTGAGCATTTGTTGAAAGCATTGTATAATTCATTATTGCGTTATGATATCCACTTCTTGTATTAGAATACATTTCATCACTTCTTACTTCAGATGTAGTAATAAAATAGTTTCCATAATAATTAAAATCTCTCATCGTCGCATAGTTACCATAAGTGAAAGCTTGTAACTTTTCAACTGTTGTTATGGGAGCCTGCTCTTCAGTATTAGAAAACTCTGTTTCTAAAAAGTCATCACTACATGATACTATAGTAAAAGCACCTATTATGGCAAAAGCTGCCTTAATTATATATTTTTTCATTTATTTAAAAATTTTATTTAAAATTCAACATTAAAACCAATTAAATATGTTTTCATTGGTGGCAAGTTTAAATCAGTAGTACCTAATAATGCCATATCTGGATCATATTTTAGATTTTTATCATATCTATGAGTAAGAAGATTATTACCCATTACATATACTGTAATTTTATTTAATTTAGACCCTTCTAAGAAGTTTTTATCAAAAGTATATCCTAATCTAATATTGCTCAATCTTAAATAATCTGCTTTGTATAAGAATCTTGTAGAGATGCTATTAGACAGTTTATTTCCATTATAAATAGGTTTTGGATTTGCCGCATTAGGATTATTTGGTGTCCAATAATCCATTTGAGAAGAATACCCAGCATAGAATAAATTGTATTGACCATCACTCTGAGTATAATTTGCCCAGTTATCATATAGAGTTGCACCAAAACTATAAGTACCTTGAGCCGAAAGGTCAAAATTTTGATAACTCATTCTTAAACCAACACCTCCATAATATTTAGCAACTCTATTTCCTTGAATAGCTCTTTGTGCCAAGTTATAGTTATTTGTTGTTTGACCATCAACTCCATTCAAATACCAAAGTGGATCACCATTAGCAGCATCAACACCTGCCCATTTTCTCATGAACCAGCTATTCATAGTTTCTCCTTCACGAACTAAAGTAGAACCACTAAGAATTTCTTTTCCACCGTAAAGTTTAGAAACTTTATTATCCAATAGAGAAAGGTTTGCATCCATACTTAAAGAGAATCCTTTTGAATTTGATGCTTTAATAATGTTTGCATTAACACTAAATTCATAACCTTTATTAATCATTTCACCAACATTTTGAGAAAAACCTGATAAACCTTGTGATAATGACAATGGAACAGTAAGAATCATATCCTTAGTTGTCTTGTTGAAGTATTCAGCAGTAACCGTTAAATTATTATTGAAGAATCCTAAATCTAAACCTATGTTTAGAGGATTAACGACTTCCCATTTAAGATTTGGATTAAAGAATCCTCCATAACTTGCTCCTGCATGATTATTATAATTAAGTCCATAAGAATATAAAGAATAAGGACTTGCAGTAATTCTATTACCTACTTCTCCATAAGACCCTTTCAATCTTAAAGTATTAATATACTTATTGTTTTGTAAGAATAATTCTGCAAAATCAACACCTAGCCCAACTGAGTAGAAATTTGCGCCTTTAGAACCAGGATAAAACTGAGAGAGAGCATCACGTCTGAACATACCATCAACGTTCAAAAAGTTATCAAATCTGTAGCTCATATTTCCTCCAAAACCAGATCTAGTACTCACGGCATCATTTCCTGTAATATCGATAGGCTTAATAAAGCTGTCTAAAGATTCAAAAGCTTTTCCACTAACTGCTGTAATATTTGATGTTCCTGAAAGATATTTTCGATTTGACTTGTATGCTTCTTGGAATGCGGTAACATTAAATCTATTTTTATCTCCGATATTGAAACTATACTCTAACATATTAATTAAGTTAAAGTTAAAGTG
Organism: Chryseobacterium turcicum; assembly: GCF_021010565.1. NCBI lineage: Bacteria > Pseudomonadati > Bacteroidota > Flavobacteriia > Flavobacteriales > Weeksellaceae > Chryseobacterium > Chryseobacterium turcicum. The sequence goes on from NZ_JAJNAY010000002.1 coordinate 956,817, forward strand.
CCTACTATTACTCGTAAGCATTTGACCTTCAACAGTATATCCATCTCCATGAATTGGAGACCAATACACGTCTTCTTCAATATTGATATATTCTGGAGCAAATGTAAATTTATAATTTAAACCTTTAAGAATTTTATATCCAACATTTAAATTACCAAATAAACGCGTTGTATTAGCTCTATTGTAATTAATTTCCTGTAAAGCAGCCGAATTGAAATTACCTGAAGGTAAATTTCCATTAATACCATAATACCAAGAACCATCAGGATTTCTCACTGGATCAATTGGTAAGTTAAAATACTGAGCAATTAGTGGATTAGAAAATGATCCCGAATCTGCCAATGTATTCATTGTACTATTTGAAAACTGGAAATCAGTATTTATAGTTAAACGATCCGTTGGCTTATACTCAAATTTTGCTCCAAAATTTGCTTTTTTAAAATCACTTCCTTTGTAAATACTTTCTTGATTGAAGTACCCTAGTGAGTTATAATATTTAAATTTATCTGTCCCCCCCGACATGCTAAAATTAGTCTCAGTTTGGGTTGCAGATCTTTGCAATTCTTTTGTCCAATCTGTATTAGTATCCATATACTGTGCAAATCCTAAGAAATCTTCATTCGGATCTACAATCGCATTATAGGCTTCATCAGTAGAAGAGAAACCAAATGGAGCATAATTGTACATTGTTTGAGAAGCTAATTTCAACCAGTCGCTTTTATTGATTGCATCTGGCATCTTAACTGCCATTTTATTTGTCCCAAAATTACTTGAGAAGTTAAATCTAGGCTTTCCTGCTTTACCAGATTTTGTAGTAATAATAACCACCCCTGCTCCTGCATCCGCACCATAAATAGCAGTGGAAACAGCATCTTTCAGAACGGTCATAGACTCAATATCATCGGTATTAAGGTTTGCCAAAATATTTCCCGTGGTATTATTATTCGTTAAATCTCCTGATGCAACCCTAACACCATCAACTATAAATATTGGGTTGTTATTCCCATTAATAGACGTATACCCTCTAATTCGTAAAGTTACAAATCCTCCAGGTTGCCCAGAAACAGTTCCAGCTTGAACACCTGTCACCCTTCCCATTAAAGCCTTTTCTGGAGAAGAAATAGGTAAGTCGTTAAGTTTATCTGCTTTAACTGTACTGATTGAACCTGTAACTTCTTTGACAGCTTTTTTCCCTCCTAGGCCCATCAAAACTACTTCTTCAATTTCAGTTTCTTTTGCCGTTGTATCAGGCTTTTTTGTTTGCGCATAAGCCATAGATCCTATAAAGAACAATGCCCCCGCACTTAATACACGTAATTTAACATTCATATTAACAAAATTTTAATATTTTTAATGAGCAAATATGTTAATAAATATTAACATATGCAAATTTTTAACTTATATAAATTCTATTTTTTTATTTGAAATACTATAAAAACAAAGAATTTATTAAAAATCGACAATAAATATTATTTAAAACCATTAAAAATAGAATAATGTAAGAAAATCACCTAGATTTAAGAGATTTTGAACAAAATAAAAAAAATTATTTAGAATCAATTTAAATAGTATTTTTTATATAAAAAAACCATCCCTTTCGGAATGGTTTTAATTTATTTATAAAATCAAATTACTTTAATTTCTTCTTTACAGCAACTTCTTCGTATACTTCAAGAATGTCATACTGCTCGATATCGTTATACCCTTTAAGGTTTAATCCACATTCGTAACCTTTTGTAACTTCTCTTACGTCGTCTTTGAAACGTTTTAAACTTTCAAGCTCGCCATCGAATTTCACAATACCATCTCTTAGTAATCTTACCTTAGACTGTCTTGTTACTTTTCCATTAAGAACCATACAACCTGCAATAGTTCCTACTTTAGAAATCTTGAATACCTCACGGATTTCAACATTACCAATAACTTGCTCTTGAATTTCCGGAGAAAGCATTCCCTCCATCGCTTCTTTTACTTCATCAATCGCTTTATAGATTACAGAATATGTTCTGATTTCAATTTCTTCACGGTCAGCAAGATCTTTAGCATTTGCTCCAGCTCTTACATTAAATCCGATAATAATCGCATCTGATGCTGCCGCTAAGTTGATATCAGATTCAGTAATTTGTCCTACACCTGAGTGAAGAATATTGATACTGATTTCTTCTGTAGATAATCTTTGTAACTGATCAGAAAGCGCTTCTACCGAACCATCCACGTCACCTTTAAGGATAATGTTTAATTCTTTAAATTCACCTAAAGCGATACGTCTACCCAATTCTTCAAGCGTAGTATGCTTCTTCGTTCTGATAGAAAGTTCTCTTTGTAACTGCTCTCTCTTATTCGCGATTGCTTTACCTTCACTTTCATCGGCATAAACACGGAATTTATCACCTGCTGTAGGCGCTCCGTCTAGACCTAAAATTGTAGTCGGAATAGAAGGGCCTGCTTCTTCAAGGTTTTTCCCTCTTTCGTCAAGCAAAGCTTTTACTTTACCGTGGTTTTTACCAGCAACTACATAATCTCCAACTTTTAAAGTTCCGGTCTGTACCAACATCGTTGCGACATACCCTCTACCTTTATCTAATGAAGCTTCAATAACAACTCCTTGTGCCGCACGGGTAGGATTAGCTTTCAACTCAAGCATTTCTGCCTGAAGCAATACTTTCTCTAATAGGATATCCATATTGTTACCCATTTTAGCTGAAATCTCTTGCGCCTGAACATTTCCACCCCACTCTTCTACCAAGATATTCATTCCTGAAAGTTGTTGACGGATGTTGTCTGGGTTTGCATTTGGCTTATCTACTTTGTTGATAGCAATAATCATTGGTACCCCAGCAGCTTGTGCGTGAGAAATTGCTTCTTTCGTCTGAGGCATTACATCATCATCCGCAGCAATAACAATAATTGCTATATCGGTAACCTGCGCACCTCTCGCTCTCATCGCAGTAAAGGCCTCGTGACCTGGTGTATCTAAGAATGTAATTCTCTGACCATTTTCCAGTTTCACATTATAAGCACCGATATGCTGAGTAATTCCACCAGATTCACCTGCGATAACGTTGGTTTTTCTGATGTAATCTAGTAGTGATGTTTTACCATGGTCAACGTGACCCATTACCGTTACAATTGGCGCTCTTGAAACAAGGCTTTCTTCTGTATCGATATCGTCTTCAGAATCTGTATCTTCAAGATCAGCATCTGAGAATTCAATTTTAAATCCAAATTCGTCAGCTACCAACAATAATGTATCAGCTTCCAATCTTTGATTCATGGTAACCATTACCCCTAGAGAGAAACAAGCAGAGATAACTTCTGTAGGAGAAACATTCATTAAACTTGCCAATTCACCAACAGTGATAAATTCGGTTACTTTTAATGTTCTGTCTGCAGCATCAATTTCTTGCTGACGCTCGTCTTGCTCTCTACGGAAACTTCTCTTATCTTTTCTATGTTTAGAAGATTTAGATTTACCTCCTTTATTAGTTAATTTCTCAAGAGTTTCCTTGATTTGGTTTTTAACTTGCTCATCGGTTAACTCGACAGGCATAGTTCTTTGTCCCGGTCTATTATTTCCGAAACGGTTTCCTCCTTGTCCTGGTGGACGGTTTCCTCCTGGGCCACCTTGACCTGGTGGACGGTTTCCTCCTGGGCCACCCGGACGGTTTTGACCACCTTGTCCTGGAGGTCTGTTCCCTTGGTAACCACCTTGTCCTGGTGGACGGTTTCCTCCCGGACCATTTTGGCCTTGCGGACGGTTTTGACCACCTTGTTGATTGTTTCCACCTTGTTGGTTGTTCCCCGTATTCTGGTTAGGACCCCCTGGTTTCTCAATTCTTTTTCTTTTCTTTTTAGCTCCTGAGTTTGGTTTTGGTGCAAACTGACTTAAGTCAATTTTTTCACCAACAATCTTAGGGCCATCAAGTTTTTGATAAACAGTTTCGATTTTTTGAGGTTCCTGAGGCTCCTCTTTAGTAGGTTCAGGTTTTTTTTCTTCCACTTTTGCTACAGGTTTTTCAACCGGTTTGGGTGTTTCTTTAACAGGTTCAGCAGCTTTTGGTTGAGCTTTCACTTCTTCTGTCTTAGGTTTATCTTTTTTTACAGGTCTGTTTCTGTTTCCTTCTATTTGAGAAAGGTCAATTTTATCCAAAACTTTGAATTCTTGCCTTTCAGGAGTCGTTTTTACTACAGGAACGGGTACCACTTCTTCTTTTATAGTTTTCACCTCTTCTTTCACCTCCTTCACTTCTACTTTTTCTTCTTTCTTTTCTTCTACAGGCGCAGCTGGTACAGGAGTTGGTTCTACTGCAACAGGTTCAGTTTTTTTAGGATCAAGATCTATTTTACCTAAAATTCTGGTTTCTGGTTTTGTATTAGCTTTAGCTCTTATTACTTCAGGTGCTTTCTTTTCTTCCATTTCCAGTTTTTCTTCCGGAACTTTAGAAATAACCACCTCATGGGAAGCTTTACGTTGCTCACCGTCTTTGGCAAACTCAGCTTCCAATGCAGAATATGCCGCTTCTTCTAATTGAGCGTTAGGATTGTTTTCAACCACAATATTCTTAGACTGTAAAAACTCTACCATCCTAGACATCGATATGTTAAATTCCTTAACCGCTTTATTTAATCTTATTTTTGGCATCTATATTATTTACTGTTTTTTTTTAATTGTTAAATTAAAGTATTCTTTTTTACTGTTATTAAAATTTATTTCTAAAAATTAATCTTCAAATTCTTCTTTCAATACACGTTTCACGTCATTGATGGTTTCTTCTTCTAAATCTACCATATTCAAAAGACTTGCTGTATCTTTATCTAAGACAGATTTTGCAGTAGTAAGACCTACTTTCTTAAACTCATCCAAGATCCACTGCTCGATATCGTCATTGAATTCTCTCAAATCAACATCATCATCTTCGCTTGCTTCTCTGAACACGTCGATTTCGTATCCTGAAAGCCAAGAAGCCAATCTGATGTTTTGCCCTTGCTTCCCGATTACTTTAGAAATCTCTTCAACTGGAGTATAAACCAAAGCATAATTGGTCTCTTCGTTGATGTCAATTTTATTGATGGTAACATTTCCTAAAGCTCTCTTCACCATAATCTCAGGGTTTTTAGACCACTGAATTACATCTATATTTTCGTTTCTCAATTCTCTTACGACACCGTGAATTCTAGAACCTTTCACCCCGACACAAGCTCCTACAGGATCGATTCTATCGTCGTAAGCATCAACTGCTATTTTTGCTTTTTCACCAGGAATTCTTACTGCCTTTTTAAGCACAATCGTTCCGTCTTGGATTTCTGGAATCTCTAATTCTAATAATTTCTCTAAGAATTTTGGAGCTGTTCTTGAAATGATAATTTGTGGTTTTGAACCTTTAAAATCTACCGTTTCAACGATTGCTCTAATATTTTCTCCTTTTTTGAAGAAATCTGCAGGAATTTGATTTTCTTTAGGTAAGATAAACTCATTCCCTTCATCATCCAACAAAATTACGTGTTTATGACGAATGTGGTGAATTTCACCGATTACGATTTCACCAATTTTATCTCTGAACTGATCATACAACATTGCATTATTATGTTCCTGCAATTTTGTTGCTAAAATTTGCTTCAGCGTCAAAATACTTCTTCTTCCCAACTGAGCCACCGGAATTTCCATGGTAAAATCTTCACCCACTTCGAAAGTAGGATCTATTTTCTTAGCTTCAGTGATTTCAATTTCTAAATCATCATCTTCAGACATTTCGTCTTCAACGATGGTTTTATTTAAAAATATCTGAAAGTCACCTTTATCAGGGTTTACAATTACATCAAAGTGATCATCAGAATCAAATCTTTTTCTCAATAAAGTTTTTAGAGAATCTTCAATGATCGCCATTAGATCAATTTTACTGATTCCCTTTTCGTCTTTAAAATCACCAAAGGATTCAATCAACGCTATATTATCCATTTATCTTTTTTTTCTTTTAAAATTTAAGTACTACCAAAGCCTTCTTTATTTCAGAGTAAGGAATTTCTTTTTCCTCCTCTACATCTACTTTACCTTTACCGACTTCTTTCGGTTTACGGTAACGCAGTACAAGAGTAATTTTCTCTTCATCTACTTTTGCAAGCTCACCTTCGATTTCTGAAGAATCAGTCAACAAAATCTCAATTTCGCGGCCGATATTCTTCTGAAATTGTCTCGGAGTAGAAAGCGGCTCGCTTAATCCTGCAGACATCACCTGAAGGCTGAAATCGTGCTCTTCACGATCCACATTAAATTCTATTGCACGGCTTGCATCCAGACAATCTTGTACAGTAACACCATGGTCTCCGTCTAAGATTACTGTAATATCATCTCCTGCGGAAAACTTCAAATCAATAAGAAACAAGTCTTCTCTTGTCTGAAGGAAATCATTTAACAATGTTTCAATATTTTTTCTAAACTCCATATATTATTTAATCCTGATTTAACAGTACGAAAAAAGGCTTTCTCTTAGAAGCCTTTCCATTTTTTCCGTTAATCTCCTGCAAATATATGACATTTTTATAAAACACACAAATACACTTCATAATCAACAGAATAAGAATTAATCAAAAACAAACAACACCTTATCGTCATGATAACCTATATTCACTATAAAATCAATCTTATCTATCATCTTTAATAAGATATCGTTTATTAAAAAGAACCGTGAAACAATTTTTAGTATTTTTGTCAGGAATTTTATAAAACATACATTTTGAATATAACAATAGTAGGAACAGGCTATGTAGGTTTGGTTACAGGAACTACCCTTGCAGAACTTGGCAATTCGGTTTATTGTGTTGATATTGATGAAAAAAAAGTAGAAGGGATGAAGAATGGCATCGTACCTATTTACGAGCCTAATCTTGAAGAAATGTTTCTCAGAAACATTCAAGCTGAAAGATTATTTTTCACCACCAAACTGAAAGAAGCTTTAGATAAAAGCGAGGTTGTATATCTTGCCCTTCCCACTCCACCAGGAGAAGACGGATCGGCAGATTTATCTTACGTTTTGAAAGTAGCCAACGATATTGGCGAACTCATGACAGAATATAAAGTTGTCGTTAATAAAAGTACCGTTCCCGTAGGAACAGCCGATAAAGTAAGAGAAGCGATATCATCAAAAACAACGATTGATTTTGATGTGGTTTCAAACCCTGAGTTTTTACGTGAAGGTTTTGCGGTAGAAGATTCTATGAACCCCGCGAGAGTGGTTGTAGGATCAAGCTCTGACAAAGCAAAAGATATGATGGCAAAAATCTATCAGCCATTTACCAATACCGGAATTCCTATTATTTTCATGGATGAAAAATCATCCGAACTTACAAAATATGCATCTAATTCATTTTTAGCCGTAAAAATTACGTTTATGAATGAAATTGCCAATTACTGCGAAAAAGTAGGTGCCGATGTAGACAAAGTAAGGTTAGGAATGGGAAGCGACGACAGAATCGGCCACCGTTTCTTGTTTCCAGGAATCGGATATGGAGGAAGCTGTTTCCCTAAAGATGTAAAAGCTTTAATAAAATCAGGAAAAGATGACGGTTTTAATTTCCAGATTCTTGAAGCAACCGAAAAAGTAAATATTTCACAGAAAGTAATTTTGGTTTCAGAAATTGAAAAATATTTCAACGGAAACCTTGAAGGTAAAACTATCGCTATGTGGGGACTTGCATTTAAAGCTAATACAGACGATATTAGAGAAGCTTCTTCTTTAGACAATATCGAATTACTTCTTCAAAAAGGTGCAAAAATCATTGCTTATGATTTAATCGCTGAAGGCAATGTGAAAAAATTACTGGGTGACAAAATATCTTACGCCAATACAATGTATGACGCTTTAGAAAATGCCGACGCATTGTTTATCGCAACAGAATGGCCAGAATTTAAAAATCCAAATTTTGATTTGATGGCTAAAAAAATGAATAACAAGGTTATTTTCGATGGAAGAAATATGTTCCCATTGGAAGTTCCTGAGCAGAATGGCTTCTATTATAAAAGCATCGGAAGAAAAACGATTCAATAAGAGCCAAGGAAAAAGTAAAAAGATTCAAATAAAAACAGAAATGAATACCAAAAGCCAAAAACTTACGGTTAAAAGCATATTATCAATATGAAAAACATCATCATCACAGGCGGAGCCGGGTTTATCGGTTCACACGTTGTAAGAGAATTTGTAAAAAACAATCCAGATTCTACCATCATCAATCTAGATGCTTTAACGTATGCCGGAAATCTTGAAAACTTAAAGGATATTGAAAATGAACCTAACTATGTTTTCGAAAAAGCAGACATCACAAAACCTGAAGAACTAAGAAAGGTTTTTGAAAAATATAATCCAGACGCTGTGATTCATTTGGCAGCAGAAAGTCACGTAGACAGAAGCATCACAGATCCGATGGCATTTATTAATACCAACGTCAACGGAACCGCTAATCTTTTGAATCTTTGCAAAGAATTCTGGACTTTAAACCCAGACCACACTCACGGAAGATTTCCGAATGAGAAAAGAACAAATTTATTTTATCACGTTTCAACAGATGAAGTTTATGGCAGTTTAGGTGAAACAGGGTTTTTCCTTGAAACAACTTCTTACGATCCTCAATCTCCTTATTCAGCTTCAAAAGCAGCTTCAGATCACTTGGTAAGAGCCTACGGAAACACGTACGGAATGCCTTTTATCATTTCTAACTGCTCAAACAATTACGGACCGAATCATTTTCCTGAAAAGTTGATTCCGCTTTGTATTTCTAATATTATTAATGAAAAGCCTTTACCAATTTACGGTGACGGGAAATATACGAGAGATTGGCTATTCGTCATCGATCACGCCAAAGCGATTCACCAAATTTTCAATGAAGCTAAAACGGGAGAAACTTACAATATTGGAGGTTTCAACGAGTGGCAAAATATTGATTTGGTTAAAGAATTAATTAAGCAAATGGATGAAAAGCTTGGAAATCCTACAGGGTATTCTGAAAAACTAATTACTTATGTAAAAGACAGACCAGGTCACGACAAACGTTACGCGATTGATGCTACGAAATTAAATTCTGAATTGGGCTGGAAGCCATCGGTAACTTTCGAACAAGGTTTAGGAAAAACAATCGACTGGTTCTTAGAAAATAAAGAATGGCTGGAGAATGTAACCAGTGGAGATTACCAGAAGTATTACGAAAAGCAATATAATTAAAACACGCAAGATGAAAGGCATTATTTTAGCCGGAGGTTCCGGAACAAGACTTTATCCCCTCACGATAGCCGTAAGCAAGCAACTGATGCCTGTTTACGACAAACCGATGATTTACTACCCTCTTTCCACATTGCTTTTAGCAGGAATTAGAGATATCTTAATCATCACAACTCCGCATGATCAGGCAGGGTTTATCAAACTTTTGGGTGATGGATCTCAATTGGGATGCAATATAGAATACATTGTTCAGCCAAGTCCGGATGGATTAGCACAGGCTTTTATCTTAGGAGATCAATTTATTGGCAACGATTCTGCTGCTTTGGTTTTAGGTGATAATATTTTCTATGGTTCTGAAATGGGAACTTTATTAAAAAATAAGACCAATCCCGATGGTGGTGTTGTTTTCGCTTATCACGTAGCAGACCCAGAAAGATATGGTGTTGTAGAGTTTGACAAAAATCTGAAAGCAGTATCTATCGAAGAAAAACCTACCCATCCAAAATCGAACTATGCTGTTCCTGGATTGTATTTTTACGATAATGAAGTGGTAGAAATTGCAAAAAACATCAAACCTTCCCCAAGAGGCGAGCTTGAAATTACCGATATCAACAATGTATACTTACAAAAAGGAAAATTGGAAGTGGGTGTACTCGACAGAGGTACAGCTTGGCTAGACACCGGAACTTTTGATTCTCTAAATGATGCTTCAGAATTTGTACGCGTCATTGAAAAAAGACAGGATTTCAAAATAGGTTGCATTGAAGAAATTGCTTTCAGAAACGGTTTTATCAATGAAGAGAAGCTACTAGAAACCGCAACCAAATATGGTAAAAGCGGATATGGTGAATATCTTAAAAAGCTGATAAATAAATAAGAAATATTATAAAATACACAAAGCTACTAGTCTGAGATTAGTAGCTTTTTTGTTTAAAGAATAATAATTAATATATTAGCGATACATTTGTTTGAATATGAAGAATATTTTAAAATTCAGCAAACTGAAAATCAATTAATTATTTTAAATTTGTAAAAATTCCCACAAATGAATGAACCACAGCAAAAGTGGACAGAAACCATTGAAGACAGTCATTCTTTATTCGACTTGAAGCTAAAAGAAGTCTGGAGGTACAAGGATCTTATTTATATGTTTGTAAAAAGAGATTTCGTATCGAGTTTCAAGCAAACGGTTTTAGGTCCTGTTTGGTTTTTTATCAATCCTATCTTTACAACCTTGGCGTACCTTATTATCTTTGGGAATATTGCCAATCTTTCTACAGACGGAGCTCCGAAAATATTATTTTATCTTGCTGGCGTAATGCTTTGGAATTATTTCTCTAGCAGCCTTACAGGAACCTCATCAACATTTGCGAGTAATGCGGCAATCTTTGGAAAAGTATATTTCCCAAGATTGGTAACACCTATTTCTATTGTTATTTCCAACCTGATGCGATTTGGAGTACAGTTTTTATTGTTTTTAATATTATGGATATTTTATCTTATAAAAGGTGAGGTAGAACCAAACATTTGGATTCTTGCCACACCCTTTTTAGTTATTCTTATGGCAGCTTTTGCTTTGGGTGTTGGTATGATATTTTCTTCACTGACTACGAAGTACAAAGATATCAATATGTTATTAGGCTTTGGAGTCAGCTTGTATATGTATGCAACTCCGGTAATCTATCCTATTTCTGCATTAAAAGGAATTTGGAGAGAGCTAGCTTATTACAATCCGCTTACTGGAATTTTCGAATGTTTTAAGTACGGCTGGCTTGGCAAAGGAGACTTTTCTGTACCCATGCTTGGCATCAGTACAATTATTATTTTCTTTCTCTTAGCAGTAGGTACCGTAATCTTCAATAAAGTTGAAAAAACTTTTATGGATACTGTTTAAATAACAGAACAAGTAATTTTAAATTAAAAAAAACATGCTTGCATTAAAGGCAGAAAATATATCAAAACAATATCGTTTAGGACAAGTAGGAACAGGAACACTTTCTCATGACCTCAACAGATTTTGGCACAAAGCAAGAGGAAAGGAAGACCCTTATCTTAAAATTGGTGATACCAACGACAGATCTACAAAAGGTGACTCTGATTATGTATGGTCACTTCGAGATATTAATTTTGAAATTGAAGAAGGTGATGCCGTAGGAATTATCGGAAGAAACGGTGCCGGGAAATCTACTTTACTTAAACTCTTGAGTAAAGTAACCAAACCTACTACTGGAAAAATATATACCAACGGACGAATAGCATCTCTTCTAGAAGTAGGAACAGGCTTTCACCCAGAGATGACAGGTCGTGAAAATGTATTTTTGAATGGAGCAATTCTAGGAATGACTCGTAAAGAAATCACCAGAAAATTTGATGAGATTGTCGATTTTTCAGGAGTTGAAAGATATATCGATACTCCGGTAAAAAGATATTCTTCTGGGATGTACGTACGTTTGGCATTTGCTGTTGCAGCACATTTAGAGTCTGAGATTTTGATTGTAGATGAAGTTTTAGCGGTTGGTGATGCCGAATTTCAGAAAAAATGTCTGGGAAAAATGGGTGATGTAAGCAAAGGAGAAGGGAGAACAGTGCTTTTTGTAAGCCATAATATGACCGCTATAGAAAGGCTTTGTACTCATTCTATGTTTCTGAAAAACGGAAATCTTATTGACCACGATATTACCCCCAATATCATTTCAAAATATATTTCGGAAGACCAGAAATTAAGTTCAATGGTAGAATTCGGAAACGAAACCACCAAGAATATGACAATGCACAAAGTTTGGCTTGAAAATATAAACGGTGAAAATACTTCAGATTTTTTTTCTGATGAAGAAGTTTTTATCTGTATGGATTTTACAAACTACACAGACAACATTAATCTTATACACGCGCTGAGTATTACCAATGAAATGGATGTTATTGTATTGGCAAGTCATGACTTGAACCCTGAAATAAAAATCCGTAATAAAAACAAAAATTATATCACAAAATGTAAAATCCCTTCCCATTTTTTAAACGAAGGAACATTCACTTGCTCTTTAGGACTTATTGATGGGCTCAGCTATCAACCTTTCCTTTTCAAAAATGACATTCTGAAATTCAGAATCAAAGACAGAATTGGCGGAATCTCGGCACGAGGTCTTTATACCGGAGTATTTCCTGGTGCCGTAAGACCTATCTTGAATTGGGAAACAACATAAAAACATAAGAATGAATTTCATTACAAAATTAGCCAAAACATACCTTCGTAATCGAGGTTATGATATCATTATCCCAAAAGACAGTCTTGTTTTAGATCGGCGACAGGTAACCTACCAGAATGATCTGCTTTACACCTATCATTCATGCGACTTTATGAAAGATCCTAAATTTTTAGAATCTTATCAGCTCGGTAAAAATACAGATGGTGGTATGTTGCTAAAAGATTATGATATACAATGGAGAATACATGTCTTGGTATGGGCTGCCAACTATGCCAAAAACCTGGAAGGCGACTTTGCCGACTGTGGAGTAAGCAGTGGTATTTTTGCCCGAGCAATCATCAATTATATAGATTTTAACAGCACCGGAAAAACATATTATCTTCTCGATACATTTCAGGGAATGCATGAAGATTACAGCTCTGCAGAAGAAATGAAAGCTAGCTCTATATTGGGATATGATAAAGAAGATAAATTTGAAAAGGTAAAAAAAACATTTGAACCGTTTAATACCAAAATAATCAAAGGCCCTATACCAGAAACTCTTTCTTTGGTAGATTCTGATAAATTTGCCTTTATCTCAATTGATATGAATTCTGTAATTCCCGAAGTGGAAGCTTTAAAGTTTTTTTGGGACAAACTTGTACCCGGCGGAATCATTGTTTTGGATGACCACGGATATTCTAATTCTACAAAACAACAGGAAAAAGCACAAAATGATTTTGCTAAGTCGGTTGGTGCGGAAGTTTTATATTTACCAACCTGTCAAGGCATCATTATAAAATCATAAATAATAATCTGAAAAAGATGAAAAATATTTTACTAAAATTATTTAAAAGAAATACGACAAAACAACCTGAGCCATACGATTTTGACAAAAGCAATCCTTTGGGTGACGGTGGTGAAAGAGTAGATTTCACCTACACCTCTTCACTGGATATATCAAAACTAGATATGTACCAGCAAAATCATATTCAGAGATATTTATTTGCCGAAAAAAATATTGACAAGAACTTGGCATGTGGAGATTTTGCCTGCGGTACAGGTTATGGCAGTGTAATTCTTAGCAAAAAAAGCAAAAGTGTACTGGGAATAGACCTCAACACGAAAGTAATCGAAGAGATAAAAAAACGCTATCAAAGTATCAAAAATGTATCTTTTGAAAACAAAAATCTTTTGGAAATTGATTTTGAAAATGAATTTGATGCCATCATTTCTTTTGAAACGATAGAACATTTCACCGAAGAAAATATCTACAAACTTCTTTCTCTTTACAATAAAGGCTTAAAAAGCAAAGGAAAATTGATATTTTCGACCCCATACATGCAAGAAGAATCTGAAGATGCCAAAAAATTAGGTTTTCATCTTACCTTCTATATCAATGAAGAGAAAGTAAAAACATGGTTAGAAAAATCTGGTTTTAGCCTGAAAAAACATTACTATCAAAATTACCAGACCCACACCATTCATGAGGAACTGGATAATAAAGAATTTTTAATCTGTATTGCCGAAAAAAATGCCTAAAGTATCAATCTGTATTCCGACTTACAATAATCTTGAAGCCTTCGAAAGATGCTTCGAATCTGTTTTGATGCAAAATTTTCAGGATTATGAAGTGGTAATTACAGATGATTCTTCAAACAACGATATAGAGCTTTATCTACACAAGCATTCTCATCTTAAAAACATATCTTATTATAAAAACAGTACAGCTTTGGGTTCACCCGAAAACTGGAATGAGGCGATGAGAAAAGCCTCTGGTGATTATATAAAAATTCTTCATCATGACGATTTTTTCACCTACAATCATTCATTACAAATCTTTGTAGACTTACTCGACAAGAATCCTGAAAGTAATTTTGCTTTTGTAGCATCGAGAAATTTTGATTTGAAAAAAAACACTGTTTTAAGTTATAATAAACCCTCAAGTTCTAAAATTGAAGAAATAAAGAAAAATCCTTTAATTCTTTTGAATGGTAATTTTATAGGGGCTCCAAGTGCTACTATATTCAGAAAAACGATTTCTTCTATTTTTGATAATAATACAATATGGTTAGTAGACATTGATTTTTATATCCAAATACTCTTAGGAAATAATAATTTAATATATTCAGAAATTGATGCTATCAGCATAGGATCAAGTTCTACCCAGATAACAAAAAGTGTAGAAAGTAATAAAGCTATAAATGTTTTTGAACATTTTTATCTTTTAAGTAAATGGAACGTAAAAAAAATAAAAAATTCAGATTTCGACCATAGTACATATCTATTATTAAAGAAATTTAATATCAAAAGTTCTAAAGAGATTAGAAGTCTAAACTACAAAGGCTCACTTCCAAAAGATATAAATAGAAGCTTTATAAAGCTTTATAGTGAGAAAATAAGAATTTTTTTAAAAAGAAAATATAAAAATTAGAGAATTTTGTTGTTTTACCATGTAAATCTTTCAACTCAATTAAAGTGATATTAATGAATTGTACAATAGTAAATTTTTGTCAGATTTAAAATGGTGGGATAAAGATATTGATTGGTTAAAAACTAATCATAGACTAATGTTGGATATAAAAACCTTAATAAAAAAAATAAATGATCATCACTAAACTCAAAGGAGGACTAGGAAATCAGATGTTTCAATATGCTATTGCCAGAAGTCTTTCTTCTAAAAACACAGTATATCTCGATTTGTCTTTCCTACAAAATAATAATACTTCATCTGTTCATTTTACCAAAAGAGATTTTGAGCTCGGAATATTTCCTGTATCTTATAAAATTTCATCAGACAAAGAGAGAGAAGTTTTTTTTAGTAAATCATTAAAAAACAAAATATTACGAAAGCTCATATACGGAAACCTCACCCATATTACGCAGTCAGAAAACGAAATTGTAAACATATCCGCCTCTAAAAACATTTATCTTGATGGTTATTTTCAGTCTGAAAAGTATTTTGCGCACATCAGAGACATTCTGTTGAAAGACTTTACCTTTCCGGATCTAGATACTGAAAACAAAATTGTTCAAAAGAAAATAAACAGTATAGAAAATACTGTTTCTATCCATTTGAGAAGGGGAGATTACCTAAAACCAGATATTCAGAAATACCATGGTTCACTTCCTTCCGAATACTATTTAGAAGCCATCAATTTTTTAGAAGAAAATTTTGAAAACTGCAGTTTTTTTGTATTTTCAGATGACATCAGTTATTGCAAAGAAATTTTTAAGAATATAAAAAACATCGAGTACATAGACCACAACCACGGCAACAACAGCTGGAAAGACATGTACCTTATGACACAATGCCGCCATCACATCATTGCCAACTCTAGTTTCAGTTGGTGGGGAGCTTGGTTAGGACAAAAAGATGGGAAAACTATAGCTCCGAAAAATTGGTTTAATAAAGAGGTTGCAAACTTCGACATCCAAGATATCATTCCCCAAAAGTGGATTACTATTTAAAAACCTTAACGAGATGCAACTATAATTTTAGAGAAAATTTCACATTCATCACTAAACAACAATAATAAGATTATTTTTATCATAAAATAAAACACATGTCCCAAGAGCTCAAAAAACCTTTTATTTCTGTCTTAATGCCGATTTACAATGGCGAAAAATACCTGGAAGAAAGTATAGACAGCATTCTTGGGCAGACTTATGAAAATTTTGAGTTGCTATTGATTAACGATGCTTCAAATGATGCTTCAGAAAACATCATTCTTTCTTATCTCGATTCCCGAATTTTATATATAAAAAATGAGCAGAATTTAGGTTTAATAAAAACATTAAATAAAGGTTTAGACCTTGCCAAAGGTGAATTTATTGCAAGAATGGATCAGGACGACATTGCGCTGTCTACAAGGTTTGAAAAGCAGATTGATATATTTCACAAAAACCCAGAAATAGGAGTTTGCGGAACGTGGTTTACCTGTTTCGGGGAAGGTATAAAAGAAAAAACATTACAACATCCTGTAGATTCAGAAGCTATAAAAATAAACCTTTTGGGACGCTCATCTTTGGGCCATCCAACGGTAATGCTAAGAAAATCAACAATGGAAAATCTCAGATATGATGAAAATTATCAGTCTGCAGAAGATTATGAATTTTGGGTCAGTCTGTCAAGAGTTACAAGATTATATAACATCCCAGAATCTTTACTGAAATACAGAGTACACCAAACCAATATATCAGTCGTAGAAAACAGCCTGCAATCTCAAACGGCAAAAAAAATAATCGGTGACCAGCTTCTCTATTTAGGGATTGAAAATTCTGACATCAATATCAGATTTTGTGAAACACTGTTTGGAGGCTTACAAGTATTCCGCTTTGCTGCCGAAGAATTTATAAAACTTATTATCTTTACCAATCAACTTGAAGCAGCCAATCAGAATAAAAAATTCTACAGCGAAATAGAACTTAAAAACACAATTACACACAGACTTCTCACAATCTTTGGGAAAATAGAAAAGAAGAAACCTTCACTTATTTTTTTTATTTTGAAAAACAGAAAAGAAATAATAATACAAAACGGATTTTTGGGCAATCTAAAATTATCTGCAAAAATGATTTTAAAAAAATAATCATAGAACACTTTTATGCATACACTTACCCTCATAATTTCTACTTTAAACGAAGGAATTCTGCGTATGGAAAATACAGTAAAAATTGTGCACCCCCAGATAAAATATCTGATTATCCATCAAAAAAACGGCAAAACAGAACTTCCCTCATTTCTTAAAAGAGAAGATATCGAAGTAATCACCACTCAGTCAACCGGGCTTTCTAAAAGCAGAAATATAGGATTAAGAAACTGCAAAACAACCTATGCAATTATTGGGGATGATGATGTAGAATATCTTGAAGAAGGCATTGCAAAAGTTTTAGAGATTATAAAAGCAGAAGTTCCTGATTTTGCAGCATTCAAAATAAAGACTCCAGATGATGAACCTGAGTTTAAAGAATATGCAACTGAAAAACATGCTTTTGAAACTCATTATCCTGCAGTAGCTTCTATTGAAATTTTAATCAATATCGAAAAAATAAAAAGTGAGAAAATTGGTTTTGATGAGAGGTTTGGCTTGGGAACAAGATTAAGGCAAGGTGAGGAAGAGATTTTCATTAAAGATTTAATTAAAAACAATCTCAAAGGTTTTTACTATCCTATTTTTTTGGTGAAACACCCTTTTGAAAGTACAGGTACAAAACCAATAAAAGAATCGTTGAAATACTTCCTGAAAGGAGCTTTTTCAAAACGGACAGGTAAAAAAATGATGGTTCCTGATTTTGATTCTCCGTTTAGAGAACTCAAAAACAAAATATTTTTCTATCTTGGTAAAGTTTACATCTTAGTGACAAAACGCACTTATCTATGACATATCTGATTTCTATAATCATCCCCAACTTCAACCGTGCTACTCTCATAGAAGAAACGCTAGATTCTATCTTGGCGCAAAGCTATCAAAACTGGGAGTGTATTATTGTAGATGATGGCTCTACGGATCATTCTGTTGAGGTGATTCAAAAGTATGTAGAAAAAGATTCGCGTTTCAAACTTATTCAGCGCTCACCAAATTCTCCTAAAGGCGCCAATGCATGCAGAAATATCGGTATAGAAAACGCAGTAGGGCAATATGTTATTTTATTTGATAGTGATGATCTGATGACCCCGAATCACATTCAGGAAAAGGCTACAATGATCACTTCTGGTGATTACGATTTTGCCATAACAAAAACAGAATATTTTAATAATCCTGAAAATCACAATTCGATTAATTATCGTCATCTTTTTACATTGCCTATTTCTGCAGATCATTTTATTCAAAAAGAAATCAATTGGTTGACGCTAGATCCTATTATAAAAACAGAGGTTGCAAAATCAATTCGTTTTACAGAAAAAAATCAATCTGCAGAAGAATATAATTATTTTACAAAACTTGTTCTTACGAGTGAAAAAGCGATTGCAAAAGATATTGTTCTTTCGCTTAGAAGATATCATGATGATTCTTTTCAATTTGGAAAAAACATTGATGAAAGGCAAAGACAGATTAATTATTTTTATTATTACTGGGATTCTTATCTCGAAATTAAAGATTATTCATCGTTGAGCAAATCATCAAAAAGTTTTCTACTCGAGCAATGTTACATTATACTTTTTAATAATAAACTTCATTTAGATTTATCTAAATTTATCTTCGAGTATGTTAGTCTTCATAAATTTAAATCTTTGAAAAAAATATTTAATCTTTTAAGGTTATAGGTTTTAGAGAGTAAGTAATAGTCTATAGGCGAAAAATTAAAGCCTAATAATAAAACAATTCCATATAAGATTTAATAATATATTTTAAGCTTTTAAAATACCGAGAATAAATTCCAAAACCCAATTACTAATTACTAATTAGTAAAAAAACCATCAACTATTCAATATGCTTTCTATAATCATCTCTTCTTATCAAAATCATTTTTTTGAACAGATCTCAGAAAACATAAGCCAAACTATTGGTGATAAAATTGAATACGAAATTGTAAAAATCTGGAATCCCGGTAAAATGGGAATATGCAAAGCTTACAATTCTGGTGCAGCCCAATCGAAATATGACAATCTACTGTTTTTACATGAAGATGTTTTATTTACTGAATGTAATTGGGGTGAGAAGCTTTTACAAATCTTAACATTACCCAATTGTGGCGTTGTAGGAGTTGCTGGTGGAGATTACTATTCGTATGTTCCAGGAAGCTGGTGGAATTCTGGTCATAAGTTTTTACATTTTATTCAGACAGACAATAACGGGCAGCAATTTTTAAATAATAGATGTCATTTCCCGGAAAATGCCACAGGAATCCCTGTAAAATCATTAGACGGAGTTTTCCTTGCCTGCACAAGGAAAGTATATAACACCGTAAAATTTAATGAAAACATTACTGGTTTTCATGGGTATGATCTTATTTTTAGTTTAGAAGCTTCAAAAAAATACACCAACTTTGTAACTGATCAGATTTTAATTAATCACTTTTCTGCAGGATCAATTTCTAAAGAATGGCTGAATAACATCCTTAAAGTACGGTCTATAATAGGAATTCTCCCAAATCAGAAAATAGACATCAAGGTAGAAACAGAGAATTTTTATAAGCTTATTGCCTTACTGAAAAACTTTAAATACCCTCGTCTTGAATCTTTTAAAATTATTATTAAATACCTCAACCCCAAAATATTTGGAATAAAAAATACCTTAAAAATCATCAACAGAACCAAACACTTATTATGAGAGCGTTTTTAAAGAAATTTTTTTTTATAATTTTTTCATCTGGTACAGAGGTAATCATCACTCCAAAAGGGGCAAGATGGGGAAACTTGCTGTACTTTTTCTTGAGAGCCTATATTTTTGACCAACAGGGAAAATCACTCAAAGTACTTTATACCCCACATATGGATGATTTGACAGCCTATTTCCCTCAGCTTAAAAAATATATCATCACAGAAAATCAGGTAAAGTTTTATCATAAAAAAGATGCATCCAACAATTTTTATCAGGTTTTTAAAGAAGATTTTTCTGAGAAAGATCTAAATGATTTTATTAAAAAATATCTAGTGTCGTCAGAATTTGTGAAGTCGTTTTTATCATCGTTTTCTGAGCCTAGTCTTAATGAGCTCACGATCAACATCAGACGAGGAGATTTTTATGAAAAAGGAAATTCCTCTATTTATGGATATGACCAAATTGGTTTTATAAAACATGTTTTTGAAAATTATTTAAAAGACAAAAAATGGTCTAGAATTAATATTTTATCCGATAATATGCAATGGTGTAAAGAGAATTTTGGTTTTCTGAATGAGTATACCTCTAAACTGAATTTTCCAGATTTGAATGATCATAAAATCATTACCAGTTTTCTATGGGTTGCAAACTCAAAAAATTTAATTTTATCAAATTCTACTTTTTCTTTTTGGGCGGCATATATTTCAAATTATTTATACCAATCTCAGGAAAACACCTTTTGCCCAATATTTGGAAGCAGAAGAATAGAAAACACCGATCTTTATCAATATAATCCTCAATGGGTGATGATCAAAGATTTTAATTTTGAAACCGCATGATAAAACCTTTAACATCTTTGAGATTTTTCTTTGCCTTCTTTGTATTTCTGAGTCATTTGCAAGGAATAAAAAGTGACAATCCTATATTTAACTGGTTCGTTAGAAACATTTTTTTTGAAGGATATATTGGGGTGAGCTTCTTTTTTATTCTAAGTGGTTTTGTGATTTCGTATAGTAATGATTTAAAAATATCAAAAAATAAATTCGATACCATTCGGTTTTATAAAGCACGATTTTTTAGACTATATCCTTTGTATCTTTTAACCATGCTTATTTGCGCCGTATCTATCGCAAACATAAGTTGGTCAACATGGCTAATTAATATTTTTGCCGTACAATCATTTCTTCCCACTATAAACAATCATGTTATCAATGCACCGTCATGGAGTATTTCTAACGAATTCTTTTTTTATTTTTCCTTTCCATTTATTTTTCCTTTTATCAATAAATATAAAATAACGAGTGTTTTACTTTTGATTATCTTAAGTATCATTCTATTTTCGTTGTCATTAAAAGTACCAGATGCCTATATAAAATTTGTCTATTACATCAATCCGTTCAGCAGATTGCTCGATTTTTCTTTGGGGATACTACTCTATCATTTTTTTAAATATATAAATTCTACGAATCACAAAAAGCTTACGACTTCTACCTGGGAATATTTAGCAATCTTATTATTAATTGTATTTTTCTTGCCTCACAATGCAATCCCAAGAATGTATCGTTTTTCTGCGTATTATTGGATTCCAATGTCAGCAATTATTCTGATATTTGCCTTCGAAAAAGGCAGAATTTCAAAATTATTACAAAACAAAATATTGGTTTATTTGGGCGAAATTAGTTTTTCCTTTTACATGATTCATCTTTTTGTTATTACTAAAATGTTACCTTTTTTGGATGATACTAATCCTATTGCAACACTATTTATCATTCTTTTGGCTACCCTATTTTTTAGTATTTTGCTATTTGAATATTTTGAAAAGCCCGTTAATAAGTTTTTAAAAAGAAAATTTCTAAGCACATGATTCCAAAAAAAATACATTATTGCTGGTTTGGTGGAAACCCGAAACCTGAATCTTTTTATATCTGTCTCGACTCTTGGAAGAAAAATCTACCGGATTATGAAATTATAGAATGGAATGAATCAAATTTTGATATCAACTGCTGCACGTATGTAAAGTTGGCTGCAAAAAATAAAAAATGGGCTTTCGTATCTGATTACGCAAGAGCATTAGCCTTATTTGAGCAAGGTGGAATTTACATGGATATTGATGTGGAAGTAAAATTTTCTTTAAACGAATTTTTAATACACCGCGCTTTCTCTGGTTTTGAAATTACAGGTTCGCCTTTTACAGCACTTTGGGCAACAGAAGCAGGACATCCATGGCCCAAAAAAGTATTGGATTTTTACGATAAAAAAACTGATTTTGACCTTACCACCAATACTGTTTTTGTTTCAGATCTTTTGGTTAACGAATATAAAGTTAATCCCAATAAAGACGAATATCAGGAATTGGCAGACGGAATTGTAATTTATCCATCTACTTATTTCTGTCTTGATTTGCCTAAGAACTATGCAAGTCATCATTTTGTGGGAACATGGCACGAAAGAGATACACCCAATCCTTTCAAAGATTTTGTACACTCTCATTTTCATTTAAAAAACATAGTCGAAATGAAAAATGGGAAAAAAGAAATACACAATGTCGTCAACAATATGAAAAAGTTTTCTGCAGATGAAATTCTTAATCAATTTCCATTAAAAATGTTATTAAAGCATATTGTAAAGCGTTTAAAATCTTAAGTTTTTATTATTTTTACTGAAAATAACATGATGAGCGAAAAAATTGCAATTATTTATGGGACGCGTCCAGAATTTCTGAAGGTATTCCCTCTTATCAATGAATTTAATAGGATTCGACAGGGCATTACCATTGTCAACACCGGGCAGCATGATTCTCTTTTAACCGAAATGGAAAAAAGCTTCGGAGTTACACCCGATTTCCAGTTATCTGTGCAGTCTTTAGATTTCAGTAATTCTAATCTTATTGCAAAACTCATCAACGACATCTCAAATCTCGTTCATCAAGAAAATATTCAAAAAATCATTGCCCAAGGCGATACATTTACCGTCTTAGCATCATCTATGGTGGCTTTTTTAGAACAGAGAAAATTTTATCATATTGAGGCCGGGCTTCGTACATCTGATATTAATCTGCCTTTTCCGGAAGAGTTTAACAGACGCGTTGTTTCTTTGACGACTCATGTTAATTTCTCTCCTACAGAATTATCAAAACAAAACCTTCTTCACGAAAATATTTCTGAACATAAAATTTCTTTAGTCGGCAATACCATTGTCGACATGATAAAGTATGTAACTCAAAAAGAAAAGATTCAAGTAGAATATCAAGATTGTGTTTTTATTACTGCACACCGAAGAGAAAATATTGGTCAGCCTTTAAGAAACATTGCTCAGGCAATAAAAGAATTAGCTGAAGAAAATCCGGTCATTCAATTTGATTGGGCTTTACATCCTAATCCCAACACCAGGAAAATCATTTTAGAAGTTTTTGAGAGTGGTATTCCAGAAAATATCAATTTTACAGAACCTCTCTCCTATTTGGAAGCCATTACAAAAATGGCAAAGTCTAAAATCATTATCTCAGATTCCGGAGGCATCCAAGAGGAAGCACCAAGCTTACAAAAACGCATATTAATCTTGAGAGAAGAGACTGAAAGACCTGAAGTTATTACTTGTAAATGTGGTATTTTGGTAGGAAGTGATATTCAAAAAATTAAACAAAACTTCAACGCAATTTATCATCATCCTGAAGAATATATTTTTAAAAGTGAAAACAATCCTTTCGGTGATGGAAAATCAGCAGAAAAAATAGTCGCAAAAATAATAGAATGATTGTAGGAAAAGGCCTTATTGCATCATTATTCACAGCTCACGACAGAGAAAATACAATTTTCTTTGCGTCTGGAGTTTCCAACTCTTTAGAAACAAGAGTCGAAGAATTTTTACGTGAGGAAAATCTTATTAAAAGTACCATCACTGAAAATACTGACAAAGTATTTATCTATTTTTCCACCTGCAGTATTTATGATTCTTCTAAAACAGGAAGCGACTATGTTCTTCATAAACTCAAAATGGAGCAGCTAATTAAAAAATCGTGTAATCAGTTTTTAATATTAAGGGTAAGCAATGCCGTAGGAAAAGGAGGAAACCCTAATCTTCTCATGAATTATATTGTGAGAGCTGTTAAAAACGATGAAACAATTAACGTTCATACCAAAGCAACACGTAACCTCATTGATGTAGATGACATCAGAAATGTAACTTTTGATTTGCTAAAAAATCAATCTTTGAATAAAATTATCAATGTTGCTTATCTCAAAAATTATTCAATTTTGGAGATTTTGGAGATTGTAGAAAAATTTTACGACAAAAAAATCAATAGCAACCTCTTAAAAAGTGGTTCAGGATACGACATTAATATTCCAGATATTGAACGTTATTTTACTGAAAATAATCTTATCAACAAGGAAAATTATTTGTTGGAAATATTAAAAAAATATTACGCTGTGATGTAAAAACTAATGTTCCTCCATCCAGATTCCCAGTACAAGCAAAGACCAGTGTTTATAATTATAGTTTAAGTTTTTTTGAACCTGTAAGAAATCTAGTTTACTGAAAATTTTTGATGCCGGATTTTTTAATATTTTTGATGAAAGCTCTTCCATTGCAGGGATTTTTAACCATTTTTCAATAGGAGCTCCAAAGCCTTGTTTTCTTTTGTTAAGAATATTATCCGTCAACAATGTACCAAAAGCTTTTCGAAGAATAATTTTAGTCTGTAGAGCATCCACTTTATATTTTGCAGGAAGTGCAGAGCAGAATTCAACTAAATCTTTATCTAAAAAAGGAGTTCTTAGTTCTATAGAATGCATCATCGCAATACGGTCATCTTTTACCATATAATCTCCCGGAATAATATTGGTGAGATCCATTTTCATCGCAGTATTCAGGTTGGTTTTATCCATTGGAAAATGGTAAGAATGCTGGTAATCTGAATCTGATTTTAAAAGTAATTTTGTTTCTTCTTTGGTGAAGTTATTATGTACTTTTTCCGTCTGGTAAGAAACAATATCTGGAAATTTTGCTCTGAAAATTTTATCTAAAAAATAGTTTCTACCACTTGAAAAACCAGTTTTCTCACTCACTGTAGAGCCCACTTTATACAAAGGGAGCAACGTTTTACTAGCCTTCCCTTTATCTAAAATTTCTTTTTCTTTCTGATACCATTTATACCCTCCAAAAAGCTCATCACCGGCATTTCCTGTAATAACAACGGTCATCTTTTTTGCAGCTTCTTTACAGATGGTGTACGTTGCCAAAATAGCGGTGTCTGCCAATGGTTCATCTAGCTTTTTTAAAACCTCGGTCAATAATTTAGGTATTTCGTCATCTTTCAAAGAAACTTCAAGATGATTGGTATTGTATTTTTTCGAAATACTTCTTGCTTCAGGCATTTCGTTCCATTCACCTTGATATTCAAAACCTAAAGTGGTAAGATTGGAATGATGCTGAGAAGAAAGCGCAACCAACGTTCCGGAATCTAAACCACCACTTAAAAACGCTCCTACTTTCACGTCGGCAATCAATTGCTTTTCAACAGACTCTTCAACTAAACTTTTAAATTTAATAATTGCGTCTTCTTCTGAGATTTGTAATTCTTCTTTTGGAAAATTCCAATATTGAGAAATTTTTATTTCACCATCCTTATAAAGAAGTTGATGAGCAGGCTGCAAAACTTTAATATTTTTATAAATACTCTGCTGACTATCAACATACATATGACGAAGAAAATGAAATATCGCGTCATCATTTAATTCAGAATCTACCAAACCGGTCGCCAAAATAGCTTTAATTTCTGAAGCAAAAATAAACTCTCCGTTTTTCCCGGTTGCATAATAAAATGGTTTTTCACCAAATCGGTCTCTTGCACAAAACAATTCTTGCTTTTCTTCGTTCCAGATTGCCATAGAAAACATACCGTTGAGGTGTTTCGGAGTTTCTGAACCGTATTTTTGATAAAGAGATACAATAACCTCTGTGTCTGTATTGCTTTTAAAAGGATATTCTTTCATTTCCTTTTTTACATCGCGATACCCGTAGATTTCTCCGTTGAAAACAATGCATTCATTTTTTGTGTCTGAGTACATCGGTTGATGCCCATCTTTTGACAAATCAACAATGGCTAGTCTTCTGAAACCTAAAAAGCAGTTTTGAAAATATTCATGACCTTCATCATCCGGGCCACGATGAATAATAGAATCTGTCATATTTTTGAGACTCGTTTTATAGAAGTCATCATTTAAAATATTTGTCTTTACAATTCCCGAAATTCCACACATATAGCAATATTATTTTGTAAAAAAAGGTTGCGAAAATTCATATCACATTCTTCTTATTCTTTAATTTTTCTGTAATATTTTTTCTAAAAAAACTGAAATCATCTCTCAAAGCGCCAGATAAATAATTTCGTAGCCCAATCTGAAGGTATATTTTGGGCAAAATTTTTCTTTTTAATTCCTAGAGAGAAATTCGGATTAATATAATCTATCAAGTTTAATCTTGTGAGTTTTTGCATTCTTGAAATATTGGTACGCAAATATTCTTTATCCTTCAAGGCTTTCCACTGAATAATAAGAACCGTCTCTTTGAAGAGAACAATTTTCTTTTTAATCAGCTTCTTCAATTCCGGATTTTTTTGCTCATTATACGATTTTGTAAAATGCTCAAGAATCGTTAAATAATTCTCAAAATTCCTTTTATTTCTATTAAAAATCACAGATTCTCCGTGCAGATAATAGAGATAGGTAATATCATCAATAATCGCTAAAGTTTCAGCTTTTAAAAGCAAATGAAAAAACCAAAGCTCATCTTGCGCAAATAATCCCGGCACAAAAAAGATTTTATTATCAACGATAAATTCTCTTTTAATCAATTTATTCCAAGAAGAAGAAGGGAATTTTTCGTTACTGTACACCGAAAATATTTCCAGATTATTATCGTAATACTTTTTGGGGGCATTGGTAGGAAAACCAAAGTCTTTCGTTGTATTTTCAAAAGTATTAATCCATCGATTTTGAGCAATTATAATCTGTGCATCAGTCTTTAATGCATTTTCAACCAATAATTCGATACAATTTTCTGTAATTTCATCATCACTATCCAAAAAATAAATATATTTTCCATTCGAAGCTTTTATCCCTGTATTTCTCACAACCGAAAGCCCTGAGTTTTCTTTGTGCTCATCAACTTTAATGGTAAGACCAGGATTTTCTTTAACGAATTTTTCGATAATAGCCATACTCCCATCTGGAGTACAGTCATTAACCAAAATAATTTCAAAATTTGTATAAGTTTGACTCTTTACAGATTCTAAACATCGAAGAATATATTTCTCACATTTAAAAACAGGAATATTAATACTAATTAAAGGTTGATTGGTGCTCATCAAATTGTTTTACTGTTATTTATTACAAAATTAAAAGAATATTTAATACTTTTGGATAAAACATTTTAGATGAAAAAGGTTTTAGGTTTATATTTTATAAAATTAAAAAATTTTGCAAACAGCTGCATCAATCAAAAAAATCGCGATTTTTTTTTCACCAGCAAAAGTTCTATTCATAATTCCTTTAAACTGGGTTCTGATAATTTTTTAGATATTTCTTCGGAAGCAGAATTTAAGTTTGGAAAAAATGTTATGATCAACCAAGCTAACTTTATTACTGTAAAATCTAATGCAAAACTTATTATAGGAGACGAAACTTACATAACCAGAGCTACAATCTCGTGTCTTGGAGAAATTGAAATCGGAAAAAACTGTATTCTTGGAGAAGGCATGAAAATTTTTGATCATAACCATCAATATACAAAAGAGCCATTCTCAGTATCAAAAACAGATTTCAATATTGGAAAAGTGAAGCTTGGAAATAATGTATGGACTGGAGCAAATGTTACTATTTTAAAAGATGTCACAATAGGCGATAATGTTATTTTGGGAGCAGGATGTATCATTCACAAAGATGTTCCTGCAAATTCAATTATCATTAATAAACAAGATCAACATCGAATATCTTTATAAACTATTCTCATAAAAACGCTGAATGAAAACTCCTAAAATTTTAATAGCTACCCCCGGATTAAATAAACCAATGGGGCCTTTTGTAAAAAATTATATTGAAAATTTACCTTTCGAAAAAATTGTCCTTTTTGGAGGTTTTGTTCCCTATTTTTATATGGGCACAAGTTTAAGAAAGCAAAAAATAACAAGATATTTCCTTACTGCAATATCTTTAATGAATCATAAAAGATTACAAAAAATAATAAAAAAAAGATTTAAAAAAATTCTTTTAAAAGAAAAAATAGATTGTGTAGTCGGAGATTTTTTAGTGACCGGAGCAGCAGTGAGAGAAGTTTGTGAGGAGCTAAAAATTCCGATAGTTGCTAATGTTTTAGGATATGAGATTCATAAGAAAGATGTTTTAGAAAGCAATACTGCTATTTATTCAAAATTAGGAAAATACAACGCTTTTGTAATTCCCGTTGCAAAAAATATGGTTCCTAAACTAAAAAATTTAGGATTCAGTGACGAACAAATTGTATATTCTCCTATCGGGGCCAAAGAAGACTTTTTTAAGATCTCACCCTCTTACGAATCGTATCAATTTTTAGCTATCGGGCGTTTTGCAGAGACAAAATCACCTCAAATCAGTATTAAAGCCTTCGCTAAAGTTCTTGAGAAATTTCCACATGCTAAATTTGTATTTGCTGGAGACGGAGAACTGTTTGAAGAATGCCAACAATTGATTGAAGAATTACAATTAAGTGATAAAATAGATTTTGTTGGCTGGATTGGTCAGGAAACACAAATGAAACTTCTCAGCGAAAGCGCTGTATTCATTCAACATTCTGTAACGGCTGAAAATGGTGATGCAGAAGGCACTCCTGTAGCAATTATTGAAGCATCAGCAGCTGGTTTACCTGTAGTTTCTACAAAAAACGGAGGAATAATTGATACAATAATTGATGGAGAAACTGGCTTTTTAGTTGACGAGCATGACTTAGATTCTATGGCCGAAAAAATGATTTTTCTCTTAGAAAATCAAAACGTCATAAAAGAATTCGGACAAAGAGGAAAAGAATTTATTCGTGCAAATTTTTCTTTGGATAAACACCTGAATGATGTCTCTCAAACAATAATAAAAAGTCTAAACAGCAGATAAACATATAGATTTAAACATAATTCTATGGTAAAATTCTCAATTCTTATTGCGCATTATAACAACTATAATTATTTTATAGAATGCTATAAAAGCATTCTTAATCAAACCTATCAAAATTTTGAAATTATCCTTGTAGATGATTGCTCTACGGATAATTCTTATCAAAAAATCGTAGAACTTACAAAAGATAACGCGAATGTAAAAGTTTTCAGAAATGAGGAAAACAGAGGGGTAGGATATACAAAAAGAAAATGTGTAGAGATGGCATCCGGAGAAATCTGCGGATTTGTAGATCCCGACGATGCTTTAGTAGAAAACGCATTACAAATAAGCATAGAAAATCATACGCAAGATAATATTGTCACCTATTCTCAATTTTATCTTTGTGATCATCAATTAAAGCCAATTAAGATATTCCAGCATTCGCGTGCTGTAAAAAATGGAAAGAAAGATTTTTTTAATGTTTTTCTAGAAGCCAATCATTTTTTCACTTTTAAAAAAGAGGCTTATGATAAAACGGTAGGAATCAATATAGAGCTTAGTTCGGCTGTGGATCAGGATTTATATCTTAAACTTTATGAAGTGGGAAGATTCAATTTTATAAATATCCCACTTTATTATTACCGTTTACACGATAAAGGCGTCTCACAAGAATCTTCAAAAAAAGGAAAACTAAATCAAAACTGGCAAAGAGTAATTTTAGACACCGCAAAAAGAAGAAATATTAAGTCTTTATTT
The DNA here is from genome assembly GCF_021010565.1 of Chryseobacterium turcicum. NCBI lineage: Bacteria > Pseudomonadati > Bacteroidota > Flavobacteriia > Flavobacteriales > Weeksellaceae > Chryseobacterium > Chryseobacterium turcicum. Next base: position 986,348 of record NZ_JAJNAY010000002.1, read on the forward strand.
GGTAAAAGCATCAACGAAATCGATAATTTACCCGAGTTTATTTTAAAAAATCAGAATACTTTATTTAAAAGAATTCTAAGAAAATTTAATTAATGGATATACTGATAAAGTCTTTTAATCGTCCTTTTTATTTAGATCGCTGCATTACTTCAATCTATCAAAATGTTTCAGGTGATTTGAAAATAAAAATTTTAGATGATGGTACTCCAAAAGTATATTTAGATAAAATCCGTAAAAAACATCCTGAAGTAGAAATATTACTTTCTAATCAATATGAAAAGAAAGTCATTGCGATTAAAGAAAATATAGAATCCGGAAAACTTATTAATGGCTTTGAAATACCCACAAAATTCTGGTATGAAGCTGTAAAAAACAGTTCAGACTATCTCATTATTACCGAAGACGATGTTTGGTTTACCGAAAAAATTGATGTCAATACATTACAAAATCAAGCCAAAAAATTTGACATCCATCTACTAAAGCTTGGCTGGCTGGGAAATGAGACTGAAAGAAAAGATTTAATACTCAATTCTATTACTGATGATGTAGAGTCTGCACAACCGAAAGATTTGTTGTTGATGAACAAAAAATTAATGTCTGCTTTTTTTCGTAATCAATTTCTGTTTTTCACAATTCTTTATAGACTTAAAATTGTAGACAACTTTACACCTCTTAAATATTGGTCACTCAATTCGATATTAATGGGACTTTATAAAAAAGAATACTGGCTCAACATTTGGGAAAATATCGATGAAAAAGTAGACGAAAAGCAACAACTTATTAATGCTTCTGTTTTTTATCGTAGAAATAAAAACAATCCTAATTTTATTTCCAGACTTAAAAGTGAAGCGATGAAAACAACTTTTCAATCCTCAGCCACCAGTTCTTATCATGAATATGGTTTTAACTTTGATGTAAACCAGTTTAATTATCTGATCAATGAAGCTTGGCTAAAAGATGAGTTTAACGAAATGGAAAACTTCCCAAAAGATTTTTCTTTAGATTATTTTAAAGGGTTTGTATCAGAAAAAATCAACATTTCAGAATTTGAAAAGTGGGTCAATAAATTCCGAAAACAATATGAAGCATTGGGCTGCAATACCCATTAAAAAGCCACAAAATAATCTGTGGCTTTTATTTATTGTTTTATAATAACTCCGGCATATTTGCCATCAAACTCAATAATATGCGGTGTGTGATTATTCTGCTCGCAATAATCTTTAAAAGCAGCATTATCACCTACATCATCACTCATAAAAACACCTCCGTTTCTCAATCTGTCCCATAAAATTTTATATGCCCACATTCTTCCGTCATACGTTTTGTCGCTGTCGTAATGCACAACATCAAAAGTTTTTGCTTTTTCAAAAATTTTAGGAAGAGATTCTTTATCTGCAAATCGAAAAAGATCCCAGTTGCTTTTATATTTTTCAGGAATAACACATCCTACAAAATCTTCACTTTGATTTTGAAGAATATAAGGCATATCTGAACTATAAAGTGTTCCATTTCTGGAAACTAAAGATGCTAAAGCAGCAAAAGAAGACCATCCATAGGCAACTCCGGTCTCGATAGAACTTTGAGCCTTTGCAAATTCGTTGATGTAATAAATAACACTTAAAGAACCCGCACCTCCCATTTTCACAGGTGTTTTTTCCTGTATTTCTAATGCATTCTGATATTCTTGAGGGAAGATATTTTCAAAAGGAACAAAGCTTATTTTCAATACATTTTCTATGAAATCTTTTTCAGAAACAGCAATGCTTTGGCACCATTTTTCTGCTTCTTCCTTGCCTCGTAACCCTGATGAACGGTTGAATATATTTTTCCATATCTTACGTCTTAGTTCGGGATAAAGATCTGGGCGTTTAAGATAAGCGACAAATGTGCTTGTAATTTCTGAAACTTTACTCATACAGTTATGTTTTAAGGGGTAAAAATACAAAAGAATTGCACAAACAGTCTTATATTTGTTTCTTTAAGGATTAATTTTTTTTAAAATACACAAATGCCTCACAAAATAAAAGTTCTGTTCCGTCATCGCTCCATGGAAATGGGAGGAGTAGAAAGAGTACTTCTCGATTTGTTGGAGAATCTACCGAGAGACTTGTTTGACATTACTTTTTTTCTGACCATTGACCAAGGAGAACTTAGAAAAAGTATTCCTAAAGATATTGAGCTCATTACTCTGCAAAAAGGAAGAGAAGATATGAGTGCCAACAAGCTTCTCAGAACCTTGCAGCTTATAAAAAGAAATTTAATTCTTTCTTTTTATCGAAATAATCCTAAAATATTATACCGCAGAATCATTAAAAAAGATTTTGATCTCGAAATTGCTCCTACCTATGCCGAATTTGAAAACATTCTGTCTAGCCCTTTATCCTCAAGAAAAATAGCCTGGTTTCATACTGATGTAGGCTATGATCCTGACCAAAAAAGAGTTTTAAGCAGAATCAATGCACTCAAAAAATTTGACTGGGTAATTTTTGGGTCTAAGCAAACCCGAGATGTTATCACAGATTTATATCAGATTGAATATCCTAAAAGTTCTATCATTTATAATTCTATAAAAATAGATGACGTAAAAATAAAAGCATTAGAATTCCCTGTACATTACGATACGCATCCCGTATTTTCATCTATGGGAAGATTGCATAGCCGTAAAAACTATCACACGTTGATGAATGTACACAAAAAACTTTTAGACGAAGGTTTTTCACATTCTATTGCGGTGATTGGCGGTGGCGCAGAGATGGAAAATTTAAAAAAACAAGCAAAAGAATTAAATGTTGAAAATACATTTCTTCTTCTTGACAGCCAGATAAACCCTTATCCTTATATCAAAAATTCTGATTATTTCGTACTCCCTTCAGAGTCTGAATCTTATCCTTTAACCATCGGAGAAGTAATGGGATTAAACATTCCGATTGTAAGCACCAATGTAGGCGGAATTCCCGAAATGATTGAGCATGATTTTGACGGATATCTTGTAGAGCCAGACGAAAAATCAATCTATGAAGGCATGAAACTATTTCTCACCAATACCAATTTGACAGAGAAATACAAGAAAAACATGGTACACTCTGTGGAGAAATTTGATAATGAAAAAATTTACAATCAGGTAACTTCTGTTTTTCAGAAACAATATAAACTTAAAGGATGAAAAAGCCATTAGTCACCATTCTTACGCCCACTTATAATCGAGCGCACACTTTACCGAGGGTTTTTGAATCTTTGCAGAATCAGACGTTTAAAGATTTCGAATGGCTCATTATTGATGATGGCTCTACCGACAAAACTAAAGAACTCGTTGAAGAATTCCAGAGAATATCTGATATTAAAATCAGGTATTATCATCAGGAAAATCAACATAAATTTTTAACTTTTTTTCGGGGTATTGATCTTGCAGAAGGCAAATATTTTTCACCTTTAGATTCTGATGATGCCTTACCCAAAAATTCTATGGAAATTCTCGTCAATACTTGGGAGCAGATTCATGATCATCAAAATATTGTATTTGTATCAACGCTTTGTGAAGATCAGTTTGGAAATATTGTGGGAGACCATTTTCCTGAACCACCCTTTATCTGTACTATTTTCGACATGCGGTACAAATACAAAATAAAAGGCGATAAATGGGGAATGGGAAAAACAGATATTTATAAAAAAATGAAGCTTAATTTTGAAAATCTCTCAGGAAAAGGCTTTATTCCGGAAGGAGTTTTCCAATTTCAGTTTGATCAATTGGGTTTTCATTACTGTATTAATAAAGTAACGAGAATTTATTTCCGGGACAAAGATGACGAGCAGTCACTCGCCAATCAGTTTTATGATAAAAAAAATGCATTTGGGCTTGCCGAAAACTACAAAGCATTTCTAAATACCTATAGTTCAAAAATTTGGAGCAATCCTATTCCGGTTCTTAGGAATTTGGGCGGCTATTTGAAATTTTCGAAAATTGATGGTAGATCTTTAAAAAAAATCACTTCAGAATTAAAATCTACTGAAATGAAATTACTGGCAAATCTACTTTACCCATTCTCAAAACTCATTTAGAATGCCAAAAAAAATACTTTTTATTTATTATCAAAATCTTAAACCGGGTGGCGTTTCAAGAGTTATGATTAATCTTGCCAATGAGTTGTGTCATAAAGATTATCAAGTAAGCATTTTGTTTTTAATGGCAGGTGAGAATACTTTTTATGAAATAAATCCTAAAATTAAAATTCATACAATTAATTCTTTCGAGCATTTTGGGGTTCAGAAAATCAATCCTTTACTCGACAAATATTTAAAGAAATTCCCATATAGATTTAATCTAAAAAAGTATATATTCGATTTCGGACAGTGGAATACCATGTATAAATGGCTCAAAACCAACCATCAAAATTATGATATCATTATTTCGTGTTGGTACAAGCTATCTTCTCAAATTGCAACAAATAAAGAAATTGCAAAAAAAACATTCGCTTGGGAACACTCCAACTACGAAGTTGGAGGGAAATTATGGGGTGATTTTTTGCGTCCAAAATATAAAAACTTAGCAGGAATTGTTTGCATTAATAAAGCATCTTTTAATTATTATAAAACACTCAATCCCAATGTTTATGTAATTCCGAATATTATAGGTGAACCATTTGAAAGCATCAAAAGTATTGATTTTGAAAGTAAAATAAATCAATTGATTTATGTGGGAAGGCTAGATCAAGAAAAAAATGTGAGTGCAATCATTACTATAATTTCACAAATAGATGTAAAAGACTTTCATCTTAAAATTATTGGTGAAGGTTCTGAAATGTGGAATTTAAAAAAACAAGTTCAAGAAAAAAGGCTAGAATCAAAAGTTACTTTTACAGGTCGTTTGTCGATTAACGAAATCAAAAATGAACTGTTAAAAAGTAAAGTTTTCTTATTTACAAGTATCAATGAAGCATTTGGAATGGTATTACTAGAGGCTATGTTCTGTGGTAATGCACTTATTTCTTACAATTGTAATTATGGGCCATCAGATATTATTAATGAAAACAACGGTTTTTTAATTCCATTGAATGATGAAAAAAAGTTTGGAGAAAGTCTACAAAATCTTATCAATAATCCAGATTCATTAAACAAGCTCATTAAATCATCTTTTCAGGAATCTTTTAAATGGCGAAAAGACAAAGCACTTACTCAATGGGATAGAATAATTAATCCTACTTCTTTATAAGTTCGATTTAAATAACTTCAAATACCCTAGTAAATTATAGCTAAAAATACCCTCTTTTTATAAATTAATAAGATAAAATTAAAAGAATATAAATAAAAATAAATGTCTCAAAAAAAGAAAATCCTCATTCGTATTGGCTCACTTCGTCATGGTGGCGCAGAAAAAGTATTGGTTACTTTTTTGAAAAATCTTCCGCAGGATAAATATGAGATTGACTTGCTTTTAAATTTATATTCAGGGAAATATCTGAGTGAAGTTCCCAATTGGATTAATATCATTTACTTAAATAAAGGAGAAATGATAACCACCAACAGAATTCAGGATATTCCGAAAAAGGCAGCGAGAGTTATTTATCAAACTACGTTAAAAAAATTTCCATCTCTTTTGTATAATGGAAAACTAAAAGGAAAAAAATACGATATTGAGTTTGCGGCAATTCACGGGATGCGAGATGAAATTATTAATTCGCCTCTCGCCTCTTCAAAAAAAATAGTCTGGATTCATAATGACCTTTCCCAAGTAAAAGAATATACAGAAGATGAGATTAAAAAATTCTTCAGTTTTGATAAAATCATGGTGATTTCAGAGAAAATAGAAAAGCTTTTTCTTGAATTGGCCGAAAACGAAACGGAAAAACAAAAAATCATTAAAATCTACAACCCTTTAGATACCGAAGAAATTCTATCTAAAACAGAGCAACCACTCATTCATTATAAATTTGACCACACCCACCCTACTTTTATCTCTGTAGGAACGGTTTTTCCGCAGAAAGGTTTTGACAGACTTCTAAGAGTGCATAAAAAACTTTTAGACGAAGGTTTTATACACAAAATACTGATTGTGGGTGACGGATATGATTTTGAAAATATCAAAAAGCTAAAAACAGAGCTCAATCTCGACAATACCGCAACCATGCTGGGTTTTACTGATAATCCGTATCCGTACTTCAACAAGGCAGATTATTACATTTTAAGTTCAAGGTATGAAGGTTTCCCGACTGTTTTGTTTGAAGCGATTACTTTAAAAAAGAAAATCATTGCCACAGATGTTTCAGGAGTTAGAGAAATGCTGAATGATGGTGAATTAGGCTTAATTGTCGAAAACTCTGAAGAAGGAATTTATTCCGGAATGAGGAAAGCTTTGCTCGATTCTCAAGATTTTGAAAAATACACCGAGAAGCTAAAAGGTTACGAGATGCCTTTCAATCTTGAAAACTCAGTACAAAAAATCATTTCAATTCTTGACGGCTTGTAGATTAATTTTTGTTCTTATTACCTTTAAGACCATTTAGATTTTTTAAATTTGTTCTATGGCAGACTATTCTACTATACAAAAAGATTTCTACCGGGAAAGCGGAAAATGGCTTTCAACCTTTAAAATATTAGCGAAATGCGTTAATCCGAATCTACATTTTGTTTATGTTTTAAGAAAAACGCAGAAATATAGTAAGACGCCTGTTTTAGGACTTTATTGGAGAATTGTTTTACGTCATTTCCAAATTAAATATGGTTTTCAGATTTATCCTGAAACTCAAATTGGAGAAGGTTTTTATCTAGGACATTGGGGAAGCTTGGTCATAAACCCAAAAACGAAAATAGGAAAAAACTGTAATATTGCCCAAGGAGTAACCATCGGACAGCAAAACAGAGGAAAAAATGAAGGGCATCCTGTAATCGGCAATGAAGTTTGGATAGGCCCAAACGCGGTGATTGTAGGAAAAATAACTATCGGTACAAATGTTTTGATTGCACCCAATGCGTATGTAAATTTTGATATTCCAGACAATTCTGTGGTTACAGGTAATCCTGCAAAGGTTTATCCTAACGAAAATGCGACAGACGGATATATTAATAATAAGGTATAAACCTGAATTTTATCATATTTTAAAGTATATTAAACTTTGTTAAAAATGATAGATAATAATCCAAAATTAATATTTTTGCATAATTATTGATTCAGTCTATTGAATTTGAAAATAATTTAAACGAAATAAATAATTATACTCTTTAAAATTTTAATTGATGAAGAATTCGTACGAAGTTATTTTTGAGAACAACAGAAAATGGGTAGAATCTAAAGTAGCAGACAACCCCCACTTCTTTGAGGAACTTGCAAAAACTCAGCATCCGGAATACCTTTACATAGGTTGTTCAGACAGCAGAGCCACAGCAGAAGAACTCATGGGAGCAAAACCGGGCGAAGTTTTTGTTCACAGAAATATAGCAAATGTTGTTAATACATTAGACATGAGCTCCACCGCTGTTATACAATATGCAGTAGAGCATTTGAAGGTAAAACACATTATAGTTTGCGGACACTACAACTGTGGTGGTGTAAAAGCGGCGATGACGCCTCAAGATTTAGGACTTTTGAATCCTTGGCTGAGAACGATTCGTGATGTTTACAGACTGCATCAAGCAGAGCTAGATTCTATCGATGATGAAAATAAACGTTATGACAGGCTTGTAGAACTTAATGTTCAGGAGCAATGCATCAACGTAATAAAAATGGCCTGTGTACAGGAAAGATATATCCTAGAAGAATATCCTATTGTTCACGGCTGGGTTTTTGACCTTAGAACAGGTAAAATTATTGATCTTGAAATTGATTTTGAGGAAACCTTAAAAGACATACAAAAGATTTATAATCTTACAGGCTCAGATTGGGTGATGAACAAAAAGAAATAATCTTTCTTTAAAATTGAGTGAATGAAATTCTGGAGTATTATTACATTACTGTTTATGCTAAACTTCACAGCCTTGCCAAGCATCGCTGCGGTTTTTGGCTGGGAAATACAGAGAACTAATGTAATTTTAAACGAAGAAGAAACACACTCTCATTACACCTCATTTACAGTTTACGAAAAAACGTTACCAAAGACGTTAAACGTACATGATTTTCTTAAGTTTTTCGAGCTTGATCTCGAGCGTAAATCTTTTGTACTGATTGATGATTCTTTTCATCTTTCGCCATTACTTACCATATTTTCTCCACCTCCGGAAGCTTAATTGAAATAGACTTACAAATATTCATATCAAATTTGATGTTGAATAGATGTCCTTTTTAATTAATTCAAAATTTTCATTACTGATGATCTTAATTATACTTTTTATAATTAAATATCAATCGGTTACATTTATCATTTTTCAATATCATGAAAAAATCAAAGTCATTATTTGGAGGAATAAAGGAGAATTTCCCTTCAGGCCTCGTTGTGTTTTTAGTAGCCCTTCCATTATGTTTAGGAATTGCGTTGGCATCTGGCGCACCACCATTATCTGGTGTAATTGCAGGTATCGTAGGTGGTTTAGTCATTGGTGCACTTAGTAATTCTAACATTTCGGTTTCAGGACCTGCTGCTGGTCTTACGGCAATTGTTTTAACGGCAATTACAGATCTAGGAGCTTTCGAACTCTTTCTATGTGCTGGTATTATTGCTGGACTTATACAATTGGTTTTAGGCTTCTTAAAAGCAGGAAGTATCTCCAATTATTTTCCGAATAATGTAATTGAAGGAATGCTTGCTGCCATCGGAATTATTATTATCATCAAACAGATTCCGCATGCATTAGGTTTTGATAGCGACTATGAAGGAAATGAAACATTATTTTCTAACGGAATTAATTTTAATTATTTCAGCGAATTAATAGGCGCAATACATCCTGGAGCAATCATTGTTACTTTGGTTTCTGTAGGCGTACTTTTAGCTTGGGATAAGGTTCCAGCATTAAAAAGATTAAAAATGCTACCAGGAGCGCTAGTTGCTGTAGCAATAGGAATTTTACTAAATGAGGCATTTAAAATCTCAGGAAGTTCTTTGGCTATCGGTACCGAGCATTTGGTTTCTTTACCTGTTCCTCAAAGTCTTGATGATTTTAAAAACTTGATTATACTTCCCGATTTTAATGGTTTTCTTAATCCTAAAGTATGGGTTGTAGGAGCAACTATTGCTATTGTAGCATCGATTGAAACATTACTTTGTATTGAAGCTTCAGATAGATTAGATGTTCAGAGAAGAATTACCGATACCAATTTAGAATTAAAAGCTCAGGGAATCGGAAACTTAATCAGTTCATTTATTGGTGGATTGCCAATGACATCAGTAGTGGTAAGAAGTTCTGCAAATGCAAATGCAGGAGCTACTTCGAAGGTTTCAGCGATGATTCACGGGGTTCTATTACTAGTTTGTGTATTGACCATTCCTTTTATTTTAAATCTAATTCCTTTATCAACGCTTGCTGCTGTTTTACTTTTGGTAGGATATAAATTGGCAAAACCAGCTACATTCAAACATTTCTGGCATTTAGGAAAATTTCAGTTTATTCCGTTTGTAGCGACTGTAGTTGCGATTGTAGCAACAGATTTGCTAAAAGGAGTAGGTATTGGTTTGGCAATCTCGGTTTTCTATATCTTACAAGGAAATATGAAGCGTGCTTATTACCTGAGCCGCGAAAAACTAAGAGATGCAGACGGTATCAAAATAAAATTGGCAGAAGAGGTATCTTTCCTCAATAAAGCTGCTATTAAAAAGACATTAAAAAACATTAAACCAAACTCTACGGTAACGATTGATGCGAGAGAAACATCATATATCGCAACGGATGTACTAGAAATGGTACAGGATTTTGCCAATATCCGAGCGAAAGAAGAAGACATTAATGTGGAACTATTAGGCTTCAAAACTTCGTACAGAGACTACGAAACCGATGAAGACTCTCACATCGTCATTACCCACAAAAGAGCAATGTAAGCTCAAAAAAAAATATTTAACTTTAATAATTCAAAAAATAAAAAAAATCATATGAAAGCACATACATCAGAAACTCAGTCTACAATTACTCCTGAAAAAGCATTAGACTTTTTAAAGGAAGGAAACCAAAGATTCGTCAATAACTTAAAGGCAAACAGAGATCTTTTGGAGCAGGTAAACGCTACCCGCGAAGGACAGTGGCCTTTTGCAGTTGTTTTAAGCTGTATCGACAGCCGTACTTCTGCAGAATTAATCTTTGATCAAGGACTAGGTGATGTTTTCAGTATCAGAATAGCAGGAAACTTTGTAAATCAAGATATTTTAGGATCTATGGAATTTGGCTGTAATGTAGCGGGTTCTAAGTTGGTTGTTGTTTTAGGACATACAAAATGTGGCGCTCTAAAAGGTGGATTGGACGCTGCTAAAATTGAAGGAATGGGAATGGATAACCTGAACCATCTTATCGGTCATTTCGATCCAATTATTAAAACAATCATCAAGGATGATGAAGAGCGTTCTTCTGCTAATGCGGACCTTCTTGAAAGACTAAATCAGCATAACGTAAAAAATGCGATTGAAGAAATCCGTAAGCAAAGTTCTACTTTAAAAAGACTTGAGGAAGAAGGCCAAATTAAAATCATTGGTGCTAACTACGACGTTGAAACCGGCGTTGTAACTTGGTTATAATAAACATTCATCTTTCATTAATAATTAGGTCGGAAGCAATGCTTCCGACCGAATTTATTTTTACTTACCGTTGAACGCAGACATGGTATTATTAATTCCTGCAAAAACAAACGACAAACATGCTTTTGAAAACTTTTCTATTCTTTCGGGAAGCTTTTCACGCTCTTCTTCATTCCAGGTTCCCAAAACATAATCTACCTGTCTTCCTTCAGAAAACTCAGCAGAAATACCAAAACGCAGCCTTGCATAATTCTGAGTCTGCAATACTTCCTGAATATTTTTCAAACCGTTGTGCCCTGCATCAGAACCTTTCATTTTCATTCTTAATGTTCCGAATGGCAAAGCCAGATCATCGGTAACGATCATCACATTTTCTAAAGGAATATTTTCTTTTTGCATCCAGTATTTTACGGCATTTCCTGAAAGATTCATGTAGGTATCAGGCTTTAAAACCAATACTTTCCTTCCTTTATACTTTCCTTCTGCCATCCAACCAAAATTGGTGGTATTGAATGGTGCTTCTAAAGTTTCAGCAATTTTTTCAGCAACTTTAAAACCTATATTGTGACGTGTATTTTCGTATTCAGGGCCTTTATTTCCGAGACCGACAATTAAATATTTCATGAGAAATTTTTTGCAAAATTAAGGGTTATAAAATAAAAAACTCAACCCTAAAAAGGATTGAGTTTAAATATTTTAAAAAAATTATTAATTACAAAGGTTTGTAGAAATAATTAATCCCAAATCCTTGAGTCATATAAGTCTGTGGATCATACTTATAATTTGTAGAAACAACAACAGGAACAGGAACAAATGGCATCATATCTGTTGCAGAAGCTCTTTTAGGACTGTTTGATGATAACATCAAACTTCTGTCATCATTAATATCTGTAGAAATAAGTACAGAAACTTTATATTCAAATGGTAATAAAGTATATCCGCTGATTTGAGAATCATAGCTTGAAAAACCAAAATCATATTTCTTTGTAGGATCTTCAAAGACAGTACCCCCCGTAAGTTTACCTACTTGTTTGCTCACTAAAGACACATTATCTCCTAAATAGCTGTACGCTGCTTTAGTATAATCTGTGTACGCAAAAGAAGTAATATCTTCACCTCTTCTCATTAAAATAGAAGCCAATTTTGATGTTGTAGAGCTATACGTTAAAGTATAAATTGCTTTTGTTTTTTTCAAAAGAGCATAAACACCCACTATAGCCGGAGCAACCGGAGCAGCTCTCCTATACACTGATCTGTTTTCAGAAATCATTGTTAATTTCCCCAAATTACCATACGTATATTGCTGAGTATAAGAAACACTGTCTGTATCTAACACACCATCGTTATCCAAATCTAGAAAACCATTAAATGTAAGTCTACTGATTTTATCGCCACTCCATTCTACATTGGTTATAGAGGCTTTTTCTGTAATAACTCTTGTAAGAAGCAAACCGGCATACTGATATTCGGCAATCATTCCAGCATTGGTTACCTCTCTTGATAAAGCTCTTGGCCCAATCAAACCTGTATTTTCATTCAAATCCAAAAGTGGATTTCCTTCTTCATCAGCCAAATCTTTACAAGAATGTATTGAAGAAAAACCTGCTATTAGCAAAATAAAATAGAAAAGTCTTTTCATTATGTAATGGGATTATTTATTTTTCCACAAATATAATTTTTTTTTGTATAAAAATCATATTTTAATTAATATTATAACAAAACTAATAATAGAAAAACTCATTATAGAGCTTTATAAACATACTTCTGAGTTTGCGACTGATCTGATGTTGGATAATTCATAGAATCATAAAGATAAGTATAATCACCTGGTATTACCGGACCTGCCACCCCTGGAGTAATAGGTGGAAATACAATATTGAAACTCTTAACATTATTAGCCGATAGTGAAGGGAAATTAATAGGATGCACCAAGCTCCACATTACAAAAAACGTTCTAGGTAAAGTATTATAAGGATTAATTTGATTGTCGTAAGCAGAGTAAGTATACGTTGTCGTTAAAACCGTTACAGACAAATCCGGAACACCCGCTGAATTTGTAATTCCAGCTTCTGTTACCATTTTGGTTATATTATCTCCAGCGTTGGTAAAATTATAATTGGTAAAATGAGTATAAGTTGAGCCAGACTTTTTCTTTTCAACAATCTTCGTCATTTTCCCCGAACTATCGTAAGTGTAAGTATATTCACTATTGAAGTTGGGCATATTATTCAACATCGTCGTACACGTTGTATAATTGATTTTCCCTCCTGAATCATAAGTGATATTGAAGTCATAAGTTAAGCTATTTGTAGGAGCACCATTCACTTCTTGTGCAAATTTCACTTTTGTAATTTTCCCAGAAGTATATGTGGGCGTTCCAACAAAAAAAGAAGTAGGCCCGCTCGCTTCTTTAAAAATTGCTTTTTCTAAAACATTTCCGGTAGTTACAAACTCTTGATTTGTAACATTACTGACTATAATTTTATTTAAAATTCTTGGTCCTGTAATGGTGGGCGCACTTCCTCCACTTCCACCACTCCCTCCGGGACCATTGAGTGTATTATTAATTGGATCTGAGGTGGTGTTATCGCAAGAAAACATAAAGCCAAGAAGTAAAACAGTAAAACCTCTCAATAAATTTTTAGTCATAAGTTATAGTTATTAGTCTCGCAAATATAAATTATTTTCAACATCTAAGGATTTATTTTAAAAATAAAATAAAAAAAAGACCTAAAATAATTTTTAGGTCTTTCATAAATTAAGAAAATGATTGCTTAAATCCCAAGAATCGATTGCAGTAAAACATTCACCTCATCTACATTCTTTACTTTGTCTTTTCGCATCATCAGGTTATTTCCGTCCTTGCCGGATTTTTCTTTTAACTGAGCTTGCGCCGGATTTTGAGTTAAATAAGTAATAATATGCCTGAATTTATCGGTCTGATAAAACTTATCTTGTGGATTACTTGGAAAATACCCTAAAAATATTCCGTTTTTCATCACAATTTTTTCGAAACCAATTTCTGCAGCGAGCCATTTCAACGCAACGCTTTTTAATAAGTTAATCGCTTCACTTGGAAGATTTCCAAAACGGTCTTTCAGTTCAGACTCAAACTTTTGAAGGTCTTTTTCATTATCAATTTCGGCTAATTTTTGATATAACAACAGCCTTTCTTCGGTGCTCGAAACATAAGAATCAGGAAGCATCAGCTCCAAATCGGTATCAATATTAACTTCTTTTACAGACTTGAATAATTTTTGTCGGTCTTCTTCGTTTTCAAAAAGATTTTCAAAATCTTCATCATCTTTAAGTTCTTCTAAAGCTTCTTGCATCAGTTTCTGGTAGGTTTCAAAACCCATTTCATTGATAAATCCGCTCTGTTCACCTCCTAATAAATCTCCGGCACCACGAATTTCCAGGTCTTTCATCGCAATCTGGAAACCACTTCCTAAGTCGGAAAACTGTTCAATCGCTTCCAATCTCTTTCTCGCATCAGTAGTCATCATATCAAAAGGCGGGGTAATCAAATAACAAAATGCTTTTCTGTTACTTCTACCTACCCTTCCTCTCATCTGATGAAGGTCTGCCATCCCAAAACGTTGGGCATCATTAATGAAAATCGTATTGGCATTCGGAACGTCTACTCCACTTTCTACAATGGTTGTAGAAACTAGAACGTCATATTTCCCTTCCATAAAATCGAGAACATTCTGCTCGAGCTGTTTTCCGTCCATTTGTCCATGACCGATAATCACTCTTGCATCCGGAACGAGTCTTTGAATCAAACCGGCAATATCTTTAAGATTTTCAATTCTATTGTTGATAAAATAAACCTGACCGTCACGTTGTAGCTCATAAGAAACAGCATCACGGATTAATTCTTCATCAAAACCTACAATATTGGTATCAACAGGCTGTCTGTTTGGCGGTGGCGTTTTAATGACCGATAAATCTCTTGCAGCCATCAATGAAAACTGAAGCGTTCTCGGAATTGGTGTTGCCGTTAAAGTCAAGGTATCAACATTATTTTTCATTGTTTTAAGCTTATCTTTTACAGCGACTCCGAATTTTTGCTCTTCATCAATAATCAATAAACCTAAATCTTTAAATTTCACTTTATCTGAAGCCAACTGATGGGTTCCGATAACGATATCCACTTTTCCGGTTTTTAAACCTTCAATCGTTTCATTTTTCTGCTTTGCTGTTCTGAAACGATTTAAGTAAGAAACAGTTACCGGAAAATCTTTTAACCTTTCTCTAAAACTTCTATAATGCTGAAACGCCAAAATCGTTGTAGGCACCAAAATCGCCACTTGTTTTCCATCGGTAGCAGCTTTAAAAGCAGCACGAATTGCCACCTCCGTTTTACCGAAACCAACATCTCCACAAACCAATCGATCCATCACCGTTTCGGCTTCCATGTCTGTTTTCACATCAATAGTTGCTTTCTCCTGATCGGGTGTATCTTCATACACGAAACTTGCTTCAAGCTCATTTTGAAGATAAGAATCTGGAGTAAAAGCAAAACCTCTGGCTGTTTTTCGCTCTGCGTATAATTTAATCAAGTCAAAAGCAATCTGTTTTACTTTCGCTTTTGTTTTCTGTTTTAATGATTTCCAGGCAGGAGAACCTAGTTTGCTTAATACAATCTCTTTTCCGTCTGGGCCGTTGTATTTAGAAATTTTATGAAGTGAATGAATACTTACATACAGCAAATCGCCGTTTTTATAGGTCAGTTTAAAACATTCCTGAATTTTTCCGTCGTTGTTTACTTTTACCAAGCCCATAAATTTTCCGATACCATGATCAATGTGGGCAATGTAATCTCCTACTTTCAACGACATTAAGTCTTTCAGCGTTAACTGTTCAGATTTAGCAAATGTATTTTTAGCTTTATACCTTTGGTAACGGTCAAAAATCTGATGGTCGGTATATACCAATATTTTGTGATCGGGATCTACAAAACCTTCATGAAGCTCAGATTTAAAGCTTTTAAAAGCCAACTGATGTCCCAATTCATCAAAAATAGACTCTAATCTTTCTTTTTGTTTTTCGGTAGAAAAAGAAATCCAGATATCAAAACCTTCCTCTTTTTTCTCTTTAAGGTCTTCAATCAACAACTGAAAATTCTTATGAAAAGAAGGTTGAGCCGTTTGGTTGAGTTTTATTTCCTGAGATTTTATGCTTTCGATTCCTACGCTGCTGAAATCAACGGTTTTAAATTTTTTATAATCGAAAAGAAATTCTTCATCCGAAATAAATAATTCCTGCGGACTTCTGTGCGCAATATCTTTATTTAAGTTTTCAAACTTTTCTATAGATTTTTCATAAAAGGTTCTCAGCTTTTGAAGACCTACTACCCCATTTTTAGAAATAATAAAACTTTCTTTAGGCAAAACTTCAAGAAAAGAAACTCTCGTTCCCGAAACAGAAAAATTCATATTTGAAACCAATTGAAAACCGCCTACTTTATCTACTGAAAGCTGGGTTTCGATATCAAAAGTTTTAATATTTTCAACCTCATTTCCGAAGAAAGTAAGACGATAAGGTCGTTCATTAGAATAAGAAAATACATCTACAATTCCACCTCGTACAGAAAATTCTCCTGGCTCGGAAACAAAATCGGTCTGGTGAAACTGATAATGATTCAATAATTCATCCACAAAATCAAAATCGAGCTGGTCTCCGGTTTGTATTTGGTGAGAAATGGCTTTAAAATCTTCTTTTTTCAAGACTTTTTCAGACAAAGCACCGATGTAAGCTACAATAACTTTGGGCGATTTTTCTGAATTTATTTTATTCAAAACCTCGGTTCGCAATACCAAATTGGCATTCTGAGTTTTTTCGACCTGATAAGGTTCCATGTGAGTTGCCGGAAAATAAAGTATATTTTCTTTTCCCAGCAAATCTTCCATTTCGCTGTTTACATATAACGCTTCTTCTTTGTCATCAACAAGAAAAAGTACCGTTTTTTTGTGAGTAAGAAAGAGCTCGGCCGCAAAAACCGAAGCCGAAGAACCGGCACTTCCTCTTACAGAAAGATGTGATTGGGTATCAATTTGTGTGAAAATTTCTTTTCCAAATTCATTTTTAAGCAAATCGGGAAGGAACTTTTCGTTGATATTTTTTAACTGCATAAATAATGTAGGTATAAAACGACAAAATCGATTTCAGAGAGCTCCGAAACCGTTTGATTTCCTCAAAGATACGTTATTTTTTATTTTTAAAATATAGGAAGTCACTCAAATTTTAACGCAAAAGCGCTCATTTCTTAATTTCAATACAAAATATTTTAAAATAAGTTAAAATTTTCAACTCAAATTCTATTGGGCATAATCTTTGAAAACTTAACTCTCAACAACCAAAAAATAAAATATTATGAAAAATGTATTCAAGATTTTAGGAGTTTTCATCCTTCTTTTTACCGCTTTCTCACTTACGTCGTGTAACAATGATGACGACCCTGCAGATAACGATTTTTTTGCAGGAACTTATAAAGGAAGCATTTCCTACAAAGACAATGACAATGATATCGCAACAGACAACGGTGAAGTTTTTGTAACTAAAATTGCAAGCGGAACAAAATACAACTTTAAGTTTTCTAATGGTATTCCTGACCTTAACGGACTGGAATTTCAAAAGCAAGGGGATAATACTTTAGTAATGGTAAATTCTAATGCATTAGTGTATGTAAGAATTGACAACAACGAACTTAAAATGCTTTATACTGCAGACGGCAAAACATGGAGAGCCAACTGTACGAGATAACGTAATAACTATTCATTCATATGTTGCCCGTTTCCAAATTTGGAGGCGGGCTTTTTTATGCAAATACCTTAAAACTAACATTTTAAAATCTACGTTAACAGAAAAAAAAACGGCAACCTAAAACATCAAAACTTTGGGAAATATTCAATATTTTTCATATTTTTACAATTAAACTTTTAAAACAACACCAAATATGTCGAAAATTTTATTCTTTTTTCTCAATATCATTGCATTTATATCACTCAACGCTCAAAGTTTTGAATACACCAGAAGCTGGGCAACTTATTTAGGCCCTGTAGATGTAACATCATGGACTGAAAGTGCGACGAAGACGATGTTATTTGACAACCAAAATAACATTCACCTTACTGGTACCGCAAAAGGATATCCCAACGGTTACCCCGCTTCTTATTATGACCAGTTCAGGGTTGGTAACGGCGGCCAGGGTTTTAAAATAAACCCATCGATAACGAACACAACCAATACCGTCGCTGCTAAACTAAATCCTTCGGGCAATGTAGAAGCCTATGAATATTACAATTATTTGCTGCATAATGACGGCTATAAGAAAAAACTAAAATACATTGACCATAACAATAATTACTATTATGAATATGCCGCCATTATAAATAATTTACCGGTTACACCGACACCAAATGCCTGGCTGCAAAATTCCAGTCACCCACAATTAGGTACGGTTTTAGCCAAACATTCTCCAAATGGTACTTTGCTTTGGGCGACTTATCTACCTGTAGGTAATCAAACTTATATTTATAGTCTTTTGACAAACATCAGTATTGCTGAAGACGAATCGGGCAATATTTATCTTGCAGGCTCTAGCGATACCAAACAAGACATTGCAACGCCGGGTACATTTCAAGACGCTTATCAACTCTTATACAATCAAACCACTGAAATTTATAATGGATACATTGTAAAACTAAACTCCAATGGTGAGAAAATCTGGGGCACTTATTTTCCAACTCAAATTTATAATTTAAAATACTACAACAATTCACTATATATCGTAGGAGGACAAGAGCCAGCAGGCAATCAATACAACATTGCATCGGCAAGCCCGTTTCAATCGGCTCCAGCTCATTTTAACCTTCAAAAATTCAATGCAGAAAATGGCACAAGATTATGGGGAACTTATTATGGGCATTCTGACGGGTCGAGTAGAATTAGCAGTATAGACGTTAATGAAACCGGAGTTTATGTAATGGGAGATGCACAATCGAACACCACAACACAAGGCTACTTTGGAACTCAGGGAACACACCAAACAACGAATGCTGGAAGCTATGATTTATTTCTTAGTAAATTTAATTATTCTGGAGAACGCATCTGGAGTACTTATTTCGGGGGCAATGGTTTAGACCAAGCTTACTCTTGTATGCAACCGCTCGCTTTAAACGGAAACGACATTTACATCACGGGCTGGACATACGGACTTGGAAATAATCTGGCAACACCAGAAACCTACAAATCATCACCCACAGTAAATACAAATTTGGCTACCAATCAATTTTTTGTGAAATTTAATAGTAACGGGCAAAGAATCTGGGCTTCTTATTATGGAGATTCGAGTCTTGGTTATAACCTTCCTATCAACATCGCTGTTAATAATTCATCTTTATATTTATACGGAGAAACACTTGCTACCACGGGTTATTCTACTCCAAACAGTTGGCAACCACAAATCATAGACCCTACCAACCAAAAAAAGAATGTTGCTTTTGTTGCAAAATTTGACCTTAAGAATCTTTCCACCTCCGAGAATAGTAAATCTGAGAAACTGATACTTTACAACAACCCAAATAATGGTAATTTTTCATTAAAGGGTAATATATTGGAAAAAGAAACCTGCACTCTTAAGCTCTATGACATGACTGGAAAATTTATACACTCTCAAAATTTAGAAAAAAACAAGTCCCAAAACATCTATCTAAAAGGCAAACTTCTCAGTGGAACTTATATGGCACAAGTAAATGATAGTAAGAATAACAATCTCGCTACTATTAAAATGATTGTGAAAAATTAAAATTTAGTTAAATCTTACAAATTTGATTTTCATTTTGAGATTTTATATAACTTTACTTAAACAAAAAACAATAAATCTTACATGAAAAAATTTCTTACCGCAATGTCTATCATCTTAGGATTAGGATTTGCAAGTGCTCAACAAGTTGCTCCGGCAACAAAAACAGCTGTAAAAACAACAACTACAAAGGCTGCACAACCTGTAAAAGCGACTGAAGCCAAAATGGCAAAGCCCGCACAAAAAATGAAAAAGGACGGAACTCCCGATAAACGATACAAAGAAAATCAGAAACTAAAAAAAGACGGAACTCCGGATAAAAGATTCAAGGAAAACAAATAAAACAACATATAGTTGTAATTTCATAATCAAATTTTCAATAAACCGATGCCTAGACCATCGGTTTTTTAGTTTAAAACTTTTTTAAAAATCATGAACCATCAGAAAATTTCAAAAAATATTTCTGTGAATGCTTTACTTATTTATACATTTGAACCATGTTAAACTTCTTAAAGAAAAATGTAGCGCTGATTTGGGCAAAAAAGCATGTTCAAAAAGCAGAAGAATTCAAGAAAAATGCTGAGAAAAACCAGGAGAAACTATTGCTTTCACTTGTCGACACGGCAAAAAAAACTCTTTTTGGAAGAACATATGATTTTGAAAACATCAAGTCTGTAAAAGATTTTCAGGAAAAAGTTCCCGTGGCCGATTATGAAGATTTGAAACCCTACATCGAGAAAGTAAAACGAGGACAACGTGATATTTTATGGATTGAAACTCCCGAATATTTTGCTAAAACTTCAGGTACAACTTCAGGTTCTAAATATATTCCGATTTCTAAAGAAGGGATGCCTTTTCAGGTAAAAGGTGCCCAGAGTGCACTTTTCCATTATATTGCTAAAAAAAACAATGCTGACTTTGTAGGCGGAAAAATGATTTTCTTACAAGGAAGTCCTGAGTTAGAAGAAGTTTTTGGGGTGAAAACTGGTAGACTTTCAGGAATTGTAGCCCACCATATTCCCAATTATCTTCAGAAAAACCGCTTACCAAGCTGGGAAACCAATCTCATAGAAGACTGGGAAACCAAAGTTGACAAAATCGTAGAAGAAACCGAAAAAGAAAACATGACGTTGATTTCGGGAATTCCGCCATGGCTGATTATGTATTTTGAAAAGCTGATTGAGAAAAACGGTAAAAAAATAAAACAGATTTTCCCGAATCTTCAACTCATCGTTACCGGTGGGGTAAACTATGAGCCTTACCGCGATAAAATGGAAGAACTTTTAGGTGGGAAGGTAGATATTGTGCAGACATTTCCGGCTTCGGAAGGTTTTTTTGCATTTCAGGATGATTATACCAAAGAAGGATTACTGCTTTTAACCAATCACGGGATTTTTTATGAATTTATTCCTTTAGAAGAATACGGAAAGCCCAATGCACAACGATTAACTTTAAAAGATGTAGAGCTTAATAAAGACTATGCTTTAATTTTAACAACCAATTCCGGTTTGTGGGCCTATTCTATTGGTGATGTTGTACGATTTATCGATAAAAAACCGCACAGAATTTTAGTAAGCGGAAGAACGAAGCATTTTACCTCAGCTTTTGGCGAGCATGTGATTGCTTTTGAAGTGGAAGAAGCCATAAAAGCTACGGTAGAAAAATTTCCGGCACAGATTACAGAATTTCATTTGGCTCCGGAAGTAAACCCTGAAGAAGGACTGCCTTATCACGAATGGTTTATTGAGTTTGAAAAAGAGCCCGAAAATTTAGATTTATTTAAAAATGAACTCGATAATCAACTTAGAAAACGCAATACCTATTATGATGATTTAATTGCAGGAAACATTCTCCAAAAGCTTCATATTTCAAAGCTTCAGAAAAATGCTTTTCAGGAATATGCAAAATCTCAGGGGAAATTGGGTGGACAAAATAAAATCCCAAGATTGGCAAACGACAGAAAAATAGCCGATTTATTAAAAATTTATAAAAAATAAGAGACCATAAAATCACATTCTATGAAAAGAATCTTGTTCCTTTTAGTGGTTATTTCAGTTACATCTTGTAGTTCGCTAAAATATAGTGCTGCAAAAAATCCTGACAATTATAAAAATATAAAAGCTGGGAATAAATATACTTTTCATCAATCAGACGGAAGCAAAACACCTATGACAATTAGCTCAATCTCTAAAGACAGTATTATCGGAACCAAAAGAGATGAGAGGATTTCGATTGCAAAAAACAACATTACAGAAATAAGAAAAAATAAAACCGCAGTTGCTGTAGTTGCCACAGCCGGAGGAATTGCTGCCGCTACCGTAATTGTTATAGGTATAAAAAATGCCACTGACGATATACAAGATGTTGCAACAGCGTTTGGAACTGGTTTAAATTAATTTGCAAAAAATAACCTTTCAAATATAAAATTTCTTCATTTTTTACTTTAATATTACAAAAAATATAAGATTTTTCCCTTTAATAAAAACGTATATTCAAAAAAAAGTATAAATTTGAAAAACTAAAAAATTATAATGAAAGCATCTGTACTTTTAAAATCATCATTATTAACATCTTTATTTGTCATCTCATCTTGTGCAACAACAAAGTACAGTGAAGATATTGCACAGAACAACTACTCTAACCTTCAAGCAGGTAAAATATACATCGTTACTCACAAAGACGGTACTAAAAAACAGAAATTCTTGTTCCGTAATATCGATGGAGACAACATTATCGGTACAGCCGGAAAAAAAGACAGTACAGAGGTAATCATCCCTAAATCTAACGTTGCTGCCGTAAAAGACAGATCCAATGCAAGAGTTGCAGGCGGTGCTGTTGTAATCGGAGCTGCTGCTGCAGCTGCGATTGTTGTAGGTTCTTTGAGAGCTGACTAAAATAGACACTATCTTTCAGAAGGTATTTTATTTATCATTTGAAAATCAAAAATACAGGTAGCCTTAAATGAATATTTAGGGCTATTTTTGTGGAATGATTTCACTATTACCGCTCAAAACATTGCAGAATGTAGAATTCAGAAATCTTCTTACCGGGAGATTTTTTATTGTTTTAGCCTTCAGGATGCTTGCAACTTTGCTCGGTTGGTGGGTTTATCAATTAACGAAAGACCCTTTTTCTATCGGACTTATCGGATTATCGGAAGTAATTCCTGCAGTAAGCTGTGCATTATACGCAGGTCACGTCATCGATATGAATGAAAAGAAAAGACTGCTATTAATTTGCAATTATGTATATGTTTTTCTGATTAGTCTATTGATGATTCCTGCATTTTTTGATGTAGACCTTCATTTTACAGGGCACGAAATCACTTACTTTATTTACGGTGTTATTTTCTTTACCGGGATTGCCAGAGCTTTCATCGGACCTATTGTACCATCGATGATTCCTAAAATTGTAAAGAAAGTTAATCTTCCCAGCGCTATTACGCTAAATCAGGCAACATTTTTAGTTTCTTCAGTTTGCGGTCATGCAGCAGGCGGATTTCTTATCGGATTTTTTGGAGTGAAATGGACTTTAGTGGTCATTGTTTCACTTTTATTAATTGCTTCACTTTTTTTCTGGCAATTGAAACAGCAGGTTTCGGAACATAAAAAAGATGAAGTTAAAGTATTGGAAAGCATGCGTGAAGGAATTTCTTATATTTTTAAAACTAAAGAAATTTTAGGAGCCCTTTGCCTTGATATGTTTGCTGTACTTTTCGGAGGAGCAGTTGCCATGATTCCTGTTTTTGCTACAGATATTTTAAAATCAGGAGCCGAAGGTTTTGGATTGCTAAATGCAGCCTCAGATATCGGTTCAATGATTATCATTATTACATTATCATTGGTTCCTTTAAGAAAAAACCAAGGAAAAATTTTATTGGCTGTCGTAGCAGGTTTCGGGTTGTGTATTATCGGTTTCGGATTATCACATTATTATTGGCTGTCGTTTATGTTCTTAGTTTTAAGTGGAATGCTGGATGGTATTTCTGTGGTGATACGCGGAACAATTGTACAGCTAAAAACGCCTGACCATATTAGAGGAAGAGTTTTAAGCGTAAACTCAATTTTCATCATGTCGAGCAACGAAATGGGACAATTTGAAAGCGGAGTAATGGCCAAGCTTTTAGGTGTTGTACGTTCGGTTGTTTTTGGAGGAAGTATGACGGTATTAATTGCCTTAATTGTAGGAAGTACCAATCGTAAATTGAGAAAAATGCAATATTAAAAGCATTCTACCGTTATGCTATGATATATAATAAAAACTTTAATGTAAAATTAATAAATTCTTTATATTTGTATTAACAAATTTTTCGAAAATGAAAAAAACTCTACTCTTTTTTTTAATGATTATAACGCAGATGATTTTTGCACAATCCAGCTCAGACTGTGGCGGAACTGTGCAAGTCTGTGGGAATACACCTATCTCTTTTACACCCACCGGACCAGGTGATATTGAAGAAGACTTAGGAGGATGTATGACATCTGATGAGCACTTTTCTATCTGGTATACGTTTACCGTAGCGACATCAGGAACTTTAACATTCACCATCGTTCCCAATACGATGTCGAATGATTATGACTGGGCACTATATGGCCCGGATGTAGCATGTAATAATTTAGGAACGCCTATTAGATGTAACTATTCAGGAACCTCAGGTATTACAGGATTAAATTTCACCAATACAAATACAACATCTACTGCTACAGGCTCACCATTTTGTTCATTTATGAATGTTGTGGCGGGACAAACTTATTACATCGTTGTTGACAACTTCTCTCAGTCAGCAAGTGGATTTGTATTAAATTGGGGCGGAACAGCGACATTGGTTTCACCATTTAATTCAGCTTTCCAACCCAATCCATTTATTCCACCAGGAGGCCCAGCAGCTAATCCTACTGCACCTAACGAAGTAATTGTATGTACAGACCCTCCAACATTTGACTTTAGCACACTGTCTGCAGGAATTATAAACGGTAATCCTAATTTTGTAGTTTCTTACTATACAAACACCAATGATGCAATTAGTGGAAACAGTCCTATTTTAAGCCCTATCGCTGTAAATACAACCACCACTTATTATTATGTAATTACTTATTCTGACCCAAGTGCACCAGGTGGTGCCATCAGTAAATGCAGACTCCCAGGAACCTTTAAGTTTGTGCAACGTGCAATCAAAGTAGTTGATGTTACTTTAACAAGCTGTAACAACAACAATGCGGGAACTGCAATGTATGATTTAACGACAGCAAACGTAATAAA
The DNA here is from genome assembly GCF_021010565.1 of Chryseobacterium turcicum. Taxonomy (NCBI): domain Bacteria; kingdom Pseudomonadati; phylum Bacteroidota; class Flavobacteriia; order Flavobacteriales; family Weeksellaceae; genus Chryseobacterium; species Chryseobacterium turcicum. The sequence goes on from NZ_JAJNAY010000002.1 coordinate 1,011,059, forward strand.
TGATCCTCTGGTCATTAAGAAGTACTATCCTACCCTTGCAGATTTGAATAATGGAACAAGTGAAATCACCAATCCTTATCAATATGTATCTGCAACAGGTTCTGTTTTTGTTTTGGTTACTTCGCAATTTGGATGTACTGATATTGCAGAAATCAAGCTAACATTTTTTGCAGAAATCATCGTAACTGAAGCTACCTTGAGATCTTGTTTTATTGAGACCAATCCTTCAACTGCTCAATTTGATCTTACTCAAGCAACCGTAAATGGACAAGGAGGAATGACTAAAAAGTACTACCCTTCAGTAGCTGATGCTATAAACCAAACCAACGAAATCGCACTTCCTGCAACGCACATTGCGCCTACCGGATATGCATATGTGAGAGTTTCTAATGTAAATGGATGCTATAAAATTGCAAAAGTGAACTTAATTGTTATTTCACCTGTATATTCATCAGTTTTAGTCGATAAAATTATCTGTGCAGAAGACAAAACAACTTTAGATGCAGGCCCAGGATTTAGTAGTTATCTATGGAGCACAGGTGCTACGACTCAAACCATAAGCAATGTAGGAGTAGGAACATACTGGGTTAAATTAAAAACTGGGGACTGTACCGCAAAACAAAATGTGAAAGTTTATGCTTCTGAGATACCAGTTGTTTCAAACATTGAAATATCAAACAGTACAATTACCGTGCATGTTATTGGGGGTATAGCTCCTTATCAATACTCACTTAACAATGACGCAAACTGGCAAGACTCTAATGTTTTCAGCAATATTTCAAGAGGTGACCACACAGTTTACGTAAGAGACAACTACAAGTGTGTACCCGTTCAAATAAGTGTAGTGGTACCAAATATTACAAATGTAATTACCCCCAATGGAGATGGTATGAATGACGTAATAGACTACTCTGCATTATCAGGAAAACAAAATTTAGTTCTTAGTATTTTTGACAGATATGGTGCTAAAATCTACCAAGCTGATAAAACAAATGGATACAAGTGGGATGGATCCTCTAATGGAGGTAAAAAAGCATCAACAGGTAATTATTGGTATTCTGTAACGTGGAATGAAAACAATAAACAAAGTACACAAATCAAGTTCTCTGGATGGGTATTATTGAAAAACAGAGAATAATAATTTAAACAAAATATGAAAAGCCGCTTACTAAGCGGCTTTTTTATATTTTAAACAATATATTGTTTAATTAATTAATTTTTTGTTAAATTTGTAAACAAAATCATTTGAAAATGAGAAAACTACTACTTTTTTTTATTTTAATTACTTCACAACTATATTATTCACAATCAGATTGCATCTCGGCAATTCCTGTTTGTGGTAATTCTGGCTTTTCTTACAACTCTCAAGGTCATGGAAATATTCCTGAAGAACTTGGAGGATGTTTAGCAACCGATGAAAGATATACAGTTTGGTACACATTTACCATTGCTACTTCAGGAACATTAACTTTTACTATTGACCCTGCTGTATTTGCAGATGATTACGATTTTGGAGTATATGGACCCAATGTAACCTGTGCAGCTTTAGGTAATCCTATCAGATGTAATTATTCAGGAGCTGACGGCCCTACAGGGCTTTCATTATTAGCAACTAACCCCAATGGAGGTGGAGGAGCACCTGGACAATGGAGTAGCTTTATGGATGTTGTTGCTGGAGAGAAATATTATTTAGTTATTGATAATTTCTCTCAATCACAAACTGGTTTTTCATTAAACTGGGGAGGTACCGCAACATTAACTTCGGCTTTTACAAATCCGGCATTAACTCCTAACCCATTTATTACCCCGGGAATACCTAATGCAACGGATCCTGCTCTTCCTAATGAAATCTTAAAATGTAACTTACCTACTCAGTTTGATTTCACGACATTAACAGCAGGTATACTAAATGGTAACCCAAATTTCACCGTAACATATCATAATCTTAATAATGATGCAATTACAGGAAATAGTCCTTTGACAGTTGCTATGGTAGATGGAACAACGATTTATTATTATAGAATAAAATATACAGACCCTGCAGATCCTACAAATCCGATTAATGGATGTTTCCAATTAGGAAAATTCAAATTCAGACAAGGAAATATTGTACCTAAAAATGCAACACTCCAAGCCTGTAACAACAACGGTGCAGGAACTGGAACATACAACCTTAATACCGCAGATGTTTTTGATGACGCAACTGCGACAAAAAAATACTATCTTACATTAGCAGATTTAAATGCGGGAATCAATCAAATTACAAATCCTACAGCTTATGTATCTGCACCTAAAACAATTTATGTAAAAGTATCATCAGTTGAAGGCTGTACAGCTTACTCTACAATTACTTTAGAATTCTTCCCTGTAGTAATTGTAACACCAGCAACTTTAGAATCTTGCTTTATTGAGGGAGCCATTACAACTGCTTCTTTTGACCTTACACAAGCTAACGTAACCACTCAATTAGGAACTACAAAAAGATTTTTTGCGACTATGGCAAATGCTTTAGCTGGTACTAACGAAATTATTCCTGCAAACAATTACATTACAACAAGTAAAGATGTATATGTAAGAGTAACTAATAATGACGGATGTTACGCAATTACAAAAATCACATTAAAAGTTATACCACCAGTAAAATCATCAGTTCTTAAAGACAAAACAATTTGTTTTGAAGACAAAACTACATTAGATGCAGGACCTGGATTCAGTGAATACGAATGGAGCACGGGTGCTACAACACAAGTTATTTCAAATGTTGGTGTAGGTGCTTATTGGGTAAAATTAAAAACTGGAAAATGTTTTACACTTCAGCAAGTACATGTTTATGCTACACAGCAGCCAGTAATTGCAAGCATCGACATTACAAATAATACAATTACCGTAAACGCATCGGGAGGGTCTGCACCATACCAATATTCATTGAATGGAATCAACTGGCAAGGCTCTAATGTGTTCTCAGGATTACCAAGAGGTGAAAATAAAATTTTTGTAAAAGATTCATATGATTGTAACCCTGTACAAATACAAGTTACTGTTCCGAATCTCGTTAATGCTATTACACCAAACGGAGACAACGTTAACGACGAAATAGACTATTCTGCATTAGCATACAAAAAGAATTTATTATTCGTTGTTTACAACAGATATGGTAATAAAGTCTATGAAGCTGATAAAATAAGAAACTTCAAATGGAATGGTACTTCAGGAGGTAAAAAAATCTCTACAGGAACCTACTGGTATACGATTACATGGAATGAAAATGATAAAAACAGTACACCAACCAAATACGAAGGATGGGTACTCGTAAAAAATAGAGAATAATATTTTTTCACAATCATCATAAATCACCTCAGCAATGGGGTGATTTTTTTTATTAACACTAAACCTCATCTATTTACAATAGTTGAGTTATGTTTTCCATAGAATTGTTAGTTACTATTTTAAAATTATTTTTTAAAAAACTATCTTTGCATAATGGCGCAGAAAGAAACACTCTCTTCTCTTACACAAGGGAATTTTGCGAGAGAACTATCAATTGCTGATGGAAAAATGCCTCCTAATGCAATAGATTTTGAAAGATTGGTAATCGGTACTTTTTTAATTGATAAAAAAGGGCTCGATCATTCTATCGACCTTCTTACTCCGGAAGTATTCTATGACCCAAGACATCAGGTCATATTTGCTACAATTCTAAAATTGTACGAAGCAAACCATCCGGTAGATATTATGACTGTTATTCAGGAGATGAAAAAAACAGACAAACTAAGCTCTGCAGGTGGTGACCACTACATTATCGAGCTTACAATGGGGGTAAGCTCATCTGCCCACATTGAATATCATGTACGTGTTATTCTTGAAAAATACATTTTAAGAAGCTTAATTAATGTGTCGGCGAATGTTATAGATACTTCATACAAAGAATCTACTGACGTCTTTGAACTCTTAGATAAAGCCGAACAATCTTTTTTTGAAATCACCAATGGAACCATCAAAAAAGGGTTTGATACCGCTAATACTTTAGTAAAAGAAGCTATTGATATCATTAAATCTTTAAAAGACAAAGAAGGAATTTCGGGGGTACCTTCCGGATTTAGAGATGTGGATAAAGAAACTGGAGGTTGGCAAAATTCTGACCTTATTATCGTTGCGGCACGTCCTGCGATGGGAAAAACTGCATTTATCCTTTCAATGGCTAGAAATATTGCTGTTGAGTACAAAATCCCAATGGCTTTGTTCTCATTAGAGATGGCATCGGTACAGCTTATCACCAGAATGATTGCTTCCGAGACCAAAATATCATCAGAAAAATTAAGAAAAGGAACGCTGGACGACGAAGAGTGGCAAAGACTATTCTCGAATGTATCTGAATTAGAAAATGCCCCTTTATATATTGACGAAACTCCTTCCCTATCAATATTTGACTTTAGAGCAAAATGCCGAAGACTGGTTATGCAGCATGGAGTAAGACTTATCATGGTCGATTACCTTCAGCTGATGACTGCCGGAAGCGGTGGTAAAGGAGGCGGAAACCGTGAACAGGAAATCTCAATGATTTCTCGTTCATTAAAAGCCATTGCAAAAGAATTAAATGTGCCTGTGATTGCACTTTCTCAGCTTTCGAGAAGTGTGGAAACCCGTCCTGGAAAACGACCTCAGCTTTCTGACCTTAGGGAATCTGGAGCAATTGAGCAGGATGCCGATATCGTATCATTTATTTTCAGACCCGAATATTATAAAATTACCGTTTGGGATAATGATGAAGATGGAGCAGAAACATCTACCGAAAACCAAGCAGAATTGATTATTGCCAAACACAGAAATGGTGCGACTGCCGACGTAAGATTATCTTTCTTAAAACATTTTGCAAAATTTGGGAATATTGAAGAAGCAACCAACGGGATGGGTCTTTCAACTCCATTTGGAGAACCGAGTGGTTTCGAAAAAATAAAAACGACTATTCAGCCAGGTGCAGCTTTCGATTTACCAGACAGTTCTAAACTTTCGGGATCTTCTATGAATGATCTTGATGATGAAGAAGACTTTCCGTTCTAAATAAAACTAAGATTAAAACAAAAGTTAAAGTCTGTTTAAAATTTCAGTTTTGAAAAATTAAACAGACTTTAACTTTTTTAATTTTGTTTAAAACCTCGACCTTACTCTAAACTTTACTTCAACATTTAAATGAGAATTGAAATATACACTGATGGAGCTTGTAGCGGAAACCCCGGAAAAGGAGGTTATGGAATCTTGATGCGCGTTCCCGAAAAAAATTATCAAAAAACATTTTCTAAAGGATTCAGAAAAACCACCAATAACCGAATGGAACTTTTGGCGGTAATTACTGCATTAGAAAAATTGAAATCAACAGAAAATGACATTCACGTTTTTACAGACAGCAAATATGTTTCTGATGCCGTTAACCAAAATTGGATTTTAGGGTGGATTAAACGAGGCTGGAAAAATGTAAAAAACCCAGATCTTTGGAAGAGGTTTGTGGTACTTTATAATCAGCATAGTCCAAAAATGCATTGGGTAAAGGGCCATGCGGGACATTTCGAAAATGAGCTTTGCGATAAGCTGGCAGTAGCAGCAGCAAATTCTGAAAAACTGGAAGTAGATTCTTATTTTGAAAGCTTAGAAAATAATTCACTATTTTGAATGAAACTAAGATATCGCTTATCATATTCAACTTTTCGTTATCATTGGTATTTTTCATTGCATAAAACCTAATTTTTTCTATTAAATTAACTATTTATATTTATTTATTAGTGAAGATTTAATATCTTTACCCGTCTAATAAAAGTATCCTAATAAATGAATAAAAAATTACTGTTTTATTTTACCCTTTTTATACTTTGTATCTCCGGAAATTTTTCAGCTCAAACTTATCAGCTTACAGGAAATCCTATCACCACAACAGGATGGACAATGGTTTCACCTACCGTAGTAGGAGCAGGAAATGATTTTATACAGCTGACTCCGGATACAAACAATCAATCTGGGTCAATCAGATTAAATGATCCTATTAATCTAAAATACTGCGATAAATGGAAGGTAGAATTCGATTTCAGGATGGATTCTAACCAAACCGCCAATGGTGATGGCCTTGCATTTTGGTACCTTGCAAACCCACCTGTAGCCAGTGTTTTAGGCTCTGGGCTTGGAGTTTCACAAAATGCTGTAGGGCTTATTGTAGGACTCGATACGTACAACAATACCACAACTGCTGTAATGAGCAAGGTGCATGTTGCCTACGGACAAGTTGCAAACACTACAGATAATAACAATGTAGAGTTTTTTAACACAGTAGGGAGTTCTTTTCACTCTCCAGATATGAATACAACGCTTCCTTTCCAGGGAACTACATATAAGCACGTAGAAGTTACGGCAGAAGTCAATACATCTATTCCTAATACTTGGAATATAAAAATAATGATTGATGGGACTCAAATATGCAATCAACCATTTACAGCATCTGGAGCTGCTGCTGCTATGACCGTAGGATATTTCGGGTTTTCAGCTTCTACAGGAGGAAACAGATCGAGACATTCTATTAAAAATGTAAAAATATACACTGATAAAGTAAGCTTACTACAGCCTACTGCCACACAAGCTTTTTGCCCCAACCCTTCTACAGGTTTCGGAACGGTGAATTTAACATCTTTCAATTCTCAGTTTGTTGCAAACCCAGCGAATTATACTTTTACCTATACGGTTGGAGGTACTCCGATTGCAGCCCCTACTACTTATCAATTTAATGCCAATACAACGGTAAACGTCATAATTAAAGACAATAATGCAGTTCTTTGTGACAATCCGGACGGAAAAATCCTTCTTACCCTTTCGCCTTTCACAGCAAGCAATAAAACACTTTCGGAGTGCAATAATAATGGTGCATCTACCGCAACATTTAACCTTTCTACGGCTGACGTGACATCTGTAACTGGTGTTACAAAAAAATATTACCGAACTTTAGCCGATTTAAATGCAGGAATAAACGAAATCTTAAATCCTACAGACTATGTTTCAGCTCCTGGAAAAGTTTATGTAAAAGTAACGACTCCACAAGGTTGTACCGGAAATGCTGAAATCACACTTGTTTTCTATCCATTGCCCGTATCTACTGATGCTATCTTAGAGTCTTGCTTTATTGCAACAGCTCCAAACACAGCATTGTTTGACCTTACAACAGCCAATGTTTCTTCAGAAGCCGGTATTACAAAAAAGTTCTACACTTCTTTAGCCAATGCATTAAGCGGAACCAACGAAATTGTAGTTCCTATTACCCATACGTCTCCCTCAACAGATGTTTATGTAAAAATAACGGGTATAGATGGTTGTTTCATCATTAGAAAAATAACACTTAAGGTAATTCCTTCGGTAAAATCTTCTATTTTAAAAGACAAAATAATCTGTATTAATGAGAGAACGACACTAGATGCAGGACCAGGATTTGATGGATACGAATGGAACACAGGAGCTACAACTTCTTCTATCACTAATGTAGCCATAGGAAGTTATTGGGTAAGGCTGAAAACCGGAAACTGTTATACATTACAAAATGTAACTGTAAAATTAGCAACAAACCCTGTTATTTCAAGCATAGATATCACCAACAATACGATTACAGTGAATGCTTCTGGAGGGCTTGCTCCTTACCAATATTCTTTAGACGGAACCCATTGGCAAGACTCTAATATATTTACCGGGCTACCAAGAGGTGAAAATAAAATTTTTGTAAAAGATTTTTATAATTGTGAGCCAACGCACATTCAAGTGACAGTTCCGAATCTCATCAATGCAATAACTCCTAATGGTGATAATGTGAATGACTTCATCGATTACTCAGCGCTTTCTTACAAGAAAAACCTTGTTTTTACAGTCTATGACAGATATGGAAACATGAAGTATCAGGCAGACAAGCTAAGAAATTATACATGGGATGGGACCTCTGGAGGTAAAAAATTGCCTACAGATACCTATTGGTACACCATCACTTGGACAGAAAATGACAAAAACAATACACCGACAAACTATAACGGATGGGTATTGGTGAAAAATAGAGAATAACACAAAAAAGCGCCACCCAAACCAACGTGGCGCTTTTTAAAATCTCAAAAGCCACCAATCAGACTCTATTAAATACCACACAAAACCAAACACTTCCTCATACTCTATTGCTACTTACTAGCTCAAAAGACATTCATTCTGAATAAAAAAACTAATAATTTTACCAAATAATAACCATATTAAATATAAAAATGAAAAAAATTCTACTTTTCAGTTTTTTGTACTTTTTATCAATCATGAGCCCAAGCTTATCAGCTCAAACTTATCAACTCACTGGCGCTCCAGTTATTAACACTACAGGTTGGGATCTCGTTCCTTCAGCGACTGCTACTGGAGACTTTGTACAGCTTACTCCAGATCAAACCAGTAAGTTTGGAGCCATAAAACTCTCTAACCCCATCAATCTAAAATATTGTGATAAATGGAAAGTTGAGTTTGATTTCAGAATCGATGGAAACGGAACAACTGCCTACGGAAGAGGTGACGGCCTTACATTCTGGTACCTTTCTAATCCTCCAACAGCATTTACAACCGGAGGTGGATTAGGAATTCCTGCAAACGCAAACGGATTAATGGTTGCATTTGATATATTCAATAATTCTTCAGAAGGGCAAATGAGTAAAGTACACGTACTGTACGGAACCAATAATATGCCTGCAGGAAATCCAAATATTGAATACAATATGACGGCAAACAGTACGTTTCACTCACCAGACCTCAACCCTACCCAACCCTTTGTAGGATCTAACTACAAACATGTTGAAGTAAACGGCGAAATAGATCCATTTAATCCTAATATCTGGTTAATTCAAATCAGAATTGATGGCGTTCTTATCACCAATCAACCTTTCACGGCAAGTGGCGGTGCAATAGGTATGGGCCAAGGATTTTTTGGGTTTTCTGCAGGAACAGGAGCTGCAAGCGCAAGACACTCTATCAAAAACGCTAAAATATACATTGATAAAGTTCCAATTCTTCAAAATACTGTTACTCCATTTGTATGCACCAACCCTGCAACAGGAAATGGATTCGTAGATTTAACCTCTTACGCAAATCAGTTTGTAAACAACCCTGGAAATTACATCATCACTTATTATGTTTTAGGAAGCTCCACACCAATTCCTATTCCTACAAACTTCCAATATTCTGGTAATACTACGATTACGGTGGTCATAAAAGACCCCTCATCTACCTTATGCGATAATGGTGACGCAAGAATTATTTTAAACCCAAGTCCATTTGCCGCAGATGACGTTACTATAACCGGCTGTAACAATAATAATGCAGGAGTAGCATACTTCGATTTGAGTACCGCTGCAGTTACTGGTGTAGCAGGTTCTACGAAAAAATACTATCCTACATTGGCAGATCTCAATGCAGGCACTAGCGAAATCTTAAACTGGTCAAACTATCCTGCAGCAAACGGAACTACAGTACATGTAAAAGTTACTACCCCACAAGGTTGTGTTGACAATGCAGTGATTACCCTTAATCATTTTCCTGTGGTGGTCGTAAATGACACAACATTGAGGTCATGTTTCTTAGAAAACAATACTTCAATGGGATCGTTTAATCTTCCTACAGCTGTAGTAACAGCCCAGGCTGGAACAAAAAATTACTACCCTTCATTACAAGATGCTATCAATGGAAGCAACGAAATCATCCCTGTAAACCCTTACATTGCTCCAAACGGAGTTGTCTACATTAAAGTAACTAATGCCAATGGATGCTATGCAATTGCGAAGGTGACATTAATTGTCATTCCACCCGTATATTCAGAAATTTTAAAAGATAAAATCATCTGCGTAGAAGACAAAACAACATTAGATGCAGGACCAGGCTTTAGCTCTTACCTTTGGAGTACAGGAGCGACTACACAAACAATTTCAAATGTGGGAGTAGGAACTTACTGGGTAAAACTTAAAACTGGAGATTGTACCATTACTCAAAATGTAAAGGTATTTGCATCAGAGCAGCCCGTGATTACATCAATTGACGTATCTGCTACAACGGTTACCGTTTATGTTAATGGAGGAATGCCTGCTTATCAATATTCTTTAGACACTACAAATTGGCAGGAATCTAATATTTTTAAAGGTCTGGCAAGAGGAATTCATAAGATTTTTGTGAAAGATTCTTACAATTGCGAACCTATGGAAGTAGAAATTACTGTTCCTAATATCATTAATGTAATCACTCCAAACGGAGATGGCCGCAATGATGTAATAGATTACTCGGCACTGGGAAGTAAAACAGACTTAATGTTTACTATTTACAACCGATACGGAGCTAAAATTCACCAAGGTGACAAAACCAATAATTACACATGGCACGGCACCTCAAACGGAAGAAAAGTTCCTACAGGAAGCTACTGGTATTCTGTAACATGGAACGAAAACAACAAAGCCAAAACTCCAGTAAAATTATCTGGCTGGATTATGGTGAAAAACAGAGAATAATTTTTTTCAACTATACTTAATTTTAAAGAATCTGTCTCATTCGTGAGATGGATTCTTTTTTTATTTAAATAAGCTACACATTAAAGTTAAATTCATTTATGCGATGACTTCACGACTAAATAATCTAAGACAATTAATCTTCAAAGCTTGATAAGAACAACTTATATCATCTTTAAAATTAATTTATTCTCTCATATAATTTCTAGAATATTAATATCATAAACAACAAAAAACCACTGCAAAAGCAATGGTTTAGTATTTCAATTAAAGATATCTTTTAAAAAGAAACTTCATTTACCTCTTTTCCGCGTTGAAAATTCATTGTTTTCTGATTTCCTTTATAAGCAATATTAACTAGGTTTATTTGCTTAGGAAATGCGCTTAAAAGTATCGTATTTTTTATTTTTAAACTATTGATGTCAGAAACACCACCGGTTTCAAAATACACCCAAACCGTTTCTCCACTTACTTGGCTTCCGGTGAAAGTTAAAGTTTTAGGAGAACCATTTACAAATACATCGAAATTATTATTTACATATTTTTTTACCTCAGCTTCAAAGCCTGCAGTATTTCTGTTGATTTTGATGGCATCAGAAATATGGCTTGTATTCATTTTTGCAGTAAACTTCAGAGTTTTGCTTCCGTCGATATAGTCTACTTTTGTCATCGAAGAGAAAAAGTCTGCTACAGAAAAACTCATCAGTATAATCAATGTAAAAATACCCGATATATATAAAAATTTTTTCATCTCAATTTATAGATTTACAGCATATTGCTAAATAGGTTTGGTCAAATTTGATGCCAATTAAAAGTTAACGTTTACAGAATACTTATCATAAAAAGCTTTAATGTGAGCCACAGCCTCATCAGCAGTATCTACCACACGGTAAAGATCAAGATCTCCCTCAGAAATCATCCCTTCTTTGAGCAATGTTTCTTTAAACCATCCTAGCAAACCGCCCCAAAACTCAGAGCCTACCAATACAATTGGGAAACGCCCTATTTTATTGGTCTGAATCAAAGTCATCGCTTCTGTAAGCTCATCTAAAGTTCCAAAACCTCCCGGCATTACAATGAATCCCTGAGAATATTTTACAAACATTACTTTTCTTACAAAGAAATAGTCAAAATTCAGCGAATATAATTTGTTGATATATGGATTAAAATGTTGCTCAAAAGGCAAGTCGATATTTAAACCAATCGATTTTCCTTCTCCATTGAAAGCTCCTTTATTACCCGCTTCCATGATTCCGGGACCACCTCCTGTAATGACTCCGAAACCTATTTTGGTGATTTTTTCGGCAATTTCTACTGCCATTTCGTAATATTTACTTTCAGGCTTTAATCTTGCAGACCCGAAAATAGATACACAAGGTCCTATTCTAGCCATTTTTTCGTAGCCATCTACAAACTCTGCCATCACTTTAAAAACCATCCAGCTATCTTTGGTAATGGTTTCGTCCCAGGTTTTTTCGCGTAAACTATTATGTAATTTAGATTCGTTGATATCTAATTCTGTATTTTCTAAACTTTCGTCTCTTGTTCCTTCAGTTCTCATTCAAATTATTTAAAATATTTTTCTGCTTCAATCACAGATTCCGGTCTTCCTACATCAATTAAAATACTGTCGTGTACAAAACCGTGTATTTTTTCGGTATACATCAGATCCAGATATTCTTCCATTACAGAAAACTTTCCTTTTCTTTTTATTTTATCAAAAATCACCGGATTAATGCAATGTACCCCGCTAAAAGCTAAAGGTCTAAATCCCTTGTTGAATTCCGCAAGGCGCTGCTCTCCTGTTTGCACATTCAGCCAACCTCTTAAAACCAAGTCATCATTAAACAACAGTTTTCTCGAACTTTCTCTGTCTGAAACCGCTAAGGTAACAAAATCTTTGATTTCTTTGTGATAGCTTACAAAATCATTAATATTGATCTTGGTTAAGATATCGGCATTCATAATCAGGAAATCTTCACCGTGATTGAGGAATTCTTTAGCAAAAATCAAACCACCCCCAGTTTCTAGAAGCTCATTCGATTCATCAGAGACCTCAATCTTACAACCAAAATTATCATTTTCTTTTAAAAACGCAACAATCTGATCCCCAAAGTGATGAATATTGATTACAAAATCAGTAATCCCAAAACCTTTGAGATATTTTATATTTCTTTCTAAAAGTGGAACACCATTCACTTTAGCCAAAGCTTTAGGGTGATGGTCTGTAAAGGGTTTTAAACGGGTTCCTTTTCCTGCTGCAAAAATTAATGCCTTCATAGATTATGGGTAATGAGTAATTGGTAATGAATGATTTTAAAATATATAAATAATATCTAAGCTAGTTTATTACTTATTGCACATTGCCTATTACTTATGATTAAGTTGGTGTTGCTCGTCGTGGTGAAGGCTTATTTCTACTTTTTCACCATATTTTTCTTCAATAAATTGTGCAATTTTAATCGCCGAATAAACCGATCTGTGCTGACCTCCTGTACACCCGAAATTGATTTGTAGATTTTCAAAACCTCTTCCCAAATAATTGTCGATATTGATAGATACTAAGTTTTTAATCAATTCTAAAAACTGAGGCATTTCTGTTTTTGTTTCTAAATATTCCTGAACCCCAATATCGTTACCAGTTTGTATTTTATACTCTTCTACTCTTCCTGGGTTTAAAATTCCGCGGCAATCGAAGGTAAAACCACCTCCGTTACCTGAGTCGTCTTTCGGAATTCCTCCTTTTTTATATGAAAAACTGTGAATGTCTATGTGTAGCATATTTTATTTTTTATAATTGATTGTTGATAAATGATGATTGATTACTAAGGTGATATTTTTTTAAAGTTTTAAATTCTCTTTGTCATTCCGGTAGGAATCTAAGCGAAGTTAATTCTTTTCAGAGTTGAGATTCCTACGGAATGACAAACGTTGAGTTTAATCAACCTTAATCCTTAATGGTTCAATATTTCCTCAATTTTTAATTTTGTTTTCTCCAAACTTAGCTGGTCAATTACTTTTTTAAGCTCAGGAAAATTGTTCATATGTTCCCAGTTTTCAGAAAATTCGGTAATATTTTGAATTCCTTTATCTATACTTGCAATGAAGTGTTGCTTTCTTTGAATCAAGCCTCTAAAACCGTAAGCTCCCAAAACCTGTAAAAACCTCATCAATTGAATCGGCTTTACCGAATTCTTTAGTTTAAATTGAATTTCTTCATTCTGAAACTGTTGAATGTAAAACTCTAGCATTTCATTTTTGAACTCTTCAGGAAAATTCGCTTTAGCCTGAAACAAAAAAGAAATCACATCGTACATCAAAGGACCTTTCATTGCCGACTGATAATCGATAAAAGAAACTTTATTCTCATCACTTACCATTATATTTCTTGCCTGAAAATCTCGAATCATGATGCCTTTGGGCTCAAGGTTTTCGATGAGATGGATGATTTCTTTGAATTCTTTCAGTAAAGAAGATTTATGATATTCTAGTTCTAAAACATCAGCAACAAAATTTTTGAAGTAATACAAGTCATGCATTACAGGAAGCTCATCATAAGCTTCGTATTCAAAAGTTTTTTGAAAGTCTATTTTATTATTTGTTTTTTCCTGAAGTACAAAAAGCTCTTTAAGAGTTTGCTTTACCAAGTCTTGTACATTTTCTGACAAACCTTCTTCTGCAATGATTTCTGAAAAAGTTTTTGCTCCTAAAAACTCCTGAATATATAATTTCCGGTCTTCTGAAACAGAAAATATTTTTGGAGTATTAAGTTTCAATTCAGAAAACACGCCTGAGAAATACAGAAAACATTCGTTTTCGGCAATGTTCTCATTATAGGTAATGATGTATTTTCCGATTTGATTTTGAGCCAAAAAATTAACTCTTGCAGAACCGCTTTGAGCTAAAGTGATAAATTCGGTTGATTTTTCGTTAAAATGGTTTTCAAAAAATCTTTTCGCGTTTTCAGAAGTCATATATGGTAACAAATATACTAATTTACATGCTAATTGCTATCTTTGCAGCATGTTAAAAGACTTTAAGCCCGTTTTGAGCATTCTGTTGCGCTTTATCATCATTTATTTGGTGTTGCTTTTTGCGTATCAGTTTTATCTTAATAGTTTTAAAGAATCTGGTCTCGACCCCTATTCGCGTCTTATTGCCGAGCAGGTTGCTGTTATTCAAAATAAAATAGGCTACACCACATCATTATACAATGATGTTCCTAAAGAGCAGGTTTGGTTTTACGTAAATGAGAAATATGTAACCCGAATGGTAGAAGGCTGTAATGCCATCTCGGTAATCATTCTTTTTGTGGCATTTATTTTTGCTTTTTATAAAGGAACTAAAACTTTCGTTTTCGTAACAGTAAGTCTTTTGGTGCTATACGTAATGAATATTTTACGGATTGTAGGATTGAATATTGTAACCAGAGACCATCTAGAATACAATAAAATGGTGCATGACTATGTTTTCCCAGCTGTAATTTATGGAAGTGTGGTGGTACTTTGGCTGGTTTGGATTAAATTTTTTGCTTTAAAAAATGAGAATTCTTAGTTGGTTTTTAGTGATTTTAGGAGTTTGCGGACTCATGAGCGTAAGAATGCTGGAAGACCAGATTTTCTACGATCCTTTTTTGAGTTATTTTCACGAAGGCAATAAAAACATTTCTTTCCCGGAGTTTGAATGGGGAAAACTGATGATCAGTCATCTTTTCAGATTTATTTTGAATCTGTTTTTCTCGTGTGTCATCATTCATTCTTTGTTTAAAAATAAAGAATGGACTGGACAGGGAGCTCTTTTAATTTGTATTATCTTTTTCATTACTTTTCCTATTTATCTATACTGTATTTCAGACCGATTTGATATTGGTTATCTTTTCTCTTTTTACATGAGAAGGTTTGTGATACAGCCTTTGATTATTCTTTTGATAGTTCCTTTGTTTTATTATAGGAAGCAAATGATGTTGAGGAATTCAAATTATTAATTTTAATATAAGATAGCGCTCCTATGGAGCGCTTCGTTCATTGTACGTGTTCTAATGTTTGCTACACAGATATCACTCCTACGGAGTGTTTTTGTAAAATTATACTAATGGTTTTGGTATTGTTAAATTATAATACATTTGATTATCTATTTATTAAACTAATAAATTTTAAAACATTGACAATCAACCCTCTAAAGTACTTTAAACTTTAGAAAAGTTCTACAAAACTATTTCAAATTAACAATACCATGGTTTTATATTGATTAAATGACTTATTCTCGTAAAAAATAGCAACTATTCTTGACCACATTACTGTAAACGCAATTTTTTTATACCTACTTCAATCTAACAGGTTTTGAAAACCTATTAGGCTAAGTTTGACCTTTAATAGCCCTGATCGCAGCGGTTACCCCGCAACTTGCGTTGGAAAGTTGGAAGGACTTAGAGGATGGAAAAGCGGCTGTGTGAGGAGTATGAGCGGAGAGCAGGAAATAGCTCCTGAAAAAATTATTCGATGGTATGCTTCTCGATACTTGTTACGTTTGCAGGAGTCCATTTTACACGTTTTGCAAATGGAAATTCACGCACCGGACAATCTACAATCTGGCAAACTGAACATGATATTGGTTTGCAGTCATCCATATGGAAATTGAACTCAACGGTACGTTTGGTGTTTTTGACTAAAAGAAGTATTACCTGTTCCATTTGATTATGCGCTTCACGAAGGCTGTAATAATATGGTAAAGTGATGTGCGCATCGATGTGAAGGGAGGAGCCAAATTGCTGGATTTTCATGTTGTGAATGTCAATCCATTCTGTATGTCTGTTTTTTTCGAGAAGACTGATGATATTGTTTAGAAGTTCGGGATCTTGCTCATCCATAATTCCGCGGAGGGACTTTCTAACAATTTTATAGCCTACAAAAATAATATAGAAGCCGAAGATTAAAGCAACGACAGAGTCAATCCAATAAATTTTAGTGAAGTAAACAATGATTAAACTAATCACTACTCCCAAAGTGGTAATGGTGTCTGACTGAAGGTGTTTCCCTGAAGATATGAGTACTAGGGAATTTTCTTTCTCTCCTTTTTTAATCGAAATATAGCCTAAAATATAATTGATAATAGCCGTTGCCGCAATGATAGCAATTCCCCAATCTAGTTCGCTTAGTACTTTACCCGTTAACAAGCTGTTGATGCCTTCATAGATAATCATAATTCCGGCAATGGCAATCAATGCACCTTCAATTCCTGAGGTTACAAATTCTACTTTTCCGTGACCGTAAGGATGGTCTTCGTCTTTAGGTTTTGAAGCCAAATGTAAAGAATACAACCCCATAAAAGCACTGATAACATTGACAATACTTTCCATAGCATCAGAAAACACAGCATCGGAATCTGTGAGTTTCCAGGCGATGATTTTTCCGACAAAAAGAATAATCCCGAAAACTGCAATGATTTTCTGGAAATTTATTTTGTCTTTATTGATATTTTTTGGTGTCATTTTTCTTTATTGATTTGAAATTTAAATAAATATCAAAAATTTTCATATCGATTTTTGATAGGATTTTATCCTATCCTTTGCTAAGTCGTCCTTTCAGGACTTTAAGGTTAATGGGCATCTTATGCTTTGTTAAACCTTTCCTTCAGGGTTCATTAAAGTAAATTGCCAAAAGCTAATCGCTATAACCTTAAATATTCGATAAAAAAAAGAATCTCTTTTGGAGACTCTTTTCTTTTTTGTTAGTTTATACTAAGTTGTTTGCTACTAGGTATTCTGCAATCTGTACTGCGTTGGTAGCAGCGCCTTTTCGCAGATTGTCTGCTACAATCCAGAGATTAAGTGTTTTGGGTTGCGAGAAATCTCTTCTGATTCTTCCAACAAAAACATCATCTTTCCCTTCCGAATAAAACGGCATAGGATATTCGTTGTTTTTCACATCGTCCATTACAACAACTCCTGGAGTTTCTGATAAGATTTTTCTAACCTCATCTAGTTCAAATTCGTTTTCAAATTCGATGTTTACACTTTCAGAATGACCTCCTTGTACAGGAACTCTTACCGCAGTTGCTGTTAAATTGAATGTATCGTCCCCTAAAATTTTCTTAGGCTCTTTCATTAATTTAATTTCTTCTTTGGTATAATCGTCATCAGAAAATACATCACAATGTGGCAACGCATTTTTGAAAATCTGATAAGGATAAACTTTCGCAACAGCATCGTCTCCACTAATTTCTCCGTTTAACTGATCTACAGCAGCTTTACCGGTACCTGTTACAGATTGATACGTAGAAACAACTACTCTTTTTAAATCGTATTTTTTATTCAACGGCCCCAAAACCATCACCAACTGAATCGTAGAACAGTTTGGATTGGCAATCACCTTGTCTTCTTTTGTCAAAACATCAGCATTGATTTCTGGTACTACTAATTTTTTAGTAGGATCCATTCTCCAAGCTGAAGAATTATCGATAACGGTAATTCCTGCTTCGGCAAATTTAGGAGCGTATTCTAAAGAAGTATCGCCTCCTGCAGAGAAAATGGCGATATCCGGTTTGGCAGCTATAGCGTCGTCGATGCTTACGATAGTATAATCTACCTGTTTATACTTCACCTGTTTACCAATAGATCTTTCTGAAGCTACCGGAATTAATTCTGTTACAGGGAAATTTCTCTCTTCGAGAACTTTAAGCATCACTTGTCCAACCATTCCTGTTGAACCTACTACAGCTACTTTCATTGAATAAATAAAATTATTAAGTTAATATATAATTAAGCTCCAAAGACTCTTGTCCATGGAAATGCAAATGCAAATAAACCTACTGCGATTAATCCCATAATCACAATTCCTAAAGAAATGGTATCATTAGATTTTACTTTTCTATTGATGATGGTCATCAAAACAGCAGCAATTAACATAGAAAATGGGTGTTCTACATACTGAAATCTTAAGTCAGCGTTTTTCATAACTGATCCCATATCCAATCCTTTAGTAAAGTTCATAATCAGCATAATGATTCCGATTGTAAACTGAACGTGGAAGAAGATCATTGTAAATAAAGTAACTTTTTTCAGTAACTTGTTTACTTTCCCGCTATACCCGAACATTACGGTTAATAAAGCAACGATGAATAGTGCTGTTAATCCAAGTTCCAAATAAGCAAATCCTTTATGGGCACTCAGTAAAATTTTGTAAAAATCCATACTTCTATTTTTTCTATTTTTAAAGTATACAAATATAAAAAAATCCCAGCGATAAAGCTGGGATTTGATATGTAATAAAAATGAATTTATTAGAAGTTGAAAGATAAATTGGCTGCCCAAGTTCTTCCGAATCCGAAGAATACTCTGTTTGAAGTATCTAATCCTTTGTAGAAGTTTGAAGGATTGTTGATATAAGTATTATATAATGCCTGTGCTTGTGCATCAGTATTAGATGCCGTTTTGAAATCACCTACATTTTTCACAAAATTATTAGTTGCTCCATCAGCAATATAAGTAGTATCAAACAAGTTATATACGTTTACACCTACTGTGAAATATTGAGCATTGTTCTTCAATCTAACTTTAAATGATGCACCGATATCAAAAAGATTGAAATCTGGCAATTGAAGAGAACCTCTTTCCTGATTTGCTACTGTTGTAAATGTTGCAGCATCGATAGAAGAATATAATTCTCCAACATATCTCCAAGTACCATAAATGCTAAGATCTTTTACAGGTCTCACTGTAGCTCCTAAAGATGCAGTCACTTGTGGAATACTGTTACTACTACTTCCTCCTACTTTTACACCGTCTAAATAAAGGGTATTACTCGTTTTTGTACCCACTACAGCAACCGGATTGTTGTTTTCATCAAAATTAGTTCCTGTAGCATTCCCTTTGTACTGATAATCTCCGTAAGATAACATCCCTTGGAATTCTAAGAAATAGAATGGCTTATAAACCGCATCTACTTCTACCCCCATGTGTAATTGTGTAATACCACTAATCTCTGAATAACCAGCTATCTGAGAAACTCCAGTAGGAGAATTTGCATTAGCAACATCAAATAGTTGATTACTTCTTCTCAACCATCTGTCTTTCCATTCTGTTCTGTATAAGTTAACATTTGCTGTTAATTTAGGAGATCTGAAACCATACCCAATTTCTGCAGAGAAAATTTTCTCATTCGTTAAACTTGGGTTTAAAACTTGTAAATTACTTGGATAAACAGAGTTCATAAAAGGCTGTTTGCTGTAGTATCCTACATTAGCAAATACATTGTGATAATCATTAATATTGTAGTTAGCACCCCCTTTTACATTATATCCCAATAAATCTTTGAATCCTGTTTTAGTATTAACTGCTTGGCCTTGTTGCATTGTAACCCCATCTTTCACAAAGTTATCGATTCTCTGATAAGATTGGTTTGATACCGAACCTTGTAAGAATGCAGATAATTTATCTTTAGTATATTCTACCTGAGCAAAACCACTGTACCAAAGAACTTCCCCATCATTACTATAACCTACCTGATCAGAGATAGGAGCTGTTTTTCCTCCAAAAGGATTCCAAGAAAGCTTTTTGTAATCATATACATTTGTAACATTATAAGGAGCTACATTTGCATTAAGAGTTTCTTTATAAGATTTAGCGTTATATAAATCTGAAACTACTTGATAATGGTAGCCATAATAGTATCTGTTATCAGTTCCAACTGAAAAGCTTAAATTATCATTAAGTTTGTGTTGAAAATTTGCTAAAATTCCGTACCAGTTATGAGAATTCACACTTGCTCTTCTTACAATACCATCTCTAACTGTTGAAACTTTTCCTGTTACAGGATTGGTAACTTGATAAGGAGCTCCCGCATCTAAACCATTATTTAATGCAAAAATTTGATCATAATTAAAAGTTCCATCAGTTCCTCTATACGAGTTAATATTTGATGTTGTAGGAGTTCCGTTACTGTTAAACTTTCCAGTCCAAAAACTTCCTAAGTCTCCGGTACCACCACCTCTACCATTAGACATATATAAAACGGTACTTAACTTAGACTTTTCATTCATTGTCCAGTCCCAGTTCAACATCATAACCGGTTTTGAATAATAGTTTGATCTGTTTGCAATTGCATATCGATCACCATTAGCACCCGTTTTATATCCGAAATCAGAATTATATTGTCTGTATGGTGTATTATCCTTATCTGGATTGAATGTTATATAATTTCCAATCGTTGGAGCAAATGTTCTTTGATCGTGCCATTGTGGAGAAGACGTCAAAGTAAACTGGAAGTTGTGCTTTTTGCTAGCTTCCCATCCTAATGCAAAATAATAAGCATATGATTCAAATTCAGTATTGTCGATATAAGTACCTCCAGCTGTTCTACTCATTAAGAACGAAGAAGCCCAACCATTATCACTTTTTCCAGTATTATATGCAAATGAAGTTTTCAAATAATCATTATTACCTACTCCTAATCGCACAACTCCACCTTTCTTCATATCTGCAGTACGAGTAACGAAGTTCATAGTACCTCCAACAGAAGCAATTCCTAATTTAGAAGAACCTAAACCTCTTTGAACTTGCATGATGCTTGTTACGTCAGCAAGACCAGTCCAGTTAGAAAAATAAACAGATCCACCTTCCATATCATTTACCGGCATACCGTTTACCATTACAGCGATGTTTCTAGATTCGAAACCTCTCATGGTAATACCTCCGTCTCCAAAACCACCTCCTGATTTTGTAGCGTACACTGATGGTGTTGTGTTTAAAATCTCAGTAAGTTCCTGGTTTCCTAATCTTTCGACGATTTGTGCCGCTTTGATAGTAGAAGCAGCAACTGGTGTTTTTCTATCTTTCGCGATATCGGTTACACCCTGTAAAATAACTTCCTCAATGTCTTTAGACTTGGTTTTTACCGTGTCTTGAGTTTCTTGTGCGTAATATACACTTGCCGTAGAAAGCGTGATTAACACAGTTAGCATCGATTTGTTGATTAATTTCATAATCGTAAGTAATAGTTAGAATTAAATTTTATGCAAAAGTCGACAAATAAAATTTAACTATTATTAACTTAATGTTAATTTTTAACGATTCTTAACAAAGCCTAAGTTATTGATTTTTAGAACAAAATACAAAATTCGAATTTTAACGTGAAAAATATCATATTATTTAATTTTTAACAAAACAGCTTTGTTTTTATTAAAAATACAATGTTTTACATAACAGCTTTTAAGCTTAAATCTATATTTTCTGCAGAATGAGTAAGCGCTCCTACAGAGATAAAAGTAACTCCTGTGGTAGCAATTTCTTTTAGCTGACCTCTCGTAATTCCTCCAGAGGCTTCACTTTCGCATGATCCATTAATAAGCTTAACGGCTTTTTTCATGGTCGCAACATCCATATTATCTAGCATGATTCTATCAACTTTGGCATCGATTGCTTCCTGTACTTCTTCAAGGTTTCTGGTTTCGACCTCAATCTTCAGTTTTTTCTTAGACTTTTTCACATAATCTTTTGCCATTTTCACGGCATTGGTAATACTTCCGTTATAATCAATGTGATTATCCTTTAGCATAATCATGTCGTATAAACCGTATCTGTGGTTAGTACCTCCACCTATGGCAACTGCCCATTTTTCACAAACTCTGAAGTTGGGTGTTGTTTTTCGGGTATCTAAAAGTTTTGTTTTTGAGCCGATCAGCCTAGAATCCCAATCGTGAGTTAATGTTGCTATCCCACTCATTCTCTGCATACAATTGAGAACTAATCTTTCAGTTGAAAGGATTGATCTCGCACTACCGGTAACAATGAATGCGATATCGCCAGATTTTGCAACTTCTCCGTCTTTAATATAATTTTCAACAATTAAGTTTTTATCGAAAGTTTTAAAAATAATCTCAGCCAGCTCAACACCTGCCAAAATACAGTTTTCTTTTACCAAAAGTTTTGCACTTTGCTGAAGGTCTTTAGGAATGGTAGACAACGTAGAGTGATCCCCATCTTGAATATCTTCTTCTAAAGCATTTTTGATGAACTGCTTTAAAACTTTATCTGTAGCGTAGCTTGGTCTATTCATATGTAAAGATTTATTGTTTTTTTAAAGGTCATATGTTATCGCGTCTTATTCATTGGCACTTATGTATGCAAATCATGGCGATTTCATTATTGTATTTTTTTTAATTCTTTTTCAACTTCTTCTATGGACGGAAGATAAGATTTGAAATTTTCAGGTAATATTTTTTTGAGCTCGTAAGAAGATATACCCAAAGGTTTATGAAGGTCCGTAAGAGAATATTCTGCAATAATTTCATTTTTGTCTTTGCAAATAATCATCCCCACGGTTGCATTATCACTTTCATCTCTCATTTGTTTGTCGACAGCAGTTACATAAAAATTGAGTTTTCCAGCAAATTCAGGCTCAAAATGCCCAGTTTTCAATTCTATCACAACATATCTTTTCAGTTTGATGTGATAAAAAAGCAAATCGATAAAGAACGATTGATTGCCTACTGATATTTCAACTTGCTTACCTACAAAAGCAAATCCGCTTCCTAGTTCTAATAAAAATTTTGAAATATTTTCAGTTAAAGCATCTTCCAGTTCTCTTTCTTTATAGTTTTCTGTGATATTAATGAAATCAAAAATATAGGGGTCTTTAAGTGTTTCACGAATCAAATCGCTTTCATAATCAGGTAGCGTCTTTGAAAAATTATTGATTGTCTTTCCTTGACTTTCAATTAATTTTCCTGAAATCATATTGAGTAACACGGCTCTGCTCCAACCGTTTTCTATGGTTTTTTTGATATAAAAATCAGCTTCCTCAAGGTTTTTGCATTTAATTAAAATTTCCACATGATGCCTCCATGGAACTAAAAAAAGTTTTTTTTTGAAATCGTCACCAAATTGGTGACGATTTTCATCGTGTTGATTATAAAACAGATAAAACCTTTTACAGTATTTTAAATTGCTTTCAGAAAACCCTTTTATCTCTGGAAATTCTATACGTAAATCTTTACTTAATTGCGAAAAGAAACCTGAGCCATAGCTATTTTCAAAATTTCTTTCCGAGATTTCTTTTCCCAACTCCCAATACATTTCTATCAGAGCAGAATTCACTTGAATTGCCGCTTTGATTTGGCTTTGCTGAATTTTTTGTTTTAAATCTAAAATCCAACTGATGTATTGTTCATTGCTTTTTTCCAGCATTTTTGCTTTATTTTTATGCTTGAACTAAATCTTTATTATAAAATGCACCTTTATTTTGCGTCATTTCCATCGACTGGGTGATAATCAAATGCGCAACTGTGGTAAGGTTTCTTAATTCTGAAAGTTGAGGCGAGAGAATAGAGTAATGATATATTTCATCTACGGCAGCGGCAATCTCGGCATGTTTCTGTAATGCCATTTTTAGCCTGCTGTTGCTTCTTACAATTCCTACCAAATTGCTCATCATTTCCTGAAGTTGTTTTCTCAGGTAAGATACGATGACCATTTCGTCGATAATTTTCATTCCCTCTTCATTCCATTCGGGAACGGCTTTTAAATCATCAAAATTAAAATTATTTCCTTTTAATAATTCTACTGTTTTCATCGCTGCATTATGACCAAAAACCAAACCTTCCAATAAAGAGTTTGAAGCCAACCTATTAGCTCCGTGAAGTCCGGAATTGGTACATTCTCCGACCGCAAATAGATTATTCAGCGAAGATTGTCCGTCTTTATCAACGTCAATTCCGCCCATCAGATAATGACAAGCCGGAACCACCGGAATAAGCTGTATAAAGGGGTCTACCCCTTCATCTTTACATTTTTTATAAATATTTGGAAAATGTTCTAAGAATTTTTCCTGATTCATTTCACGACAGTCGAGACCAACATATTCATCACCTGTAATTTTCATTTCGGCGTCGATAGCTCTTGCAACGATGTCTCTGGAAGCTAATTCTTCTCTTTCATCGTATTTTTGCATAAACTTCTCCCCTCTTTTGGTTCTCAGTTTTGCTCCATCACCACGAACCGCTTCGGAAATTAGAAACAACATCCCATCAAGCTTGCTGTACAAAGCAGTCGGATGAAACTGATAATATTGCATATTGGTCACTTTTCCTTTTGCTCGGGCAACAAATGCAATTCCGTCACCGGTTGCAATGGTAGGGTTTGTGGTATTTTTATAAACATGTCCTGCACCACCTGTGGCAACCAACGTGATTTTTGACGTGATTTTTTTTATTGATTTTGATTTTTCATCTAAAATATAAGCTCCATAGCAATTAATTTCACCTTCATGCAATCCTTTTCCGGGAACATGATGCTGCGTAATGATGTCGATTACATAGTGATGATCCAGTATTTCTATATTTGGACTGTTTTTAACCGTTTGAAGCAAGGCTCTTTCAATCTCAAAACCAGTAATATCTTTGTGATGTACAATTCTGTTTTCGGTGTGACCACCTTCTCTTCCTAAAGCAAACTCGCCGTTTTTCTTATCAAAATTAGCGCCCCATTCTACAATTTCATTAAATCTTGCTGGAGCTTCTCTTACTACCATTTCTACAACATCACGTTTGTTTTCGCCGTCGCCGGCTCTCATGGTGTCTTCGATGTGTTTTTCGAAATTATCATTTTTAGAATCGGTAACCACCGCCAAACCACCTTGAGCGTATTTGGTATTGCTTTCGTCTTCGTCTGATTTTGTTACAATGATTATTTTGGCATCGGGAAGTTGTTCTGAAACTTTTATGGCATAAGATAATCCGGAAATTCCGGAACCAATCACTAATACATCCGCTTTTATCATATTCTTGCTTTAAGACAATCGTCTAAATAATTAAATAAATTTAAACAATTTTTCGTTTGGTTTCCTCACTTTTTTCATGTGTTGAAACTGATCCTCCTCCGACCTGTAGCCTAAAGCCAAAGTAACCGTTACTTTTTCTTTCTCGGGATCTGTACCCAAAATTTCTTCAATTACCTCTTGTTTAAAACCTTCCATCGGACAGGTATCAATATTTTCAATCGCTGCAGCGTACATTAAATTAGCCAAGACAATATAAGATTGTTTTTCTGCCCAGTTTAAAATATCATCATGTTCTTGTCTTCCAAAATGACCTGTAATGCTATTCCTGAATAAATCTAAACTTTCTACAGGCTGATGACGCACTTCGGAGATATGTCTAAAATATCCGTCTAAATAAGTTTCTTCAATATTTTTTTTGGAAATCAAAATAACGAGATGCGAACATGTAGAAATCTGTGAAGGATTGTAGAAAGCTGGTATCAACTTCTCCTTCATTTCTATACTTTCCACTACAAATATTTTATAGGGCTGAAGTCCCAAAGAACTTGCCGCAAGTTTTCCTGACTCAAGAATATTGAGAAGAGTATCCTGCGGAATAATCATTTCGGGATTGAATTTTTTTACAGAATATCTTCTGCTTAAAGCTTCCAAATAATTCATAACAACAAATTTAAGAATTGATGCTGAATAAAGACTGCTTTAAACAAAATATCTATTTGCAAATTTACCACATAAAAAAAAGAATCTGTCTCAATGAAGAGACAGATTCTTTATAAACCTAAATGAGTCAGCTAATTACTGGCCTTTAATTTTGAAATCATCAATTTCCCACGTTGCCGCTGCGGAAGGTGTTGATGTATATTTGAAGGCAATTCTTACATTTTTACCTAAGAATGCTGATAAATCTACATTTCCTGAGTTTACCCAGTCACCAAATGCATTTATATTGGTATCTAATAATGCAGGCAAAGCCACCCAAGTTGTTGTTGCAGGATTTCCAGTATAGTTTTCTGTAGCGTAAACCTGAAGAACATTTCCTCCATATCTTACATCAGTTGTGAAACTTACTGCTGCTTTAGTTTTTCCTACTAAGCTAATTGATTTTGATATTAACCAATCTTCGTTTGCTGGATTATTTAATACTCCATTTACAACAGCGTAATAGTTAGTTCCGTTACCTTGGTTTGAAGTAGCCCAAACCTGAGCTCCAGCAACATTTACCGTTGTCCAATCCGTACTAAAACCTCCTGCTGCAAAATCATCTTTGTACAATACTGGAAGTGGTGTATAAATAGAACCATCGCATCTAGGATTGCTAAATTTAATATCTGTAAGCTGAGGGATCCAAAGCTGATAACTATCATTGAAAACACTTACAACTGCATAAATATCACCTTTACCTCCGGCTACATCAATAGCGCTGGCCGCCTTTATTCCAAAAATAGCCCGTCCACTCGTTCTCAAGGTTACTTTGTTCCCTGAACAATCTTCTAACGTTCTGTTAGATGCCGCTGTTCCATCTGCATATGTTCTTCCTAGATCACTATTTATAAACTGAAGATCTTTAATTTTAATCCATCTTCCTACGTCTGCTTTTGTAAGCTGAGTAATTGTTCTTTCCGTAGGAACAACTGCTCTTGCTAAAGCATTGCTATCAAATAGATATTTATAAATCTCTTCGTCTTTAATTCTGTAAGCAACAGTGCTAGAAGCATCATTAGATCCTAACTGAAGCTCTCCGTTTACATTTCTAATGTATAACCCTTTTAATTTAACATTTAAATCTTTTCCTAGTTTAAATCTTTTTTCGAAGTATAAATCTTCTCTGTTAATATTGATTTTAATACCTCCAGTAGCATCTTCTAAGTAAAGATATTTGAACAAATTTTTTGTAGCGTCATCCGCAATAATTTGAGCTTTAAGATAGAAATCACCTGTAATCTGTACAAGCCCATTTGGCGCTAAATTTCCTGCTAATTGTTTAACATCAGCAACCGTTTTAGCCATTAATCCATCAGGGCTGAAGTTACATGGATTTGCGGTTTTACCATCCACACGTGGGAAGTGATGATCAACACCATCTGCACCCGCACCTTCCATATCAAGATCTGATAGTTTATTGATATACATTTGATAAATAGAATTAAATCTACTCAAAATCCCTACAAACTTTCCTTTACCAGCAGGAACAATTTGATTTGCAAAAGATGCATAACCACTGTTTCTCACAATTGCTGTTGATACATACTTTTGAGTTGCGCTATTCCACCCTTGACCGATTGTTCTATCAACAGTTTCTCCGTTTGGAGCAAAATTGGTACACAAAGCTCTTTCGTCAAATTCTACATCATCAAGTTGTACCAAACACCCTACAAGAGCATCATTTGTTGCGAACTGAGCCATTGTTAAAACTTTAGGTTTAATATTCGCTCTAATATTACAATCTCTGAAAATATGGTTCGGAACTTCTTTTTCCAACATCCTTGTTCCCGCAGGAGTAATTTGACCTAATTGCCTTACACTACCATACGCTGTAACAGCTAGCCCCTTCAGATCAATATATATTTTAGAACCTTGTGGAAATCTCGTATATGTGCTTACCATATCTACGCTTATCGTTAAACCTTCTGTAGGGTTTTCCGGAGCGTCCTGAATATATATCGTTTTATAGACATTTCCAGATTCGTCTGTAGAAGATACATACCCTTCAACATAAGCGTTCTCTGTAATTACTTCATTTAAAGTCTTCAATTTCAAATCATGCAAAGTCCATTTTACATATTTATTTTCAGGCTTTGTATAATAATCAGCAGTTCTACACTGGTAATTCTCAAGATTTGGCTCATCATATTTATCGTCATGCACACAACCTGTAATAGCCAAGACTGTAATAAGCGCAAAAATATAGGATAAAATTAAATTATTTTTTTTCATAATAGTCAATAGTTTAGAATCTTAAATAAACATTAGTAAAGAATGTTCTTCCTCTGTCATACCAAAGTTTTGGACCGAAATAAGGTGTCCCTCTGTTGTTTTCTTCCAGAGCTTGAGGGAAGTTTGCCAATCGTCCTTGCTCAAAACCTCCGGTAACATAGTCTCTATTATTTAAAATATTATTTACAGAAATACTGATTCCCATTCTGTATTTTCCGAATTGGAAAGATTTACCGGCATTAGCATTCAACATAAATTGGTCATCAAATTTCTTCTGTGCAGTCAGTTGCTGGATAAGTTCGGGAGTAACACCATCATATAACACATCGGATGTCCCAGGAATAGTATAAAGAGATGCTGTCTTATTAAGCGCTGAGAAATCAAGATATTGATCCATTAAATAATTTGCAGATGCACCCACCCACCAATATTTAGTTGAATTATATTTTAAACCGAATGAAAATGCTTTTTGTGGGGTTCCGGCAACTTTGTAATCTTTGATATTTGCTTTACCATAGCTTCTGAATCCGACTTGGTCATCAAATGAATATACCTGAGGGGTGTTTGTAAATTTATATTCACCTACACTTGCAACACCGGTTGCGTTTAATGTAGGAGTAATTTTAACATCAAATCCTAATTCAGCACCCATATATCTCTTATCAGCACCACTCATCGCTTCGTTGATTAACGTATTATACGTTCCTGAATTTGTAGAAGATGATGATGCCGCATAATACCTTGAAATTTCTGTTGAATTACTAATTGTTGTATAGTAACCTGATAGTCTTAATTTTAAAACTTGCCCTCTCATGATGTAGCTCAAATCGTTTGAGTTAATCACCTGATTTTTAACTCCAGGAGTTAAATAATCTACCGCTCTCGGGTTGATATACAATTCGTTAAACGTTGGCGCTAAACTAAAGAAAGCCCCGTTGTAAACAATAAAGTTTTTACCATTAATCTTATACGTAATTTTACCTTTAATACCTGCATCCAAAGCATCATAAACAGCACTTTTACCTTTAGAATTATTTGCAAATTCAGCGATTCCACTTCGGTAATCACCATTTCTGTAAGCTTCAGAATATGAAGAGAAAATAGATGCTACAATATTAAATTTGTTGAAATCAACCTCTGTAGAAACGTTTAAAGTATAATGATTTTTATGAAGTTGATAAGAATATTGCGTTCTATCTCCTTCTCTTACTTTATAGTTTTCATCATCAATGTTATAGCGCGCATCGTTATTAAAAGGGTTAAGATTATTAGCATAATTAGCACCTAATAAATCTTTAACTCTTCTAAAGTTATCCGAATTTAAGTTTTGAAAATTAAAATTGATATTCAACTTCCAATTTTCCTTTAATCTTGCATCAAAGTGAGACGCCCAGTTGAACGTTTTATCTTTATTTACATCTTCAACCAAACTATATGAAGCGCCTTTTTCTGATCCATCCATATTGTTAAGGTTCAGACGATTAGTATTATATAAATAGTTCCAATCGATTTGTGATTGTGCTCTGAATTCGTCAGCAGTTAAAAGACCATAACTTGGTAATTTTCTGTAATAAGTAGGATTTGGATCTGCAGCATGGAACCAATCCAGTCTACTTCTTGCATCACTTCCGATTTGATAAGAAACGGTATTTATCCAGTTTGAATTTTTACCAATTTTTAAATAATCAGTAAGCATAAACATTGGTTCAAATACTTTTCTGATTCTCGAGTTTCTCTTTTCACCATCTTGCCATCCCCAATATGAGTTGTAATCTTTACCCATTATGTCATAAACCTCCTGAGTATTTGGCGAGTTTGATGCTCTGTAGGTAGGAGAACCAAAACCAGTAAAGTTAATAGAGTGTCGCTCACTGAATTTTTTCTCAACTGAAGCAAAATAAGCGTAAGCATCCTGGTAAACACCATCGATAATTGCATTATCACCCCATCGTCTGCTTCCTGAGAATGTAAACGCCCAACCACTTTTGCTCATTCCTGAAGAATAAGTTGCCATTGCTCTGTGCAAATAACTTCTATTGGTAAATGAATAGGCCAAAGATGTTTGTTTTCTGTAAGAAGAAGCTCTTGTATTATAATAAGCAACCCCTCCCAAATTACCAAAAGCATATTCTGAAGGTGTAATATTATCTACATTTTCGTAAGGATATCTCGTGACATCATTCAGCCCTCCCCAATTGTTGAAGTCGATTCTTCCGTCATCATTTTTAGACATCGAAACACCGTTGAACATTACATCTTCAAAACGGTTATCTACCCCTCTTGGCCTAAACCAATAAGCTCCCAATTCAAAAGCAGAAACATTTTGAAATGCATCTCTACCTGAACTCAAAAGCCCCACAGTAGGCTGCATTGAAGAACCACCATCTTCGGTATCGCTTGCAGAATCATCAATCACAACAACTCCGGCATCTGTTCCCAAACTATTATTTAGTACAATAACACCTAAGTCTTTTCTCTTCTCATCAGCAGTTACATCAAACTTTAGAATCTTAGACTCAAAATTTGGTTTTGTAACGGTAATAAGATAGTGTCCTGGCTTTAAATCTACAAACTGGAAGTAACCGATTTTATCAGCAGTTACATCATCAACAGATTGTTCTAGATCAACCTCTGCTCTTTCTACCGGCTTACCATCCTGACCTTTAACATATGCAAAAACAGTAGTTTGCGCAAAGTAATAGGATGCAGGTAATAGTGTAAACAAAGAGATTAGGGATAGTTTTTTAATCATAATAAACTTATTTTTTTCACCTTCTTTATTTAAGGGGCAACAAATTTAGGATTATTTTCAATAACTAAAACACTTTCAGCATTTCATTCTATTAATTATTGTTAACAAACACCAATTGTCCTAAAAAAAACAAGCTTTAGAGTTGAAATTCAAAAAAGAGTTGTTACGACAATTTAACATATAGATGTATTAAAAATTTGTAATTTTAGCCCCTCAATTTTTTGAATTTTTTAAAAACATGAAAAAATATTTTATCATTTTTGCGGTATTGTGTTTTAATTTTGGTTTTTCTCAACAAAAACAAGTTAAAAGAGCAGCTGTAGCTTTCCTGAATGTAGAAAACCTCTGGGATACCATTGCATCTGCAGACTATATTGACGGAACCCTTCCTTTTTCTAATCCCAAATTTCACAGAAGCGTACCTATTGATTCTCTAAAATTTTTAGAAACTACAGAAGACTACAAAGGAGAATGGAGCAATGAGCTTTTGGTAGGAAAAAAAGTAATTCGTCATCAGATTTTAGCAACAGATTTTACGGCAAACAGCCCAAAAAGATGGGGAACTAAATATTACAACCAAAAACTAGCTAACGAAGCAAAAGTAATTTCAGAGCTTGGAAGACAATATACTAATGACAACCCTGCAATTTGCGGTTTAATCGAAGTAGAAAACAGACAAGTAATTGAAGACCTTATTAAGCAACCAGCGTTAGCGAAAAGCAATTATGGTATCGTGCATTACAATTCGTATGATGCGAGAGGAATTGACATTGCAATCATTTATCAGAAAAACAGATTTGTCGTTCAAAATTCTTATACTAAAGAAATAAAAGTCTACAACGAAGACGGAAGAAGACAATACACCAGAGATGTTTTGGTTGCGATAGGGCTTTTAGATGGTGAAAAAATTGCCGTTTTTATGAATCACTGGCCTTCAAGAAGTGGTGGTGAAGCAGCTTCACAACCAAGAAGAAACGCTGCAGCAGCTGTTTTGAAAGCTGAAATGGATAAATTATCTGTAGAATATCCAGGCATCAAACTAATTTCAATGGGAGATTACAATGATGACCCAGTAAGCCCAAGTTTGAAAAAACATTTAGGAGCAGTAGAAAACCCTTCAGACTTATCTGATAAAACTCCTTATTATAATTTAATGTACAAATTATATAAAGCAGGAGTTGCCTCTTTAGCCTATAGAGATGCCCCCAACTTATTTGACCAGATTATAGTCTCTAAAAACCTTTATTCTCCAGAGAAACTTACTCCTACTTATTCTATTTTCAAGGCAGAAATTTACGCTCCTTCTTATTTAGTAAATAAAGAAGGACAGTGGAAAGGCTACCCACTCCGTTCTTGGGACGGCGACCGATTTACTGGCGGTTACAGCGACCACTTCCCTGCGGTATCAATTCTCCAGAAAGAACATATCAAAAAATAAAATTAGGCACTCTATTTGGAGTGCTTTTTTTGTATAAATCATTCATTATGAAATCGCCATGACTAATATTTAAATACAAACAACAAATAAAAAACAATAAACACCTGCATATGAAAAATTTAATTACCATATCACTTTTAATTCTCATTCCCTTACAATCATTTGCACAAGTCAATCCTAAAAAC
Source organism: Chryseobacterium turcicum (assembly GCF_021010565.1). NCBI lineage: Bacteria > Pseudomonadati > Bacteroidota > Flavobacteriia > Flavobacteriales > Weeksellaceae > Chryseobacterium > Chryseobacterium turcicum. Next base: position 1,043,671 of record NZ_JAJNAY010000002.1, read on the forward strand.
GAAAAGGAAGATTCCGCAATGAAACCTTCAAAAAATGAAGATGGAGAATGGGATTTAATCGTAATCGACACTCAGTTTGATTACTTTATGAATGCCATCGCAAGACCAATGAATCAATATACTGAAGCCAATTTAAAAAGCCGAAATAGAATTTTAGTCAACGAATGGAATTCTTATTTTATGTCTGGGAAATATCGACATATTATTGAATCATCCATAGATTATGACCCAAGAGAACAGTACGGAATTAAGTTTGAGTATAAACTATATCAGGTTTTCGTATATGTAAATTGGAAATACAAACTGAGAATGAATGGACTCGGAGCAAGTGATATATTCAGATAACAAAAAAAGGTTCAGAAAATTTCTGAACCTTTTATATTTACAATAATCTAAAGATTATTTGTTGAATAATTCTTCAACTTTATCCCAGTTTACTACATCGAAGAACGCAGACACATAATCAGGTCTTCTGTTTTGGTAGTTCAAATAATAAGCATGCTCCCAAACATCCAATCCTAAAACCGGAGTTCCTTTTGAATCAGCAACCGGCATTAATGGGTTGTCTTGATTTGGAGTAGACGTTACAGAAACAGAACCATCTTCATTTTTTACCAACCAAGCCCATCCTGAACCAAATCTTGTTTTAGCTGCCTCAGAAAAATCATTTTTGAATTTTTTAAGACCACCATAATTTTCGATAGCAGCTTTTACGCTTCCTACAGGCTCTTTGCTTCCACCTGGAGTTAAAATTTCCCAGAAAAGAGAGTGATTGAAGTGACCTCCACCGTTATTTCTTACTGCTGGTTTTTCAACAGCTGTTCTGCAGATTTCTTCAATAGTCAATCCTTCAAGGTCTGTTCCCTCGATTGCTTTATTTAAGTTATCAACATATGCTTGGTGATGTTTTGAATGGTGGATTTCCATTGTTTTTGCATCAATTGTTGGCTCTAAAGCTTCGTAAGCATATCCTAATTTTGGTAATTCAAATGACATAAGTTTATTTTTAATGTTATGATTCAAAGTTAGCCAATATTCAAGCCATTATCAAAAATTGAAGATTACTTTAATAAATCTTTAACATTGATAATAACAAAAAGGTAGTTATTTATTAAAATTACTTTAAGCAGACCCATCATCGACAAGTTTGGCGAGAAAGCAATTATTTACTATCAAAAATGTAAAAATAGTGGCGATAAAAATTGTATTCCACGATTTATGCGCTTTCGTAAGATAGATAATGAATGGATTAAAAGAAGCTAACAAAAAAAGCAGTCAAAATTTTGACTGCTTTTATATTTTATAGGTAAATACCTTATTATCTGTTCATCGACATCAAAAACTCTTCGTTATTACGAGTTCCTCTGATATTTTTGCTTACAAATTCCATTGCCTCGATAGGATTCATCTCTGAAAGATACTTTCTGAAAATCCACATTCTCTGCGAAGTTACTTCATCAAGTAATAAATCATCTCTTCTTGTGCTTGAAGAAATTAAATCAATTGCAGGATAAATTCTTCTGTTGGCAATTTTTCTGTCTAATTGGAGCTCCATGTTTCCGGTACCTTTGAATTCTTCAAAAATAACTTCATCCATTTTAGAACCTGTATCAATTAAAGCGGTTGCCACAATCGTTAGCGACCCTCCGTTTTCAATTTTTCTTGCAGCTCCGAAGAATCTTTTTGGCTTGTGTAGAGCATTTGCATCAACACCACCAGAAAGAACTTTTCCAGACGCAGGAGTTACGGTATTATAAGCTCTTGCCAATCTTGTAATTGAATCTAAAAGAATCACTACGTCATGACCACATTCTACCATTCTTTGAGCTTTTGCTAAAACTAAATTAGCAACTTTCACATGTTTATCTGCCGCTTCATCAAATGTAGAAGCAATTACCTCTGCATTTACACTTCTTTCCATATCGGTAACTTCTTCAGGACGTTCGTCTATTAAAAGTACCATCATATAAACTTCTGGGTGGTTGGCAGCGATAGAATTGGCAATATCTTTCAACAACATCGTCTTACCGGTTTTTGGCTGAGCAACAATCATCGCTCTCTGCCCTTTTCCGATGGGTGCAAATAAATCGACGATTCTTGTTGACATCGTAGAGTTATCTCCAGACAAGTTAAATTTCTCTTCTGGAAATAATGGCGTAAGATATTCAAAAGCAACTCTATCTTTAATAAATGCTAAATCACGACCGTTTACCTCAGTAGGCTTTAGTAATGAAAAATATTTTTCACCTTCTTTTGGAAGTCTTACAATTCCTCTTACGGTATCACCCGTTTTTAATCCAAAATTTCTAATCTGTGCGGTCGAAACATACACGTCATCTGGTGAAGAAATATAAGAGAAATCTGATGAACGTAAAAATCCGTAGTTATCTGGTAAAATTTCTAAAACCCCTTCAATACTAACCATACCATCGAAGCTGAACTCTTTTTTCGGCTCATGCTGCTCCTCATGTCTCTCAGAATGATGCTGTTGCTGCCTATTCTGATTTTGATTCGGGTTTTGGTTTTGATTAGGATTTTGGTTCGGATTATTTTGATTCCGGTTTTGAGAATTTCCACTATTTTGCTGTGGATGGTTTTGACCTTTTTGATTTTGCTGTGGCTGACCTTGTTGTGGTCTTTTAGGTCTTTCTTCTTTAGCTGGTGCTGGTGCACTTGGCTGAGAATCTATATTTAAAGGAAGTTCTATAGTTCCTTGCACTTCAATTTCACTATTCGTTGCAGGAGGTAAAACTCTTTTTCTTTTTTGTCTGTTGTTAGGAGACGCTGTTTTTTCTTCTGGAGTATTTTTCGGAGCTTCAGCTTTCGCCTCTTCCGCAGGAATTTCTTCTGCTTTGGCTTCTACTTTGGTAGCTTCCGGTATTTCGATAACTTCCGGTGCTTTTACAGGCGGAGTTTCTTTTGGCTCCGCTGCTGTTTCCACTTTAGGTTTTACAGTTTTCTTGGGAGCAGCTTTTTTAGGAGCTGGTTTTGTTACTACCTTCTCCGCCGGCTGTTCTTCTGTAACAGCAGTCGGTGTTTCTGAGGTATTGAAGTAATCTTTTGTAACTTTAGGGTTGGAAGCCTGAAAATCTAGAATAGCAAAAATCTTATCATTATCATTGCTGGTTCTTGCAACCTTAACGCCCAAATCTTTTAAGATTTTAGTCAATTCCGTTACAGATTTTGACCTTAACGTTTCTATGTTAAACATATATAAAGTAAAATGTAATTAGTTGTGAGTAAGAAAAGTAAGTCGGGTGACTTTTGTTTTCAAGTACATTGTATGTTGCAAATCTACACTTATTTTTGAATTGTGCAAAATTTATGTTATTTTTGCTGCTGAATTTAAAATTCTATGTTACAAAGAATACAGACTATTTGGATTTTGCTCTCGGTTTTGGCCGCAGCTTTTCTATATATTACAGGGCAGGATGTAGATGTTTTCGGAAAAACTCCGATTGTAAGCATTGCATCAATTGTTTTAGTTTTTGTAGGAGCATTGAGTTTGTTCAGTTTTAAAAACAGAAAAAGACAAATCTTGCTGAATAACATCAGCATTATTATAAACGTTTTGTTGATTGGTGTATTGGTGTACTGGGTACAAAACTTATCCGGAGGAATAGATTTTCCTGAGAAGGGTATTGAGCCGGTTTTCCCATTAATTGCGGTAATATGTTTGTTTTTGGCAAATATTTTTATCAAAAAAGATGAGAGGCTCGTAAAATCTGTAGACAGACTGCGATAACCTAACAATGATTTTTTTTGAGTAAGAACAGCTTCTTTTTAGAGGCTGTTTTTTTTTTTGCTTGTTCCCACAAATTTCACAGATTTTCACAGATGATTGAAGTGAGAATAAACGAATGCCTTTTTAAAATATTTAAATAAAATTCGTGCATTCGTTACAAAAACTAGATGCAGGATGTAAAACTCCAACTCATCACACCGATTTTTCAGATAATTAAAATAAAATCTGTGAGAATACAAATATTTTAATAGTTCTCTGCAACATTTCATATAAAATTACGACATATTCGTTTATAATTAAACGAATAAATCTAATTTATGAAAAAACTAACCTACCTTTTACTTTCACTTTTTTCGGCATCGGCTTTTGCACAAGATGTTTCTGAACAAAGAGTAAGAACCGTAATTTCTACTCTAGCTTCTGATGAAATGAAAGGTCGCGAAATAGGAACTCCCGAAAATGATAAAGCGGCAGAATATATCGCTCAGCTTTTTAAAGAAAACAATTTAGAATATTGTACCGGAAAATCTTATCTCGTTCCTTTTAATTATAAAGGAAAAATAGCTTACAACGTTTGTGGAATTAAAAAAGGAAAGTCTGAAAAGTTTTTGGGATTTTCAGGACACTTTGACCACATTGGAGTCAACAATAAATCTGATGACAATATTTATAACGGTGCCGATGACGATGCAAGCGGAATTACAACATTAGTAGGTATTGCTGATTATTTCAAAAATAAAAAACCTGAATTCTCAATGGTTTTCATGGCTTTTAATGGAGAAGAAAAAGGAATGCTGGGCTCAATTGCTATTTCTGAGGATAAAAATTTAGACCCTATTTACAATAATCTTTCAGCTTTATTTAATTTTGAAATGGTAGCAACAGAAGCAGAATTTGGAAAAAATACAGTATTCATTACCGGTGATGAGTTTTCTGACCTTGACGAATTATTTAATAAAAATGCGGTGAATGGTTTAAAAATACATCCAGACCCTTATGCTAAACAACAATTGTTTTACAGATCAGACAACGTAAGTTTTGTAAAAAAGAAAATTATTGCACACTCTATTTCTACTGCAGACATGAGCAAAATTACTCATTACCATCAGGCAAATGATGATATGAGCATCGTAAATTCTGAAAACATGACGCAGATTATCAATAACTTTGCAAAAACTTTGGAGAAATTGAGCCCCAAAAATTTCACCCCAAAATATAATGATAAAGTAAAATTCGATTAAAGACGTCTTATCATTATATTTTAATTAATTTTGCTATCCAATTTTATTTAATGAACGAATATAAAAAAATACTAAAATTTGCACGTCCGCATCAGAAATATATTTACGGAAGTTTATTCTTCAACCTTCTCTATTCTTTATTTCAGATTGCTTCTTTAGGAACAATATTGCCCGTTCTGGGAATGCTTTTTGGAACTATTAAACGTCAAAAATTTACCGCCGCTCCTGTATATTCGGGAGAACTTGTCGATTTATTTACTTATCTGAAGTCATATTCTAATTATTACATTCAGACGTTAGTTGATGCTTATGGTACATTAAATGTTTTAGCATGGCTTTGCGTTATCACAGCGTTTATGTTTTTACTGAGAAATATTTTCAGATATTTAGGCTCTTACCTTTTGATTAATTACCGTGTTGGGGTTACCAAAGACCTTCGAGGTGAAATGTACCGCAAGGTGTTGGCTTTGCCTGTTTCATTTTTTACAGACAGCAGAAAAGGCGATATGATGTCTCGTATGTCAAATGACGTTGGTGAAGTTGAAGGAAACATTTTAGGAAGCTTAGTTGATTTAATCAACGCTCCATTTATGTTAATCAGTACCTTAATCAGTCTTTTTTGGCTGAGTTCGGAACTTACACTTTTCTCTCTTTTGGTTTTACCGGTAATGGGAACTATGATTGCGCTCATCGGAAAAAGTCTTAAAAAAGACTCTCACGAAGCTCAAAATGAAATGGGAACTATTTTCTCAATCGTTGATGAAACCTTAAAATCATCAAAAGTGATTAAAATTTTCAGCGCTGAGAAAATTATGGATAACCGATTCATGGGCTCTATGCAAAAATGGATCAACAGCTCGATAAGATTGGGTAGAAAAAAAGAATTAGCTTCACCCATAAGCGAATTTCTAGGATCTGTTACTTTCTTAATCATCGCCTGGTATGGTGGAAAACAAATTATTGTAGATCACAGTATTGCTCCGGAAGACTTTTTGGTATTTTTAGGAATGTTCTTCCAGATTTTACCTCCTGTAAAAAGTTTATCAGCTTCTATTTCTAATGTTCAAAAAGGAGAAGCTTCTTTACACAGAGTTTTGGAGATTCTTGAAGCTGATGTAAAAATTGAAGAAGTTGCAGAACCAGTTTCTATTTCTACTCTTGATAAGCAAATAGAGTTTAAAAATATCGGTTTCTATTATGATAAATCTAATTTAATTCTAAAGAATTTTAATCTTATCATTCCGAAAGGAAAGACCGTTGCATTGGTCGGGCAAAGTGGAAGTGGTAAAACTACAATTGCCAATCTTTTAGCCCGTTTTTATGATGTTTCTGAAGGACAAATCTTAATTGATGATACCGACATTAAGCATTTAAAAATCAGTGAGTACAGAAAACTTTTAGGAATGGTAACCCAAGAATCTGTATTGTTTAATGACACCGTTTACAACAATATTTTGATGGGTAAACCTGAAGCGACAAGAGATGAAGTAATCGCTGCCGCAAAAATTGCCAACGCAGATTCATTTATTTCTCAGCTTCCAAATGGTTATGATACGAATATCGGAGACGATGGAGGAAAGCTTTCAGGAGGACAGAAACAAAGAGTTTCTATCGCCAGAGCGGTTCTGAAAAACCCACCGATTATGATTTTGGATGAAGCGACTTCTGCTTTAGATACAGAATCTGAAAAATTTGTACAAGATGCCCTTGAAAAAATGATGGAAAATAGAACTTCGCTTGTGATTGCTCACCGACTTTCTACCATCCAAAAAGCAGACTGGATTGTTGTTATGGAAAAAGGTGAAATTGTAGAACAAGGAAGCCACCCTGAACTTATGGCAAAACAGGGAACTTACCACAAGCTGGTAGAGCTTCAAAATTTTGACTAAATCATTTTTAAATTCAATTTAAAATGAATCCTATACAAGAGTACTTCTACAGAATCGATGAGCCTGCAAGAAGTACTCTTTTGTTTTTACGGAAAAATATTTTAGAATCTGACCCCGAAAATATTACAGAAACTTTGAGTTTTGGGCTCCCGTTTTTTAAGTTTAAAAAGAAAATGCTCTGCTATTTTTATTACAGCAAAAAGCATAAAAAACACTACATTAGTTTTTATCATGGTGACCGACTGAACCATCCGCTACTCATCAGTGAAGGCAGAAAGAAGTTTAAAATCCTTTTAATTGAGGAAAATGAGGATTTGCCTGTTGAATTAATTTTAAGCCTAATTAAAGAAGTAAAACAATACATCAAATAAAAACGAGAAACCAATTGGCTTCTCGTTTCTGTTGATATGAATGATTAAATATAAATGCCAGATTGTAAGTCTTTTCTCTATTTTCTATTTTCTTTCATCTACTTCAATTATTTCTTGATTACTTTATGCTTAAACTGAGCACCTCCATCTAATGTAACATCCAGCAAATACGTTCCTGAAGGATAAGCAGTAAGATTGATTTTGGAATCTTTGACTTCATTTAATTTTCTTCCGTCTAAAGAATAAATAACAATCGTTTTTACTTTTTTATCAGACTTAATATTGACAAAATCAGCTGTAGGATTAGGGTAAACAGAAACATCAACCGTTGATACATCTTTTACAGACAAAAACTGATTAGAACTTTGCATATACATAGAAAGTACAATTCTTCCGTCTTGCCCGTTGAAAACTGCAGTCGGAACCTCATATTTTATAGTATGACTTCCCGCAGAAAGTGATGCTGCGGTAAAACTTCTGATAGGTACAGAATCTCCGGGACACCAATTATTCCAAGAGGTCCACCAAGATTGGTTTTGTGCGTTTGCTCCATAAATACCATTTCCCTGTGTGTTGTACATTCGGTAGGGCTCGCAAGATTTTCCACCGGGAGTAAAGGTTAAAACCTGAGCATTGTCTAAAGAAATAAAGTTCTGCCTTCTCACATACTCCTCTCCTCCCGAACCAGCACCATGCGGTGTAGTAACAACAAAGAATTTGGCATTATCGGTACTTTGGTTCAGAGAAAAATTCACCAATCTTACTGTTTGACCTGCTTGGTCTGTATTATTGTAATTATTAAGTTCATTTGAATCTAATAATGGAAGTAAATTATTATAAGAAGTTGTAATTGCAGGGTCATTAGAAGTAACAAAATCAAGTGTTCCTGCAAAAACATCATTTCTTCCAGAGCAACCTGCAACCTGAGTATTGGCAGCATAAGGAACACCAAAAACATCAAGCTCTACATACATATCGTAAGTATTTCTTAAAGCAGTATTACTGAAAACACTATATAAATTATCAACTGCATACGTATAAGGAACTGATGTAGGAGAAATATTTTTATTCATAAACGGTGTAATGTATCTTCCAATTTCAATTCTTTTCACTTCGGTATCACTTAAAGTATAAGTCGCTTGATTTTTTGGAACTAAAGCCAAATGCACTCCTCCAATTCTATCATAATTATCACATAAAGCTCCAATGGTAACATTCATGGTAATTTTATTCTGAAAAGAATTCAGCTCGGCATCCGTTAATTTTTTCGCATATCTGTAATTAGCAAGCCTTATTGTATTGGCAGGAACCGGATTGGAAACATTTGCAGCGTAACCATCATAAAAAACGATTTGCGAAAATACATTGATGTTTGTCTGAGCCTGCATTTTGAAAAGCCCTGTGAATACCAATAAAGGAAGTAGAATTTTTTTCATTTTAAAAATTATATTTTTTGATTTCGCACCAAAAATAACAATTAAAACAACACCAAAACCATTTAAAGCACCTGATGAGTATCAATAAATTACAGTTTCTTTAAAATAAATCAAAATTTAATAAAAATAAAACCAAAGTAATAGCAGTTTACCATTTTATTAAATCATCAACCTTGACCATCATGAGCATAACCTAAGCATAAAAGAATCACCTTCTAAATATTCTTCATACAAAACAAAAAAGACTGCTTCTTTCGAAACAGTCTTTATATATTTTGATTAAATATTAATCTTTCATTTTAGCAATCACATCGATTCCGCCTTTAGTAATATCACCTATTTTACAGATAATTTCGGTATCAAGTGGCAAGAAAACATCCATTCTTGAACCGAATTTAATGAACCCGAATTCATGTCCTGCTTTTGCATTGTCTCCAGGATTACAATAGAAAACAATTCTTCTTGCTACATATCCTGCAATTTGTCTGAACACTACTTTATGATTGGTTAAGCTTTGTACCGCAACAGTCGTTCTTTCGTTTTCTGTAGACGACTTTTCGTGCCAAGCCACCAAATATTTTCCTGGATGATATTTTTTATAAATAACCTCCCCAGAAACCGGATATCTACAAATATGAACATTTAATGGAGACATAAAAATAGAAACCTGAATTGCTTTACCTTTGATAAACTCATCTTCTTCTACTTCTTTAATCATTACTACCTTTCCGTCTACCGGAGCAATTACATTCTCTACATGATCTAAAATATCACGGTTTGGAACTCTAAAGAACCAAAATACCAAACTGTAAATAACTAATAAAGGTACAATGATCAAAAGTGACCACATTTCGAGAAAATAAATAGATGCCGCTGCAATAATTGCGAAAAGTATAGTTGCTACCGTAATGGTTCCTTTCGACTCTTTATGTAATTTCATAATGATAGTAATTGTTGTTTGTTATGGTCTACACGCTTTGTGAAGCATAACAATAATATAAGTTTAAATAAATTTTTCTAAAATAAAGTACAAATATACGACAGGAACGCAGATTAAAAAACTATCAAGCCTATCTAATACGCCACCGTGCCCCGGAATGATGTTTCCGCTGTCTTTTACCCCAAAATTTCTTTTCAGCTGGCTTTCTACCAAATCTCCCAAAGGCGCGAATGCTGCAATTAGAAAGCCTACAACCATCCAGTTTCCACGAAGCTGCGGTTGATACTGCTCTACAAAATAAGACAATACTAATGTTAAAACAACACCACCAATATAACCTTCCCAGGTTTTTTTAGGTGAAATTGTAGGAGCCATTTTATGTTTTCCAAAGAATTTCCCGACAAGATAGGCAAAGGTATCGCTGCTCCAAATCAGAATAAATAAGAAAATAACTTCCAGTGAAAACGTATTGTCAATAGAAGAATATTTAGGCAAACCTAAAGCAAAAGAAAACGGTAGTGCGACATAGATTACGGTAAAAATAAGTTTTCCGCTGTCGATGTACAGTTCGTTTGAGAATTTAAAAAGTGTAATTACGGCAATAAGCGTTAATGAAATTGCCAAGATTTCCGACAGTCTGAAGTCAAAATAAAACCCATGCTGAAAGTATCTTTTAGAGAAAACATAGAAGATAAAGAGTACGAGCGGAAATACGACCCATTTTTCATAGCCATCTCCGAATTTCATAATTTTCATACATTCCCATGTTCCAACCAATAAAAGAAAGGTGATTAAGCCATAATACAAATATTGCTGCTGAACGAGCCCCGGAGAAACCGAGTCTAAGAGCTGTGCTCCAAAAGGTGTTGCACAAAGAAATATGACGGCTACGTAGACCAGCCCTGAAATTGTTCTCTGAATAAGGTTTTTGTCCAAAATATAAAAATTTAGAAAGCGATGCTAATCCTCTATTAAGAGTAAAAATAGCTTCGTATTATTGTTTGCAGCAGCATCCAGCTTAGAGTGGTTTCCGCTGATTGAAGTAAGGTTTTTGATATTTCCGGTACGTTTTATCTTCCCCATTGCGTCATTAAGGTTATTGACAATCTGAGAGACGTTTGCCATAATAATAATTTTACCCGGAAGTCTTGAAGAATGATAGTGCAGGATGTTATTGTGCGACAACATAATTCTGCCATCGTACGCAATAAGATATTCGCATGAGATAAAAGCGGCATCATTACCCGATTCCAACTCTGGAGTATTGTTTGTTTTTATTACATTCAAAAAACCCTGAAGATCTTTATCACAGCAAAACACAGAGGTAATACCCTCGATTTTCAAAATCTGGTTTAAGGTCTGCAATGCTTCTGCTTCATCGGCACAATAGTTGAAAAAGCCACCAGAATGCGTAAATAATTGCGCAAACTTGTAGTCGAGATCTGCATTTTTCAGCGAATCTCCAAGCTTTTCCAGACTCTGCTTCGTATCTTCTTCGGGCTGGTTGGTTAGTTTGCTTACAATTCTTTTAAATAAACTCAACTTAGTATATTTTTAGTCAACTTAATACAAAAATAGAAAATATAATTATAATCCGTCTAAGAATATAGTTTAAATAACAAAAAACCCGACAAATAGATTATTCGCCGGGAGTTATTTTAAATCCTATTAGGATATTTTAGATCTGAGTAGAACTTTCAGGAGCTTGAATTTCACTGTCCTTCACTTCTTCTTCGATTGGCTGCTCTTCTTTTTCAACAATAGGGATTGTATTGGTTACCGGTTTTTCTGTCAATTCCGGGTCCCAAGCTCTTTTGCCGAAGATATCTTCAAGATCTTCACGGAAGATAACCTCTTTCTCTAACAGTTTATTTGCTAAAGCATTCAATTTATCTTTATTCTCCGTAAGAATTCTTACCGCTCTCTCGTATTGGTTTTCGATTATACCTTTAATTTCGGCATCAATCTTAGAAGCTGTTGCTTCAGAATAAGGCTTACCAAAATTGTATTCAGACTGACCTGAACTATCGTAGTAAGAAATATTTCCAATATTTGGGCTCAATCCGTAGATGGTTACCATCGCCTGAGCTCTTTTTGTTACCGTTTCAAGATCAGAAAGGGCACCTGTAGAGATATTATCAAAGATTACCTGCTCTGCAGCTCTTCCTCCTAAAGTAGCACACATTTCGTCTAGCATCTGCTCAGTCGTAGACAATTGTCTTTCTTCCGGAAGATACCATGCTGCTCCTAAAGATTTCCCTCTCGGAACAATCGTTACTTTAAGAAGCGGTGAAGCGTGCTCTACCAACCAAGAAATTGTCGCGTGACCTGCTTCGTGGAAGGCTACTCTTCTTTTCTCAGAAGGCTTGATTGCCATATTTTTCTTTTCAAGACCACCAATAATTCTGTCTACTGCATCAAGGAAATCTTGTTTAGTAACCGATTCGTGGCTGTTTCTCGCTGCAATAAGTGCAGCTTCGTTACAAACATTGGCAATATCTGCTCCACTGAAACCAGGGGTTTGCTTCGATAAAAACTCTCTGTCTATATTGTCGTCTAATTTGATTTTCTTTAAATGAACATCAAAAATCTCTCTTCTTTCATGCAATTCTGGAAGGTCAACATAAACTGAACGGTCAAAACGACCCGCTCTCATTAATGCTTTATCTAAAATATCTGCTCTGTTGGTCGCTGCCATTACGATAACGTTGACATCGGTACCAAAACCATCCATTTCTGTAAGAAGTTGGTTTAGGGTATTTTCTCTTTCGTCGTTTCCGCCAGAGAAGTTATTTTTACCTCTTGCTCTACCAATGGCATCAATCTCATCGATGAAGATAATTGCCGGAGATTTTGCTCTTGCCTGCGCAAACAAATCTCTTACTCTTGACGCTCCTACCCCAACAAACATTTCAACAAAATCTGAACCTGAAAGTGAGAAAAACGGAACTTTAGCTTCACCTGCTACGGCTTTTGCCAATAAAGTTTTACCTGTTCCCGGAGGACCTACCAAAAGTACACCTTTAGGAATTTTACCTCCCAATTTGGTGTATTTTTCAGAATTTTTCAAGAAATCTACAACTTCCTGTACTTCTTCTTTTGCCCCTTCTAAACCTGCAACATCTTTAAATGTTGTTTGAATTTTTTCTTTTTCATCAAAAAGTTTAGCTTTAGATTTTCCGATAGAGAAAATTTGTCCGCCAGGACCGCCACCGCCGCCCATTTTTCTGAAAAGAATAAAATAGAAAAGACCTAAAATTGTAATCCAAATTAATGCCTGAATAAGAATGCTCATTAATGGGCTCTCCCCTTCCGCATAATCTTTGGTTGTTTTCAAAGCGGGATTTTCAGCTTTCAAAGTTTCAAACTTTGACAAAAACAACTGTAAATCACCATATTTAAGTGTATAATCTGCTTTTGGAGTCATCCCCAATGAAGAGAATGGGTTTGAGCTTTTATCTTGAGCTTTTACCGTTTCCGTCTTCGCAGCTTTTGTTAAATAAACTTCAGCATTTTGTTTTTGCTTGTCTATCAACACTTTCTGAATCTTCCCAGCCTGCATCTCTTTGAAGAATGAATCTTCATCGATAGATTTTGCACTGTTGTCACCCATAGAAGTGGCGATAAAAAATAGCACTAATGCTATGATCATGACAGGGAAAAACCAGTTAAATCCTTTATTATTCATTTATTACTTTTAAAATTTATACTTCACTTTCTATCCTTGTGATTTGTGCATCTCCCCAAAGTTCTTCAATATCGTAATATTCACGAGTTTCTTTTTGGAAAATATGTACTACCACAGAAACGTAATCTACCAATACCCACATTGAGTTTTCTGTACCTTCTACATGCCAAGGTCTATCTTGAAGATCGTTTCTTACCTTTTTTTCTACACTTCCTGCTAATGCTGAAACTTGTGTATTTGAGTTTCCGCTACAAATTATAAAAGTTTCTGCAACTGAGTTTTCAATTTTAGTAAGGTCAAAAATCATAATGTCTTCACCTTTTACGTCTTGAATTGCCTCTACAATTTTATCTATTAGCGCTTGCTTTTCTGCTGTTTTATCCATTAAAATATACTATAATCTGCAAATTTATTGTTTTTCTTTTACTTTAGCCTTACTTTTAGCCTTTTAATGTCTTAAAGTTTTCTTAAATGAGTGAGCTATTTTACCGCAACACGTGTTCTTCTACTAATGACGAAATAACTGAAGTTTTACTTTATCCGCCATCCAATTTTATTGGTCTTTATACATTTAATCAAATAAAAGGGCGGGGACAGTACGGAAACTCCTGGGCATCAGTAGCAGAACAGAATCTTGCTTATACATTGGCCATAAAAACCTCCTGCATTAATCACTCGGATTTCTTGTTCAATTATTATACCGCAATCGCTGTACAAAATTATCTTGCCAATCTGACTGAAAAGATAGTAAAAATAAAATGGCCAAACGATATTATCGTTAAAAACAAAAAAGTAGTTGGAATATTGATTGAAAAGAAAAAAATCAATCAAGAACATTATTTTATTATCGGAATCGGAATCAACATTTTACAAGAAAAGTTTGATGAAATTTCTAATGCAGGCTCGCTTTTAACCCAAACCGGAGAAGCATTTAATTTAAAAGAATTTACAGAAAATCTGCATTTATTCTTAATTGAGAAATTCACTCATATCCCTAGTGATGGTGAAATTTTAGCTCAATTTAATTCAAACTTATTCAAAAAAGATGAAATCTCTGTTTTTGAATTAGATAAAACACGCCAAAATGGCATTATTAGAAATGCAGATGAAAATGGTGAAATCTGGATAGAACTGGAAGAATCTGGGCTACAATCTTTTTACCACAAAGAAATAAAGCTGCTTTATTGATTGGCTCGTTTTAGATATAAAAACAAGGTAACGGGAAAGAATATAATATTCGGAAACCACATCGCCAATGCTGGTGACATACTTTTATTCTCTGAAACCACTTTTAAGGCTTCAAATGAAAATACAAAGACAAACGCCAAAGAAATACCAATTGCCAAGTTAATACCCAACCCTCCTCTTTTCTTTTGTGACGAAAGAGAAAGCGCCAAAAACGTTAAGATAATAATAGAAACAGGCATTGAAGTACGCTGATAAAACTCGTTCAGGTGAGAATTAAGGTTGCTATTTCCTTTCTCTTTTTCACGCTGAATAAATTTTATAAGATCGGGAGTTGTTTTATTCTGCCCTAAAAGCTCATTAGGAAAAAGCTCTTCAGGATCTTGCCCGTAATTTTTTTTCAACTCAAAACCCTGCCCAAGCTTTTCTGAGTCATCTTTATTGATGGTTTTTTCTAAATAGCTATTCAGTAAAAAACTTTTTTTGTCTTGTTGCCAAACAACATCGGTTGCTTTAAGCTCATAGATAAGTCTTCGGTCTTTATCAAACTTCTGATACAAGAATCCATACCCTCTTTGTTCTCTTTTATTCCAAGAATTAATGAATATATATTCCGTTTTGCTGAGCTGTGCAGAAACCGGAGCTGTTCCCAGGATCTTCTCTTTAGCGGCCGCATTGTATGTATAGGCTTCTAGCTGGTTTTTCTTAACATTTGCCCAAGGCAAAACGAAGTGATTCACCGTCAAAGAAATAGCAGCAATAAGCAGAGAAGTTAGCAAATAAGGCCTTGCAAATCTGTGAAAACTGGCACCACTGCTTATAATCGCAACAATCTCGGTATTATTTGCCATTCTTGAAGTAAAATAAATCACCGATATAAAAACAAGAATCGCCAAGAATGTTATCACCAAATTAATAATCCAATAAGGATAAAAGTGGATCAGAAAGTAGGTTAAATCTAATTTCGGGTCAATCTCAGTTGCTTTTTCTATTCTTGGAATTTTCTGCTGAACATCGATTACCAAAACCACAATAGACAGCAATATCAACATGAAACTAAAAGTTCCAAGGTATTTTTTTACGATATATCCGTCTACTATTTTAAGCATTACTGCGTTTTTATTTTTTTAAATTTAATGGATTTTGTATCCAATTTTTAAGCAAAGTTATCCTTTAGCTTGTTTATTTTAAAGCCTTTGTCTTAATACAGGAATCACAGAGTCTTTCCATTGGTAAAAATCTCCTGCTAAGATATGTTCTCTGGCTACTTTTACCAAATCTAAGTAAAATGCAAGATTGTGGATTGATGCAATTTGTTTACCCAAATATTCTTTAGAAACAAACAAATGACGCACATAAGCCTTAGAATATTCGTGATCTACAAAACTTGTCCCAAACTCGTCTAACGGAGAAAAATCTTTCTTCCATTTTTCGTTTTTCATATTCATCACCCCTTGCCAAGTGAAAAGCATTCCGTTTCTAGCGTTTCTGGTCGGCATCACACAATCCATCATATCGATTCCCAAACCGATTGATTCTAAAATATTCCAAGGAGTACCTACTCCCATCAAATATCTTGGTTTATCTTTTGGTAAAATATCAGTTACCTCATTGGTAATTCTGTACAATTCGTCTTCAGGTTCACCTACAGAAAGTCCGCCAATTGCATTCCCTTCTGCTCCTGCTTCTGAAATTACTTCTGCTGAAATTTTTCTTAAATCTGAATAAGTAGACCCTTGAACAATTGGGAAAAAGCGTTGTTTGTAACCGTATAATTCAGGATTTTTTTCGTTCCAATCGATGCATCTTTTTAACCAACGATGCGTCATTTCCATCGATTTTTTCACCTGATTGTAATGTGCAGGATATGCAACACATTCGTCAAATGCCATGAAAATATCAGCACCAATCTGTCTCTGGATTTCCATTGATTTTTCGGGAGTAAACAAATGATAACTTCCGTCAATATGAGATTTGAACTTCACCCCTTCTTCAGACATTTTTCTGCTTCCTGAAAGTGAAAACACCTGAAAACCTCCTGAATCGGTAAGAATCGGAAGGTCCCAATTCATAAATTTATGTAAACCTCCTGCAGCTTCCATTACTTCCATTCCCGGACGAAGATATAAGTGATAAGTATTTCCCAAAATAATCTGAGCTTTAATATCTTCTTTTATTTCTCTTTGGTGCACGGTTTTCACACTTGCAACTGTTCCTACAGGCATGAAAATCGGCGTTTGAACAGTTCCGTGGTCGGTCGTTAAAACTCCTGCTCTCGCTTTACTTTCTGAGGTTTTTTCTATATTAAAAAAATTCATTCTTATACATTTTAACTGCTTTACGTGAAAGCATTACTTCATTATTATTTTTCAAGTTTCACTTTTGGCAATTCTCCATCTTTCAAGGGAGCATCACCTATAATTTTCTTTTCAGACTTCGGATCTTTTTCTATAATAATTTTCTGGGCATCTTCTACAATACCCTTCATTTTCTGTTTGATGATATAATATCGATAACTTGCAAGAAAGTCTTCGTTTTTCACCTGATGATTTTTCAGAATAAACCGTGTCCCACTTTCCAGATTGGTTCCCGGATACAAGTAAATAACCTGGTCATTAATCGCCAAATCAGCAATAATCTCAGACATCTTGGTTTTATCAATAAGATTTTTTGGTTTATCGATGTACTCGTTGCACGACAACAGTCCCATTAAAATAAAAATAAAGAACAGTTTTTTCATAATCTGTTGATTATTGATTTCCATTTTAAATTTAAAACTCCAAATACGGCTTCATGGATGATTCCACCATTCATTTTACTTTCACCCAAAATTCTGTTGGTAAAAATAATAGGAACTTCTACGATTTTGAAACCTTTTTTAAAAGCCCTGAATTTCATTTCAATCTGAAAACCATATCCTTTCAATTTTACATTATCCAAGCCTATTTCTTCTAGCGTTTTTCTAGAAAAACATACAAACCCTGCAGTGGTATCATGAATCGGAAGACCTAAAATAAATCTCACATATTTTGAGGCAAAATAAGAAAGCAAAACCCTTCCCATAGGCCAGTTGACAACATTCACTCCTTTAGAATAACGTGAGCCGACCGCCATATCTCCATTTTTGCACGCTTCGAAAAGCTTAGGTAAATCTTTGGGGTCATGCGAAAAATCGGCATCCATCTCAAAAATGTAATCATAATTGTTTTGAAGTGCCCATTTAAAACCATGGATATATGCCTTTCCTAAGCCATCTTTAATATGTCTTATAGAAAGATGAAGCGTATGGGGAAACTTTTTTTGAAGTTCTTTTACAATGTCTGCCGTTCTATCTGGCGAAGAATCGTCTACCACTAAGACATGAAACTCTTCTTCCAATGCAAAAACAGCGGAAATTATATTTTCTATATTCTCCTTTTCGTTATAGGTCGGAATTATGACGAGTTTTTTCATTTCAATTTGCAAAGATAGTTTATTTAAGCTTTTTATTTTAAACAAAATAATCGATAATTTTGCAAAAAATATTGCGTTGCCTGTATTACAAAATTTTAAAAACGAAGTAAGAATACCTGAAAATAATGATTGGGTGGTTTTTATCCTTATCGGCTGTCTCTTTTTATACATCTTTATGATGAATGTGATAGAGCGTGAAGCCAATCTTAAAGATTTTCTTCTGCAGAAATATTACGACTCCAGCAATAATCTTCCGAGCTGGATGATTACTTCGCTTGTCACCGCACTAAGTTTAAGCGTTCTTATTTCCCAATACGTACCAATTGTTCCGAAATACGTAACCGACTTTCAACCTTTTGGATATCAACTCAATAAAATAGGATACACGGCAATAATTATATCACTTTTTTATTCATTCAGAACTGCGCTTGGCTTTTTATTTTACCAAGCGATTGGGGACGGCAAAAAATGGAGTATTTTTTATTTTACCTCCACAAAATTCCATTTTATTCTTTCAGTTTTGCTGATTATTCTATGTATAATCCATTACTACTTCCCAATTGACAGAAATAGCGCATTTATTTATTATCTCTGTTTTTTTTCTTTTGTATTCATTTTCAAGGTGTTTTTCTATTTGTTTCACAGAAACAACATCTTACCCGAAAAATGGTATTATAAATTTTTGTATATTTGCACCCTCCAAATTGCACCTCTGTTGATGCTTTGGAAGTTATTATTTATTTAATAAAAGTACATGATGAGAATAAAGTCAATATTGGTTTCTCAACCAGCACCTAGTGAGTCTTCTCCATATCTGGAAATTGCGAAGAAGGAAAAAATAAAGATTGACTTCCGCCCTTTTATCCACGTCGAAGGAGTAGATAACAAAGAACTTAGAACACAAAAAATAGACCTTACGCAGCATACCGGTATTATTTTTACCAGTAAAAATGCGATAGACCACTATTTCAGGCTTGCAGAAGAATTAAGATTTGCCGTGCCAGACACGATGAGATATATCTGTCAGTCTGAGGCGATTGCCAACTATCTACAAAAGCATATTGTGTATAGAAAAAGGAAGATTAGTTTTGGTGAAAAAAACTTTGCCGACCTTTTACCTCTTTTCAAAAAATTCCCTTCCGAAAAATACTTATTACCCTCTTCAGACGTATTAAGCCCAGATATCCCAAAAACTTTGGATGCGGCGAATATCGAATGGACGAGAGCAATTATGTACAGAACGGTTTGCAGTGATTTGACAGACATCAACATTAAAGATTACGACATGTTGATTTTCTTCAGTCCGCAAGGAATAAAATCTCTACAACAAAATTTCCCTGACTTTAAACAGGAAGATACAAAAATAGGCGTTTTCGGACCCACTACTTCGGCAGCAGCAACAGATGCAGGTTTGACGATAGATTTGATGGCTCCCACAAAAGAAACACCTTCTATGACTATGGCACTTGAAAAATACATCAAAAGCCTACACAAATAGTTTTAAAGTATCTGATACAATACAGCCGTCTTTTCGATTAAAAGAAAAGATGGTTTTTTTTTAATTAAATTTGAACAAGAATTAACATTGAATGAAACATCTATGTAGAATGCTCTTCAAAAAGAGAAAATGTAGAAAAACGTTCCATCCAATCAAATAAAAATTTAAAATATTCGGATGAAAGCTCCCATTGCAAAAAAAATAGAAAAAGCACTCGAAATACACGGTGACACAAGAATTGACAATTATTTCTGGATGAATGAAAAAGAAAATCCTGAGGTAATACAATATCTTGAAGAAGAGAATGCTTATGCAGATTTTGTGATGAAAGACTCTGAAGAATTTCAGGAAGAGCTTTTTCAGGAGATGAAAGCCCGATATAAAAAAGATGACGAATCTTTGCCTTATTTTTTTAATGAATACTGGTATATCGTACGCTACGAAGAAGGAAAAGAATATCCTATTTTTTGCAGAAAATATAAAACTCTTGAAAATAAAGAAGAAATCGTTCTCGATGTAAATATTCTTGCAGAAGGAGAAGATTTTTTTGAAGTGGCTAATGTTGCGGTAAGCCCGAATAACGAATTAGTATCATTTTCATCAGATAATGTAGGAAGAAGAATTTATACTTTAAATTTTAAAAATTTAAAATCTGGAGAAATCCTTGCCGATAAAATTGAAAACACCACCGGAAAAGCAGTTTGGGCAAATGACAACAAACATGTTTTCTACATCAGAAAAGATGAAAGCTTAAGAGCCTACAAAGTCTACAGACACAAATTAGGAACTGACACTTCAGAAGATGTTTTAATCTTCCATGAAGAAGATGAGACTTTTGATGTGAATGTTTTCAAGACAAAGTCTATGGAATACATTTTCATGGCAAGCTCGAGCACCATTTCCGATGAGCATCATTTTATTCCTGCAAATAATGTTTTTGCAGAATGGAAAGTAATCCAACCAAGAATTGATGACCTGGAATACGCCGTAGAGCACTATGAAGACGAATTCTATATCATTACCAATGCAGACGATGCTACCAATTTTAAAATTGTAAAAGCAAAAATCGACAATTGTGGAATGGAGAACTGGGTAGATGTAATTCCTCATCGTGAAGAAGTCTTATTGGAAGGATTTGAGATTTTTAAAAACTACCTTATTCTTGAAGAAAGAGAAGAAGGCTTGCTTCAGATAAAAATCATTGACGAAAAAACTCAGGAATCTTATTACCTGCCCTTTTCAGACCCTACTTACACCGCTTATATTGGAACAAATCTAGAGTTTGATACAGAAGTTTTACGTTATGGCTACACTTCTTTAACTCAGCCAAGTTCAACCTACGAATATAATTTAAAAGAAAAAACTACCAAACTCTTGAAACAACAAGAAGTTTTAGGAGGAAAATTTAATCCTGACAATTATATTTCTGAAAGAATTTGGGCAGACTCCAGAGATGGAGAGGAAAAAATTCCAATCTCATTAGTTTATCATAAAGACACCAAAAAATCAGCTGAAACATCTCTTCTTTTATATGGATATGGAAGTTATGGGCATACAGTTGATGCAAGTTTTTCGAATGTAAGACTGTCAATTTTAGACCGAGGGTTTATTTATGCAATTGCACATATTCGTGGTGGTGAATATTTAGGAAGAGAATGGTATGAAGACGGAAAAATGCTTTTTAAGAAAAATACATTTTTCGATTTTATTGATGCCGGAAAATATTTAATTAAAGAAAATTACACTTCATCAAAGCATTTGTACGCAATGGGCGGAAGTGCTGGTGGATTATTGGTTGGTGCTGTAATGAACTACGAACCTACCCTATTCAACGGTATTGTGGCACAGGTTCCTTTTGTGGATGTAGTTTCTACAATGATGGATGAAACAATCCCTTTAACAACCGGAGAATACGATGAATGGGGAAATCCTAATGACGAAGAATATTATCATTATATGAAAGATTATTCACCTTATGATAATGTAGAAGCAAAAGATTATCCGCATACCTTGATAACGACTGGTTTTCATGATTCGCAAGTACAATATTGGGAGCCTGCAAAATGGACAGCAAAATTGAGAGAATTAAAAACTGACCATAATATTTTAGTGTTCAAGACTGATATGAGCTCTGGACATGGCGGCGCAAGCGGAAGATTTGAATCATTAAAAGAAGACGCATTGGAATATGCATTCTTGCTGAAAATTGACAAAATGTAGTTTTTAAACTTTTTATTTAACCACAAAAGGCACAAAAGATTTAGATA
This sequence comes from Chryseobacterium turcicum, assembly GCF_021010565.1. Classification (NCBI taxonomy): domain Bacteria; kingdom Pseudomonadati; phylum Bacteroidota; class Flavobacteriia; order Flavobacteriales; family Weeksellaceae; genus Chryseobacterium; species Chryseobacterium turcicum. The sequence continues at coordinate 1,065,384 of NZ_JAJNAY010000002.1, forward strand.
TTTTAAGTTTAAACTTATCATTTAAAAAAAACACATAAGTTTTCAAAAATCTTTGATTTTTTTATTCTTTTGAAAACTTTGGATATCTAATAATATACATTTCAAATTTCTTTTGCCTCTTTTGCGGTTAAAAAAAATTAGTTTAAACAGATTTTTTTATTAAATTAATCAACCTCAAATTACAATGATATGATTTTAGTTTTTATAATGATTATGATTACTGTTATTTACTATCTTATCCAAAGAGATAGAATCATTAAAAATGAGAAGCGAGAAATTTTAAAATTTAAACAAGAAGAAAAACTTGCCGAACTTCTAAAAAAGGCAAAAGAAGAAGACTTAAAGAAAAAAGAAGAACAAAACAATCCTTAAAATAAATGTATCATTCTAAAACAGAACGAATACAGAAAATATATTATGACAGAAAGTGAAATTTGGCAAAAAATAGAACAATTTTTCATTGAAAATTTTGATACTGAAAAAAACGCTCCGATTGAGACCTATTTATTCTTAATTGGCATTCAGGAATTAGGAAGCGGGCAACAAAAATATACCAAAGACGATAAACTAAACATCCTACACATCGCAGTTTGCAGATTATTGGAACCTTTTGGATATTTTAAATTCTCACATTACGATGACGATGGCTATCCTCATTTTGATGAAGTCGAGAAGCTTCCGGAGCTGAAACCTAATGAGCAGCAAATCCTGATGAAAAAAGCAATTATTCAATATTTTCAGGATGAAGAGTTAATTTGAGAATAAGATAATTTGAAAATTAATCAATTATTAAATAACAAAAATGGAGCGTAAAATTTACGTTCCATTTTTGTTATGCTTCTTTTAAATTTTCAAATTAACACATTCTCAAATTTTCAAATTACCTTTTCAAATCATTAAAAATATGTTCCAGCTGATTCAAGCCCATTTTAAAACCTTCTTCAAACCCCATTTCCAATTGTTTTTTCATGTCATCTTCAGAATTAAAATGAATGTTAAGAGAAATTTTCGTTCCATGCTCAACTCCTGTAAAGCCAATCAGCCATTGTGTTTGGGGAAATCTTTCATCTACATTACCATTAGCATCGCAAAAAGCATCAATACCATCAACACTTCTATGCTCATCTATTTTACCATACTTAACCAACGAAAATACTTTCTCGCCATCTGGCCCATTCATCGAATATAGCCAAACGCCCCCTTCCTCGAAATTTAACGAATCCGTATTACACACCCAGGGTTTTGGCGCCCACCACAAATCGAGGAGTTCGGGTTTTGTAAAATATTCCCATACTTTTGACGTTTCTGCATCATAAACCTTCATCACATAAATACTCTTCGAATTAAAATCTTGATTAAAAACAATTGTTGAGCTCATAGTTATTTTAGTTTTGGTTAATAAATTATCATAAGTTTCTTTAAGGAACAGACTATTAATTTATAATAAAATGTTAAAACATCAGCTTTTAAGAAAAATTAAACAATATTTTGGCGCATTTTTTGTTTATCAAATCTTAAAATGATTAATTTTAACATTCACAACTTTAATTACAATATGCAATGAATAACAAATTCATCCCGATAATCTCGGTTTTTATGACAATTTCCCTCATTGTTTTTGTCACGCTGCAGTTTTATTGGCTTAAAAATTATTACGTTGCTTTGGAACAGGAATTCTCCAACAAAGTTTATTCCGCTTTGGAAAATACCTCCAAAAACATTGCAGAAATTGAAGTAGATAAGCTTTTTAATGAGAATTATGCAAATTTAAGAGATAATGTAAAAGCAAACAGCAAAAAACCTTCTCTTACCACGATTCAGCAAACCCAGGATTCCGGGACTCAAAAATCGATTGTTTACTACAGAAATATTATTGAGACACAACAGCTCCCCATTTCAAAAAGAGGCGACTCACTTCTTCTCACCAAAATGTACACCGATGATGCGGCATATACGGTTAAAAGAGATACTTCGAGACGTGAATTACTGACCTCGGAAATCCATCAGGATATTGAAAGTGGAGATTATAATTTCAAAGAATTTTTAAAGGTAAATGGAAACAATTTACCACTCAGCAAAAGAGTTGACCCAAAAATTCTAGACTCTGTAATTACCAAAGAGCTTAGAATGAAAGGTATTACCGCTGATTTTGGATATGGAGTTTCAGATAAAAATAACAAACTTACCAATATTTTTAATAAAGTTTTTAAAGAAAAAAAAGATACCAATTCTTATTCCTATCCTTTATTTACAGATACAAAAGATAGAACTTTATATACTTTGGCGCTGGTTTTCCCTAAAAAAGAATATTCTTTGGCGATGAATAACTGGCCTATGCTTTTGGGAACTTTTCTTTCTCTATTGACGATTTTGGGAATTTATATTATTTCCATTAATTATATGATGAGGCAGAAAAAACTGGCAGAAGTAAAAACAGATTTCATCAACAATATGTCTCATGAGTTTAAAACTCCATTGGCAACAATCTCGGTAGCGACAGACTCTTTGGCAAATGATAAAATTGCTACCAACCCAGAGAAAGTAAAATATTATTCACACCTCATTAAACAAGAAAATCTGAGGATGAAAAAGCAGGTAGAAAATATTCTGAACATGTCTAAATTAGAAAGAAATGAAGTAGAATTATTCTTAAAAGAAACCAATGTAAGAGAATTGATAAAAAAGACTACAGAGTCATTTAATCTTATTATTCAGCAGAGAAACGGAAAACTTACGCAGGAATTTAATGCTACTCATTTTACTTTTAAAATTGATGAGTTCCATATTTCAAATATGCTGGTGAACCTTTTAGACAATGCCAATAAATACTCACCAGAACCTCCAGAAATCAGTATCAAAACTAAAAATGAAGGAAATTGGTACGTTTTAGAGATTTCAGACAAAGGAATGGGTATGGAAACGCATAATAAAACCAAGATTTTCGAAAAATTCTTTAGAGAAGAAACCGGAAATATTCATAATGTAAAAGGACAAGGCCTCGGACTTTCCTATGTGAAGAAAATTGTAGAACTACACAAAGGAGAGATTATTGTAGATTCTGAAAAAGATAGAGGAAGTAAATTTATCATCAAACTTCCGATGGTATAAAATAAATTAAACGAATAATAAAATATACAACATATGAGCAACAGAATATTATTAGTAGAAGACGATCAGAGTTTCGGTGCGGTACTGAAAGATTATCTTACGATAAACAATTTTGAAGTGACCCTTGCAATAGACGGTGAACAAGGATTAAAAGAATTCACAGAGAGTGAATTTGACATCTGTATTTTTGACGTCATGATGCCTAAAAAAGACGGATTCTCATTAGCTGAAGATGTAAAAAAGATTGACAAAAATACGCCAATCATCTTCTTGACTGCTAGAAATATGAGAGAAGACATTCTGAAAGGTTATCAATTGGGAGCAGATGATTACATCACAAAACCATTTGATACAGAATTACTTTTATACAAAATAAAAGCAATTCTTCAGAGAAGTTCGACCCTTGAAAACGAAGAACAGGAACAGTTTAAAATCAGCAATATTTTCTTTGATTCTATGCTGAGACAATTGAGAGTGGGTGATAACGAATATAAACTTTCACCTAAAGAAAATGAGCTTTTAAAATTGCTTTGTCTTCACAGAAACGACTTTATGCCTAGAGATTTAGCATTGAGAAAAATCTGGAAAAAAGAAAACTATTTTACAGCAAGAAGTATGGATGTTTATATTGCCAAACTTAGAAAACTGTTGAAAGACGATGAAGGTTTAGAAATCATCAACGTACATGGTGAAGGTTTCAGACTTTTGGTTAAAAACTAAAAGAACGTTAAATTCCCGATATAAAATTAAAAATTAGCAAAACAATTCAAAATGTTTTGCTAATTTTGTTTTTCAGGGTAATTTTTGATGTAAAATTGTAAAATTTAAATGAAAGTAAAACCAAACTTCAATTATTGTCCTAAAAAATAGAAATCTAATTATGAAGAAAATACTTTTTGCCCTTTTAGCAACTTCTTTAGTTGCAGTTTCATGTAAAAAAGACGAAAAACCCACCTATTTAAAAGACGAAAACGGAGCTCAGCAACCTAATGTTGCGATGAATACCAATGCAAAACCTTCATTAATTGATCAGGCAGGCATAAAAACGTCTAATGGCTCAACGATGGTTACCGCACCAGGAATGAATCCTCCACATGGGCAGCCAGGTCACAAATGTGAGATTCCTGTAGGGCAACCTTTAAATGGTGCCGCTGCTCCTGTTCCAACACAAAGTCCGGCTAATCAAAATATTCAGGTAAATGGGAATAATGCGATTCAAATTGACCCCAATTCTGTAAGTCCCGGAAAAATAATGCCTACTCAAAATAGTCAACCCGTAAAAACAGCACCAGGAATGAATCCTCCTCATGGAGAACCAGGTCACAGATGTGATATTTCTGTAGGACAGCCTTTAAATAGTAAACCAGCTCCAGCAGCAGCTCAAACGACTCCTGTACAAGCGCCACAACCAATGCCAACTCCGCAGCCTGCAGTTGCTGCTAATACAGGGCCAAAACCAAAAAACAATCCTGCTCACGGACAACCTTGGCATGACTGCGCAAAAGAAGTAGGTGCTGCACTTTAATTTTTTTTTGTAAATTTGCACTGTGAAACCAATACAGCTCTTATTAATTATCTTTTGCTTGGGAATTTTTTTGATTCCTAAGGATAATTTTTATGCTCAGGCGTCACAGGAAATCTGCTGTAAGGCTGAATCTAAAAAAGCATGTTGTGAAAAGAGTCATGACAATCATGATTCTAAAAACAACAAGAGCGACCACAAATCATGCAACGATGACTGTTGCTCGTTTTGTATGACCTGTAATACTTTCGTAGAAAATAATCTTACGAAAAATAGTATCTCAGAAATCTCTTCATTCAAAACAATCTCAAAAATTCAGGTTCAGTACGCTAACCCTTACATTTCAAACGGTTTAAAAGAAATTTGGCAACCGCCTAAATTAGGTTAATTAAAAATTAATTTAACGATGTATCAGTTTACCAACCTACCAATGGGTTGTTACACTATTACATTGTTAGAATGTTACATTAATTCAATTAATCTAAATTTTAAACAAAATGAAATTATATTTTACCAAGGTAATCCTTGGCGCATTCTTACTATTCACTACATTCATATCTGCTCAAAATCTTTCAAAAAATCAGTTCCTGGTAAAAGGAAACTGTGAAATGTGCAAAGAGAGAATAGAAACAGCTGCAAAAAAAGCAGGTGCAAAAAAAGCGCAATACTCCTTAGACACCCAAACTTTAACCCTAGAAACTACAGAAAAAGCTTCACCTGAAGACATTCTGAAAAAAGTTGCTGAAGCCGGTCATGACAACGAAAAATTCAAAGCTTCTGATGAAACGTATCAAAAACTTCCAGGATGTTGTCTTTACGAAAGAGATCTAAAGCCTGTAACGTCAGACATAGAAAATCATCATCACTCTAAAGGTGAAAACGAGTTTTTCGTGAAAGGAAATTGCGAATCTTGTAAAGCCAGAATAGAAAAAGCTGCAAAATCTGCAGGAGCAAATTCTGCAGAATGGAGTGCTGAAAAACAAATGATCGTTTTAGATTTTGACTCATCTAAAACATCTGCAGACCAAATTCTTAAAAAAATTGCAGAAGTAGGTCATGATAATGAAAAGTACAAAACAACGGATGATGTTTACAAAAAACTTCCGGGATGTTGTCTTTATGACCGTGACCTTAAGTTTGGAGAAAAAAACGAAAAAGTACATTCGAACGAAACTGAAAGCACCACTGTAGAAAAGCAAGACCATGCAGATCATTCTAACCACGATAATCATTCAACGGGTGAAAAAAGCATTGAAGGAGTAATTATTACTGCCTCAAAAGCAGCAACTTCTATCAGTAAAAAAGAAGCGGGTTTGGTATTTAATATTGATTCTAAAGAACTTTTAAAAGCAGCATGTTGTAATTTATCTGAAAGTTTCGAAACCAACGCAACTGTTGATGTTTCTTTCAGCAACGCGGTTACAGGAACCAAACAGCTTAAAATGCTTGGTTTAGATCAAAAATATACAAGTTTAACTAAAGAATTATTACCAGAAATCAGAGGTTTGGCTTCTGCTTATGGGTTAAATTTTATTCCCGGAAGATGGATTGAAAGCATTCAGCTGACAAAAGGAGGAAGTACCGTAACCAATGGCTACGAAAGCATTACAGGGCAAATAAATACTGAGTTTATAAAAAATGCAGAAAAACCTGAGACTTCTTTGAATCTTTTCGCAGATTTCAACGGAAGAGCTGAAGCCAATATTACAAGTGTTTCAAAAATCAACGATAAGTGGTCGCAAACTTTCTTGCTTCACGGAAACGGAACTTTTGGAGATACCGATATGAATGATGACGGTTTTCTTGACCGTCCGAAAGGAACACAGATTAACGCAGCTTATTTATTAAACTATAATGATTTGACACGTTCAGGTTTTGGATCTCATTTCGGAATTAATTTCGTAAAAGACGAAAGAACTGCAGGACAAGTAGGATTTGATAAAAAATTGCCTCAAAGCCAACAATCACTTTATGGGGTGGGAATCGACATTTCAAGATTTCAGGTTTGGAATAAAACGGGTTATGTTTTTGAAGGAAAACCTTACCAAAGTTTAGGCTGGATGAACCAATATGTTTATCATCAGCAAGACAGCTTTTTTGGCTTAAGAAATTACTCTGGGCAACAACATACTTATTATTCTAATTTAATTTTTGAAAGTATTTTAGGAAATACCAACAACAAATACAAAGCGGGAGCAAGCTTTTTATATGATGGCTACGAAGAAAATTATCTAATTAATAATTTTAAAAGAAACGAAATTGTACCTGGAGTTTTTGCTGAATATACTTTAACAGGTTTAAAATATACTTTGGTAGCAGGAGCAAGAGCAGATTTTCACAACTTGGCGGGAACACAGTTCACTCCGAGAATGAATTTCAAATATGACTTTACTCCGCAAACGATCTTTAGACTTTCTGCGGGAAGAGGTTTTAGAACAGCTAATGTTTTTGCAGAAAATCAGCAATATTTTGCATCTAACAGAAATATTCAGATTCTACAAAACGGTGGAGATATTTATGGCTTAAGACCTGAAATTGCTTGGAACTATGGCGTTAGTTTACAACAGGAATTCAAAATTTTTGGTAAAAAATCTACTATTGTTGCCGATTTTTTCAGAACAGATTTCCAGGATCAGGTATTGGTAGATCTTGACCGCTCACCTCAGCAACTAACATTCTATAATTTAGATGGAAAATCTTTTGCCAATTCATTCCAAACGCAGTGGGATTTTACTCCTTTCAAAAACTTTGATGTAAGATTAGCTTATAAATACTATGACGTGCAGGCTGATTATTTGGATGGAAGACGCGAGGTTCCTTTCATGGCAAAGCACAGAGGTTTTGTCAACTTGGCATATGCCACTAATAAAGATAAAAACGAAGGGTTTTGGAGCTTTGATACGACATTAAATTGGGTAGGAAAACAAAGATTGCCAAATACCTCAACCAATCCTACGGAGTTTCAATTGCCGATGTATTCTGAATCATACGCTGTTTTGAATGCACAGGTTTCTAGAAACTTCAATAAAAAATTAAGAGCTTATTTAGGTGGAGAAAACCTAACTTCTTATCATCAGAAAAATGCAATTATGGATTTCAGAAACCCTTTCGGAAACTATTTTGATGGTGGAATGGTATACGCTCCAATTATGAAAGCTAATTTCTATGTTGGTTTTGATGTAACGTTTTAACTTTGATTGTGAGTGCGTTTGAGAATTTCAATAATTTTCAAATTGACTCATTTCAAAATTCTCAAATTAAAAAAGCATGGTTTCAATAATTTAATGATTATGAAATCATGCTTTTTTGTATCTTTAAATTCAACTTAAATATCAAAATTTTAATATGAAACGAAATGCAACAGCCGTTTGGAACGGTACCGTAAAAGAAGGAAAAGGTCATTTAACCACGCAAAGCACTACTTTAAACCAAACTCAATATTCTTTCGGAAGCCGTTTCGAAGAAGGAGTAGGAACAAACCCCGAAGAATTATTAGCAGCTGCTCACGCAGGATGTTTCACGATGAAACTGAGCGCAGAATTAACTCAGGCAGGCTTTACTCCTGAAGAATTGACTACAAAATCAGTGATTACATTAGATCCAAGTGTGGGAAAAATTACTAAATCTGAGCTGACTTTAACGGCAAAAATTCCCGGAATTTCTGAAGAAGATTTTCAAAAATACGCAAAGATTGCGGAAGAAGGTTGCCCTGTAAGTCAGGCGTTCAGTTTTGAGATTAATTTGAATGCTAGTTTAATCAACTAAGCTAAAACACTTTATCATTCCACAGAAATCTAAGCTAATTTATTAGTTATCATATTAGAAAATCAATGCTTAGATTAATTAAGAATGACAAGCTTAAAAATAAAATAGTCATTATACGATTAATAGAAACGGGTTAACGCCCGTTTTTTTCATTTTAAAACAAATCTAAATAGCTTGAGCTAAAACTTCGAATCAAACTCTTTCAATTTCAACAAATAAATTAATAAAATTTTAAGTTTAAAACAAATATACCGATTGGTATATTTCGTATATTTGTCTGTTGATTTTTATAAATGTCAAAAGCAGAAAAGACAAAACAATTCATTATTGAGAAGACCGCCACTTTGTTTAACACCAAAGGTTATACTTCTACGTCTTTATCGGATATTACGGAAGCAACAGGACTCACCAAAGGCAGTATTTACGGAAACTTTGAAAACAAAGACGAAGTATCGCTCGAAGTTTACAAATACAATTCGGGAATTCTCAAGAAAAGTTTAATGAGATCATTCAGCGAAGAGTTTCCTACAATGACTGACAAACTGTATGCTTTTGTGTCTTTTTACAGAAAAAACTGGCCGTTGGTTTTTCTTCATGGTGGCTGCCCATTAATGAATGCCGCAACAGAGTCTGACGATACTTTTCCTGAACTTAACCATCAGGTGAAATTATCTTTTGAAGATTGGACGAAAACTATTTCGGAAATCATCAAAACCGGACAGATTAGCAATGAATTTAATAAAGAAATAGATCCCGAAAAATACGCATCCCTTTTCATCATCCTTATTGAGGGTGGAATATTACTTTCAAAAACTACGGGAGACGAGAAACATTTAAACCTTGCTTTAGACAGAATTACGATTCTCATCAACGAAGAAATTAAAAAAAATCCTTTATAAATAAATGTTATGGATAAATTACAGGCATTACAATCATTTATCGGAAAAGAATTTACAGCATCCCCCTCTCCTTTTATGAGATGGCTTAATCCGATTGTCGTTTCGGCAGAAGAAGGTCAAATAGAATTTCAATATACCGTAAGAGAAGAATGGCTAAACCCAATGGGAAATATGCACGGTGGTGTAACAGCCGCAATTATGGATGATATTATTGGCGCGACAATGTTTTCTTTAAACGAAAAAAACTTCATTGTAACTGTCAACAACAGCATCGATTACTTTTCAACCGCAAAAGAAAATGATATTATTGTAGCCGAAACAAAAATCATTAAAAGAGGAAAACAGTTTGTAAATGCACAGTGTGAAATTTGGAACGCAGATAAAACACGCCTTATCGCAAGAGGAACCTCTAACCTATTCAAAATTAATAATTAATATAAAATCGCCACGACTAAATATCTCTTTGAAGCTAAAAAAGTCATGGTCATAAAAATAATAAATAGCCATATATGAAAAGAGTTGTCATTACAGGATTGGGCGCCGTGACGCCTTTAGGAAATAATGTTGAAGAATTCTGGCAAAACAGCATCAACGGAGTAAGCGGAGCAAATAAAATCACTCATTTCGATACCGAAAAATTTAAAGTACACTTTGCTTGTGAAGTAAAAAACTTTGATCCCAAAGTATATTTAAATCACAACGAAATAAAAAGAAGCGATCTGTTTTCTCAGTACGCCATGTACTCATCTGCAGAAGCCATAAAAGATTCTGGGCTTGAGTTTGAAAAAATGGATCCTTTTGACACTGGTGTCATTTGGGGAACCGGACAAGGCGGAATGTGGACTTTCGAAAGCGAAGTCATGAATTTTGCAGCTAACGATCAAAACCCAAGATTTAATCCGTTTTTTGTCCCAAAATTTATTGCTAACATGGCTTCGGGAATGATTTCTATGAAGTTTGGTCTTCAGGGAATTAACTATACAACGATTTCTGCTTGTGCAACAGGAAATACTGCTTTGATGGATGCTTTCAACTACATTCGTTTAGGAAAGGCAAAAGTAATTATCAGCGGTGGTTCTGAAGCAGCGATTACTCCAGCTTCGGTTGGTGGTTTTTCTGTGATGAAAGCAATGTCTACAAGAAATGATGATTTCGCTACAGCAAGTCGACCTTACGATGCAGATCGAGATGGTTTTGTAATGGGAGAAGGTGCCGGAGCTTTGGTTTTGGAAGAATATGAACACGCAAAAGCAAGAGGTGCAAAAATCTATGCCGAATTAGCTGGAGCCGCAATGACAGCCGATGCTTATCATATGACTGCACCTCATCCTGATGGAGTGGGTGCCATAAAAGCAATGCAATTGGCATTACAAGAAGCCGGAGCAAACATTGAAGATATTGATTATCTGAATCCTCACGCTACTTCTACTCCACTTGGAGATTTAGTTGAGCTAAAAGGAATCAGCAAATTATTTAAAGGAAGTAAAAACCTTGATCTAAGTGCTACAAAATCAATGACGGGTCATTTATTAGGAGCCGCAGGAGCCGCAGAAGCTATTCTTTCGATTAAAGCGATTGAAAAAGGAATTATTCCGCCAACAATCAATCTTCACAAGATTGATGAAAATATTCCGAAAGATGTCAATATTATTTTTGGTGAAGCAAAAGAGAAGAATATCAATTTCGCTTTAAGCAATGCTTTTGGTTTTGGTGGGCATAATGCGACTTTGGTGTTTAAGAAGTTTTCTTAAATTTTAATCTCACGCAAATTAATCCGATTTAGCAAATTTCATATCAAGAACCTTAGAATGAAATTATTAAAACTAAAAAAGCAGTCAAAATTTATTTGACTGCTTTTTAGTTTATGCTTCTTTCAGCCATTCCGATGAAGAAAGATAATTCTGATCGGGATAATATATAAAAAGAACATTCTTTCCTTTTATGGTATTGATAATCGGCTCAGCCAACGCTCTTGGAATTGCAGGACAGCCCCAACTTCTTCCAATTCTTTTATGTGCTGCGGCAAACTCATCACTTACATAATCTGCTCCGTGCATTACCACTGCTCTTTGTAAAGCTGCATCGTTATAGCCTTTATCCATACCTAAAAGTTTCAGTGAATATCCATTTCCACCTTTGTAAGTAGCATCAGTAATATAAAACCCTAAGCTACTCTGATAAGAGCTTTCGGTATTAGAAAAATTTGTGGCAAATTCTTCTCCTGTATTTTTTCCGTGAGCAACCAGAGAATTGAAAAGTACTTTTTTCTCATTCATATCGATTACCCAAAGTCTCTTGGTATTAGATGACATCGAAAAATCACAAATCGTTAATAAATGTGCGCTTTCATCTAATTTTCCAGCTTTTTTAAGATTAGAAAAACCTAAAATCGCTTTAGAAAAAACATCAAAATTTAGTTTATGATCAGTTTCGAATAAGATAGAATTGTAAAGTTCTTCTGAAGAACTCATTTCATTTTTGCTTTTTTCAGATTTAATTTCAACTGCAGTTTCTATTTTTTTTGTGTCGGTATTATCAATCTTTCTATTCTCGCTTTTCGGAGAGAGATAAAATGAAGTCGCTACCAAATACACAATGCCTAATACGCTGTAAAATCCTTTCATTAAATATTATGTTAAATTAAAATTGCGGGTACAAATTTATAAAATCATAATTATCAATGAGTTAAAATAAAAAAAGTTTAACTCAATTTAAGAAACTTTAACGGTCACAGATTATTTTTCAGAATCCGGAACAAACTCTAAACTTATAGAATTCATGCAGTATCTAGTGCCGGTTGGAGCCGGTCCGTCATTAAAAACATGACCCAAGTGAGAATCACAACGTTTGCAAACGACCTCAATTCTTTCCATTCCATGGGTTGAATCGCGGTTATACCCTACTCCATTTTTATCCGCTTCAAAAAAACTTGGCCAGCCACAACTGCTCATAAATTTTTGATTGGAACGGAAAAGGTGATTTCCGCAAACTGCGCAGTAATATTCTCCCAACTCATCAAACTCATTATATTTTCCGGTAAAAGGTCTTTCTGTAGCCGCTTCTCTTGCTATTGCATATAAATCGGGAGAAAGAATTTTAAACCATTCGTCATTGGAAATATTCAGTTTTGTAGTATCTGTTCTTGAATAATATGGATTGTTTTGTATTTCGTTTTGCATAGATTTATTTTAAATATTAGAAATTAATATGATATCGAACCTCAATTTTTTTTAACACATAAGTTTTTTTTAAGTTTTCAAAGTTTGAAAATATGAAGATCACATAAGTTTAAAAATCAAAGATTTTTTTCTATGTTTAAAATTCGATATTTCCCAACCTATTTCACTGCATTTTATTTGCATTATGCAAATTTTGGTTTTAATTCAAGTTTAAATTATTGAAAATGACAAGTTCATAAAATGTAAAACTAATGTGGTCTTTTTACAGTAGTTATTAAACTTAAAATTTTTTGTAAATTCTTTTGTGACTTTTGTGGTAAAAAATATATCTCAAATTTAGTAAATTTGAGAATATGAATGACGAAGACAAACGAAAACAGCTTAGAAAATATAAAGCTTTTGCCACAGGACTTTTTGTTTTGATGGCAATTATCTTTATTATCACTACAATTTTACAAAAAACACTTGATTCTCATTGGATTGGCTATGTTCGTGCATTTTCTGAAGCCGCCATGGTGGGTGCTTTAGCAGACTGGTTTGCCGTGACAGCACTTTTCCGTCATCCGTTGGGAATTCCCATTCCACATACCAATCTGATTGAAAACAGCAAGGAAAAGCTGGGTGATAACCTGGGAAGCTTTGTGGTTTCTAATTTTCTTTCGCCTAAAACAATTCGTCCTTATATTCAGAAACTGAAAATTTCCGGTTTTGTGGGAGAATGGCTTGCAAAAGAAAGAAATCAGGAAGCTTTAATTAAAAACCTCTCAGACATTGTTTTGGATATTCTCAATAAACTGGATGACTCTAAAGTAAGCCATTTTATCAGTAAAAAAGTCGGCGAAATGACTGATAATATAAAACTAAACGCCATTCTCGGAAACGGAATCATTTATCTTTTGGATAAAAATGACCATCAAAAAATCATTACCAATCTTTCTGCTCAGATAAAAGATTATATTATTTTAAATGAAGATGTCATTCAGGAACGGGTAAAAAAAGGGAGTTATTCTTTCATTCCTTCATTTGTGGACAATAAAATTGCTGATAAAATAGCGAGCGGACTTGCCGATTTTTTTAAAGAAGTGGAAGAAAATCCAGCCCATGAAATTCGAGATTTAATTACCCGAAAAATTTATGAATTTTCTCACGATTTAAAAAACAGTCCAAAATGGAATGATGAATTTAAAACCATCAAAAATGATTTTCTAAAAAATGATAAACTAGAAGAATATTCTAACGACATTTGGCTTTCTATAAAAAAAACATTGAATAATGAATTGCAGGAAGACGAATCTTCATTAAAAAAATACATCACAAAAAACCTGAATGAGTTTTCTGAAAATCTTAAAACCGACGAAAAGCTTCAGAATAAAATCGACCATTGGGTAAGGGTAACCGCCTACAAATATATTTTGAAAAACACGCACCAAGCTGGAGATTTGATTAGTTCAACCGTTGGAAACTGGCAAGGAAAAGAGCTCAGCGAAAAACTAGAACTAGAAGTGGGGAAAGATTTACAATTCATCCGTGTAAACGGAACTTTAGTTGGCGGATTGGTTGGACTTATTATTTATACGATATCGCATTTTTTTATTTAAAAAACATTTATTTTAACTCATGAAAATTTATCACACAATATTCCTCTTATTACTAATCCTTAGTTCCTACCAAAATAAAGCTCAAAATAAAATAAGTGAGCATTTAGAAATAACAAAAGAAAATGCAAATCTTAATGCCCAGAAAATTATGGCAGATAATTTTTATTGGGATATGATTGATGAGTTTTCACCTTTCGGAAACGACGTAGGAAATGATACATTCTATATTTACTATGATTGGAAAAAAGACAATCCAAATAAAAATGGAACTGATTTCTTAAATCATGATTTAAGAGAGATTAATTTTGATTTGAATATTACAGAAAAAGAAATGGTTCAAAACAGCGTTCAAAAAATGAATAATCAATATCTTGATTTAAATAGAATTGACAATGAAATTATTTCTCTCGCATTTACACAACTATTTTTATATGGTAAAATTGAAAGTAAAATAAAAGAATTAAGCCTGAAAGCGATTGAAAGAGAAATGCTCTATCTTGATTTTTGGGATACTGATTCTAAAATTCGGGAAGAAAGATTAACAAAAATGAAATCAGCAATTCTTAAATCTAAATAAGCTAGATTTAATTTAACAAAAAAAGCAAAACCTCATCAGTTTTGCTTTTTATATTTTTAAGATTTAAAATTATCTTGGAATTCTACTTGCTCTTGTTAAAAGTTCCTGATTAATATCGTTAATTAATTGCGGACCTTCATAGATAAATCCGGTATATAATTGCACTAAACTTGCTCCTGCGTCCAGTTTTTCAATCGCATCTTTTGCTGAGTGAATTCCGCCAACTCCGATGATTGGGAATGCGCGGTTGCTTTTGTCTGAAAGATATTTAATCATTTTTGTGCTTCGCTCACGAATTGGTTTTCCGCTTAAACCACCGTTTCCGATTTGTTCTAAAGTTTCTTTTGAAGTTTTCAGACCTTCTCTGTTGACGGAAGTATTTGAAACCACAATTCCATCGATTTTTGTGTCTGCAATCAGTTCGATAATTTCATCCAATTGTTGATTATTCAAATCCGGAGCGATTTTCAGAAGAATAGGTTTTGGATTTACTTTAGTTTGATTGATTCCTTTCACAGCAGTAATCAATTCTCTCAAATACTCAACATCTTCTAATTTTGCATGACTTCCAACGTTTGGACAGCTCACATTCAGAACAAAATAATCGACATGAGGATGAAGACCTTCAAAGCAATCTAAGTAATCCTGAGTATAGTTTTCAGGCGTTGTATTGGTATTTTTTCCGATGTTTCCACCGATGATTATTTTTCCGTTGTTTGATTTTAATTTTTCAATCGCAGCTTCCAAACCATCGTTGTTGAAACCCATTCTGTTGATAATTCCGCCATCTTCTATTAGACGGAACAATCTTTTCTTAGGATTTCCGGCTTGAGCTTTTGGAGTTACCGTTCCAATTTCTACAAATCCGAAACCTAAATCTCCCAATTCATTAAATAAAACTGCATTTTTATCGAAACCAGCTGCCAATCCAACCGGGTTTTTAAATTTCAGTCCGAAAACTTCTCTTTCGAGACGCTTGTCAACAATGGGTTTTGGAAGGAATAATTTTGTTAAAAATCCAAAGTTTTTAAGCATCGAAAAGGTAAAGTGATGCACTTCTTCGGGATCAAATTTGAAAAGAATCGGGCGAATGAGCGATTTGTACATTGAAAAAAAGTTTTACAAAAATACTCATTTTAAAATTAATGGATTATTGATGTGTGATATTTTATTTAAACATAAAATCTGCTATATCTAAAAATCTGCGTGAAATTCTTTTAACGCAAAGGTTTTTATTAATTTTTCTTCAAATTTTAAGGAGCAAAGATGAATCAACCAGTTGATTTGATGAAGCGTATGTTTGAGCTTTGCGATCCAAACTCTTCCTTAAAATAAAATATTTGCGTTAAACTAAATTAAGAATACGCACTCAAATCAAAACTCAAAATATCCCCTACTCTTTTGAATTCTTCGTTTATTGTGGCATTCAAGGTTATTTTTTCGTTGGTAATCGGATGATTAAAAACCAATTGATGAGCATGAAGCATCAGTTTATTCATATTAAAAGTTTCCAGCCACAATTTATTCTGCTTATTACAACCATGAGGTCTGCATCCCAAAATAGGATGTAAAATATGCTTAAAATGCTTTCTCAATTGATGAAATCTGCCCGTTTCGGGGATTGCTTCAACTAAACAATACCGCGAGGTCTGATGTTTTCCGAATACTAAATCTATCTCGGAAGTCTGTAAACGGTGATAATAGGTAATTGCGTTTTGTTGAATTTCGTCTTCATTAACCAAATCATAATCTATGGTTTCCTCTTCGGGAGCCCATCCTCTAAGAATTGCCAAATATTTTTTTTCAACTTCACGCGCTGCAAATTGGTCGCTCATTATTCTCAAAGTATCTTTATCTAAAGTAAACAGCAAAACGCCCGAAGTTTTTCGGTCTAAACGATGCACCGGATAAACATATTGCCCGATTTGGTCTCTCAATTCCTGAATAGCATACGTATCTGCTTGTCCCGAATAATATGATTTATGAACCAATAATCCGCTGGGTTTATTGATGGCAATAAGATGTTCGTCGCGATAAAGAATTTCTAACATGGAGCAAAAGTAGAGAATTTTAAACTGATTTAATTTTGATTGTAGCCGCAAAAAAAGATTCTTTATCTTCATTAATAATTATTGTAACATTTTTGGTGGTACGTTCTCTAAATTATAAAAAAGGATTAATGCATAATTTAAACTTCGATGAAATTTATCATACCTATTGGAAGAAGATTTTTCGGCTCTGCATGGGATATGTAAATAATGATGAAGTGGCAAAAGACCTCTGTCAGGAAACATTTGTAGCGGTTTTTCAGCAATTACCAAAATTTCGCCACGAAGCCAATATAGGAACATGGATTTATCGAATTGCCTCAAATATATGCCTAAGACAGGTTAATCTTGAAAAAAGAATGCCTAAAAATGACCTTCCTTCTCAAATAAAAGATATTTCAGAAAAAGAAAATAAGATTGAACAGGAAAATATGACCAACTTTCTCTACCAATGTATTTCCGAATTACCTGAGCTTGAAAGAATTATCATTTCTTTGGAGCTTGAAGAAATGAAGCAGAAGGACATCGCTGAAGTTGTAGGAATTTCTCCTGCCAATGTGAGAGTTAAAATTCATAGAATCAAGGAAAAGCTAACCGAAAAATTTACAAAGTATGGAAACCAATTATAATTTTCAGGAAATCTGGAACAAAAAAAACACAGATATTCCTGATATACAAGAGATAAAAACAACAGCTGAGAAATACAGAAAAAAACAAATTTTAAAAGATATTGGGCTTATATCCTTACTATTATCAACTGTGGCAGTGATTATTGCCATTTGGGTTTTTATTAAAATTTCTTTTTTCACTACACAGCTAGGAATTATGTTGGTTCTTACGGGTATTGTCATGTATATTTTTCTTGTATATCAAAACATTAATATTTTAAAGAAAATTAATACCTCAACCAACAATCTTGAATATCTTATTGCAATTAGAAAAGCAGAGCAACAGCAGATTTATATGCAGACAAAAGGTCTAAGTATTTATTATGTTTTACTTTCTTTTGGCTTCTTCTTTTACTTTTATGAATTTGCATTGAAAATGAGCTGGCTCGGATGTATACTAACTTACGGATTAACATTTTTATGGGGACTTGTTACTTGGTTTATCATAAGACCCAAGCAGATTAGAAAGCAAAAAGAAAAAATATCATCCGTTATCAGTTCTTTAGAAAATTTGGAAAAAAGCTTAGAGGATTAATCTCTATTTTTTTGATGGATGAATTTCAAAAATGAATGGTATATATTAAACCTCATAGGTTTTGGAAACCTATGAGGTTTGTATTGTAAACGTTCTTTGGTCACTAGCCCTGATGGGAGCGGCATCCTTTTTTGTGGCGGGCGGAACGAAGTGGAGACTGCCACAAAAAAGATATAGCGAAAAGCAGGTTCCCGGCTCCTGAAATTCTAGATTATAAAAACTTCCCACTTCCCGCTTTCAACTTCCTACATTTTCACTATTTTTGCAGGTAAGACGAAAAATTTATGGCAAAGCAAGAAGATGTTTTCAAGAAAGTGATTTCTCACGCTAAAGAATATGGGTTTATTTTCCCTTCGAGTGAGATCTACGACGGTTTATCTGCAGTTTATGACTACGGACAAAACGGTGCAGAAATGAAAAATAATATCAAACAATATTGGTGGAAAGCAATGGTACAGCTTAACGAAAATATTGTGGGGATTGATTCGGCGATTCTGATGCACCCTACAACCTGGAAAGCTTCTGGCCACGTTGATGCTTTTAATGACCCTTTGATTGACAATAAAGATTCTAAAAAACGTTTCAGAGCAGATGTTTTGGTAGAAGATTATTGTGCAAAAATCGAAGATAAAGAGAATAAAGAAATTGAAAAGGCTGCTAAAAGATTTGGTGAGTCTTTCGATAAAGCTCAGTTTGTGGCAACGAATCCTAAAATTTTGGAGTATCGTGCAAAAAGAGAGCAAATTTTATCAAGATTGGCAAAATCTTTAGAAAATGAAGACCTTGCTGACGTAAAATCTTTGATTGAAGAGCTAGAAATTGCTGACCCTGACACTGGTTCTAAAAACTGGACTGAAGTAAGACAATTCAACTTAATGTTCGGAACTAAATTGGGTGCGTCTGCAGATTCTGCAATGGATCTTTATTTGAGACCGGAAACGGCTCAGGGAATTTTCGTTAACTTCTTAAATGTACAGAAAACTTCTCGTCACAGACTTCCGTTCGGTATCGCTCAGATTGGAAAAGCTTTTAGAAATGAGATTGTTGCAAGACAGTTTATTTTCAGAATGCGCGAATTTGAACAAATGGAAATGCAGTTTTTCGTTGCTCCGGGAACGGAATTGGAATTCTACGAACAGTGGAAAACAAAACGTTTGAACTGGCACTTGGCTCTTGGTTTAGGAAATGACAATTACAGATTCCATGATCATGAGAAATTGGCGCATTATGCAAATGCTGCGGCAGATATTGAATTTAATTTCCCGTTTGGATTTAAAGAACTAGAAGGTATTCACTCTAGAACAGATTTCGATTTGAAAGCGCACGAGAAGCATTCAGGTAGAAAATTACAGTTCTTCGATCCTGAAAGAAACGAAAACTATGTTCCTTATGTGGTAGAAACTTCGGTTGGATTGGATAGATTATTCCTTTCTATTTTCTCAAACAGTCTGAAAGACGAAGTTCTGGAAGACGGTTCAGAAAGAACGGTATTATCTTTACCTCCGGCGTTAGCTCCAATTAAAGCAGCGATTTTACCATTGATGAAAAAAGATGGTTTAGCAGAATATGCTGAGAATATCTTTAACGATTTGAAATATGATTTCAACTTATTCTACGAAGAAAAAGATGCGATTGGAAAACGTTACAGAAGACAGGATGCAATTGGAACACCTTACTGTATTACGATTGACCACGACTCTTTAACGGACCACACGGTAACCATAAGAGACAGAGATACGATGAAACAAGAAAGAGTTCCAGTTTCTGAGTTGAGAAGAATTATCGATGAGAAAACAAATTTCAGAAATTTACTTTCTAAAATATAAATTGAAAGCCTTGAGAAATCAGGGCTTTTTTGTTGCAATTAAATTAATGTAAGTTTCGGCTAAACCCAATTGCAGCATTTGTGTAGGGACGGACTAAAGTTCGCTCCTATTGAATATTTGAAAATCTTTGATTTTCTACTTACGTGGTCTAAAATATTTTCAATTTAAATTAATTCTAATATGACCCATGTGTTGATAGATTGCAAAATTCTCAAAAATAACTTTGTCTAAAAATATTTTCTTCATCATATTTAAAGTATTCTTGAATTCACTACTTTTGGATTTCAAAAAATGATTATGAAGAAAATTTATTTACTGCTTTTTGGGGTAACCCAAACTTTTACCTTTGCTCAAACTCAGGATTTGGCATCTTTAGCTTCCGGAACCAATGTGGGAATGAATGCCCTCTTTGATTCTAAAGATAATCTTTACGGTTATATTTCAATATATTCTTACGGAAAAACCGACAAGAAAACTCAGAAGTTCGAATACGTTCTTTTAGATAAAAACCTCAATCCTGTTTCTAATAAAGAATTTGATGCTGGTCTTTTGGTTTCAAACTATTACGGATATGTAGACTTTAAAGGACAGATTATTTTGAGGCCTTCCGATTTTAATTATATGCAGGCTTTTGCAAAAGATGCCGCCTTACCGGTTTCGATGGTGATAGACCCAAAAACCAATAACATTGCTCCGAAAGTTTATTACGATTATCAGGAAAACGGAACATTTAAAGAAATTAACCAACCTAAAAGCTTCAAAGAAGAGCGAAAAGAAAACCGCGCCGAGAAAAAAGACAAAGGCTACAACTATGTTTCTTCTGTGGGAGAAATTAAAGAAGGCGGATACCTTGCTGTTGAATACAACGATTACGGAAAGTACATCAATAAAAACAGCCTTATAAAATTTGACCCAAATAAAAAAGAAGTCTGGAGATATAGTTACAATACCGATGGCAATAAAAAAGTTTTTTCTGACCTCACCATTTTAGACAAAGATGAAAACCGCATCTACGGAATTCTAAGAAAGGTAAATGACGACGACAAGACATTTTCTATGCTTGTTATTGATATGAAAACAGGAAAAGAGCTTTCAAACAAACCAATTACAGGGCTTTCGCCAGATACAATCTACAATATAGACAACCTGTATGCAAGTGGCAGAAGAATAGATAACGACAAAACATTTGATGATAAAATTGTCCTTTTAGGAAGAAATTATGTTCCTAAAACTGATAAAGGTTTTGCAAGATTTATGCTTGATAAAAACAATTATACTGTAGATTTAAAAGAATTAAACTACAAGCCTGACCTTTCTAATCATATTCCGAAACTTAGCGCAGACGGAGGTGTAGAAAACGGATATTTTCTCCAGACAAAAGACGCCTATTTTTTGAGCGACGGAAGTGTAGGAATTCTTGCCGAAAAATTCAAACCTGCAGGACAATATAATGCTCCTAAAACGACAGATTTAGTTTACGTAAATACCGATAAAGATTTTAAAGTAAAAGATGTGCAGGTCTTTGAAAAAGAAAAATCAAAATGGGTCAACAGTGACTATCTTTTTTCGCAATATCTGAATGAAGGAAAAGACGTTGTATTCTTCTTCCGCGATTACAAAAAAGACCAGGTAACCAAAGAGAAAAAATGGAATCTTTTTATCAATACCATTATCAACGGAAAATTTAAGCAGGAAGTTATTCCTATTTCTGAAAAAGATAACTATACCGTAACGCCGTACGTGGCAAAAGAAGGATACATTTTGCTTAGAGAATTCAACGAGAAAGAAAAATTCAACAAAGTACGTTTGGAAAGATTGAATTATTAATTTTGTGAATTTCCGTCTTTAAGCATAACGCTAAAATCAGCAGTCGTTTTGTCATTCCGGAGGAATCTCAACATATTGAAAATAAATTAGTTTAGATTCCTCCGGAATGACAAACAAACTGTTGAAAATTAAGTTGTTATTAATTACGGATGCTCATATTAATTTTAAAAATTAAAACATAAAAAAACCTAACAGATTTTAATTATTTGTTAGATTTTATTTTTTTCAACCTTTAGGAAAATAGAAAAACTCTACGATTCTTTCTGATAATAATCTGCAATATTTTTAATCTCATCCAGACTTAAATTCCACATAAAATTTAAGAATTGCTGATAACTTTTGCTTTGATTTTTAGGGTCTACCCTATCTAAATATCTGTTGAGATTATAATTTTTACGGGCTTCATAGATTTTAGAAAAACATTTTCCAAGCCAGGCTTTGTAATATTCTTCCTCTTCACCATCCTGCAAAAACTGCAGACTTACATAAATTCCTATTCCATAATCTTCAGCATGATAAAAGTTGGGTAATGTTTCCATTCTTGCCGTTTTTTCAAGAACTGCATAAGATTCTGATGCTTTTTCATCAGCAACTTCCGTTTTAAGTTCAGGAAAAAGCATCTTCAGATGATTAATTCTCAATGTGATTTCCGGATGTGATTTCAATGAATCTTTGTTGAGCTTACTTTTAAAATGATTGTAATTATACAACGAAAAGTCTTCTTTTTTCAGCCATTTGTCATTAAACTCCTGTTTGGGAAGATTAAAAAACTTCTTGTACGTTTCTACTTTCAGTTCTTTGGGAGAAATTGTATCAAAATCTTCAAGCCTTTTCAATGTATTGATAAATTCTGTTCTTTTAAAATCACTGTTTTTAAAAACGGTATACCCTAAAGAATCTGCCTGCATTTCTTGTTTTCTGTTTTCAGTTCCTTTTTTGTACACTCTGTTTTTCAATACACTAAACGCTCTTTGATTACGATTTTCTTTAGTTGCTTTAATGTCTTGAACCACCATTTTATCAAGCTGATTCTGATTAATCAGGCCCAAAAAAGTTTTCAAAGTATGCTCTGTAATTTTATGACCTAATTCGTGAGAAATTACAGCGGCTAATTGACTGTCGTTATTTAGCCAATTAAACAAACCCATATTGATAACAAAAGTACCGTCTGCAAAACAATAAGCATTAGGCGTATTATCTTTGGCAATAAGGATTTTAAGATTTTCCGGAATCTGAGGATTATTTTTTCGTAAGCGCCCAATAATATCTTTTACCTTGGCATCAAATACCGAATTGAAGATAAAATCTTTATTTTTCACCTGCTTTTCAAAATCTTTACCAAGCTCATTATAAATTTTAGACAGCTCACCGCCCGTTTTTCCGGAGTATCTTGCTTTCAGACTTTTTACCAAAAGTTCATTATTTAAAGAATAGCTTTTAATAAAATCTTTTCTCTGCTTATAATCTGTAGTATCAATTGTTTTATAAGTCTGCCCGAAAAAGACAACACTCAAAAAAAGCAATAGAAAGCTAATGTAGTTTTTCATCATATTTTTCATCAATAATTACAAAAATAATTCATTTAAAAATACATTTATGAGTTTCTTTTCAAATTTATTTTAAATTTGTTTAAGACCAATTCTTATGATAGTTATTATTTATCTAATGGCTTTTTTAGCCGCTGTAGCAGTTCTTTTCTACTTATTTGGGTATGCTTATATTTTTAATGGCATTTCTAAAACCTACCTTCGTGGAAAATCGAGCGCCAATATTGATGACGGAAAACTTTTCACAAGCAACATTATCCATACCACAAAACCGGTCTTGTGGGATGAACATTCTGATTACAACAAAAAAAATCTACCTAAAAACATTGTTGATGACCTCATCCACTCCAATACAGCTTCATTTTTGGTCATAAAAGAAGGAAAATTACTTCATGAGCAATATTGGAACGGCTATAATGAGCTTTCAAAAACCAATTCTTTTTCGATGGCAAAAGCGGTTACCGTTATGCTTTTTGGAAAAGCTTTGGAAGAAGGTAAAATTAAAAGTATTGACACTCCTTTTTCTGAATTTTATGATGAGTTTAAAAATAAACCTTTAGGTAAAGAGGTAAGTTTAAAGCATCTGGCCCAAATGGAATCTGGCCTAAACTGGGATGAAAATTATAAAAATCCTTTTCTCCCAAATGCTCGGGCGTATTATGGAACAAGTTTGATGAAAGCTACCTTTTCGAGAACATTTAAAGAAAAGCCAGGTGAAAAATTTGAGTACCAAAGCGGCTCTACTCAGCTTTTAGGATTTGCAGTAAAAAAAGCAGTCAACCAATCTTTATCAAGCTATTTATCTGAAAAATTCTGGATTCCGTTGGGTATGGAGCAAAATGCCGATTGGAGTGTTGACCAAAGCGGAATGGAAAAAACATATTGCTGCATTCACTCTAATGCAAGAGATCTTGCAAAACTCGGACAGCTATTTTTAAATGATGGAAAAGTAGGGAATCAACAAATTTTAAATTTAGATTTTATCGAACAGATGAGAACACCAACTGAAAAATCTGATGAAATCTACGGAATGGGACTTTGGATTAACAATGATAATCCTATAAAACATTATTATTTCCTGGGGCTTCAAGGTCAATATATCATTATTATTCCTGAGCACAAAATGGTCATTGTAAGAACCGGAAGCTACAATAACCTTCCTAAAACTGACAGGGGAAGACCCGACCAGGTGAAGTTTTTAGTGAATGAAACGGTAAAAGTATTTGCTTAAATTAAGGTTGAAATTGAGGTTGATTTTTTTTAACCTTAATTTTTTAATGAAATCTAAAATTGGCTTCGGGAAGGGTATTATTTTTTAGAAAAGCTTCGTATTCAGGCGACATTTGAGCACGTCCCCAAGTATTTTGTCCACTCATGCTTCCGAGACGCACTTTATCTTTCCCGTATTTTTTATTCATAGCATCCATTGCTTTCATCACAGGCAAATGCTGGTTTTGGGTGTCTTCTTCAAACAAACTAATTAATCTTTGGTCTTCCGGAACAAAATCATTGACGATAACACCCGCTTTTTTATAATGAAAACCTTCTTCAAAAATAGATTCAAATAATTCATTTACTACTCTACCAATAAGAATCGATGAATTAGTAGGATTGGGAAGAATCTGAGTTCTTGCATTTCGATATTCCGGCAAATCTTTTCTAAAACGGTTGGTTTGCACAAAAACAGTGACCATTTTGCAGCAGGTATTTTGCTTTCTTAATCTTTCCGAACAATACATCCCGAAAGTTTCTACACGTTCTCTCACCTCATCTTTTTTAGTGAGCATTTGCATAAAACTTCTCGTCACCGCTATCGATTTTTTAGGAGATGGGGTATCCAATTCTAATTGACGAATTCCTTTTAGCTCATTCATCATTCGTACCCCATGAATTCCCATCACTTTGCGAACCCACATTTCAGGTTTTTGAAGTAGATCCCAAGCTTTATACACCCCGCTATCATGCATTGTCACAGCAAGTCGCCTTCCTATTCCCCAAACATCTCCGATATTAAGCCATTTTAAAGCTTTCTCAATTTTTTCCGGAGTGTCTAAAATATAAACTCCATCGTTAAATTTTTCAGGAAAATCTTTTACAATTCTATTGGCCACTTTACACAAAGTCTTTGTAGGTGCGACACCAATGCTTACAGGGATATTTTCCTTATCCTGAATTTCATTTTTAATGTTAACACAATAATCATGCGTGTCAATATATTTAAAACTTGTCAGGTCTAAAAATAATTCATCGATAGAATATACTTCAAAATCAGTTTTATCAACATAAGAAGTAGCAATCTCAATAACTCTTTGACTCTTAAAATTATACAATTCAAATTTTGCAGAAAAAACTTTTACATCATGCTGTTTAAATAGTTCTTTATACTTAAATGCAGGAGCCGCCATCGGAATTCCCAACTTTTTCGCTTCCCGACTTCGAGACACCACACATCCGTCGTTGTTGGAAAGCACCACAACGGGTTTGTTTTCAAGCGTAGAATCTAAAGTTCTTTCGCACGAAACAAAAAAATTATTGCAATCTACTAAAGCGTACATGAAGTGAAAAATGTCAGTTTGAAAGTACAAATCTACTACTTTTAAAACAGAGTTTTAAATTTAAAAACAACTTTAATACCACAAACAAATAACTGATTACCAAATAATTAAAAGCTTAAAACACGTCACATTTTGTCGCAACAAAGTATTAATCAGGGCTTACAGAATGTTTATATTTTTATTGACCTATCCCTTTAATTAATATTGAATAACAGCCATTACTAAGTGGTTCTCTAACAGAACCCTTCGACAAGCTCAGGGTGACATCTCTTATGCTAACTGGAAAACTTATACATTGTCAGGCTGAGCCTGTCGAAGCCTTTATTAGTAAAAGGGATAAGTCAATATTTTTATTTTAAAAATGATTCTATTTTCATCTCCAACACGTCACGTTTTGGCGTATCTCGCATCTATATTTGCTTATAAAAGAAATTAAAAATCATGGATAAAGTAACATTACAGAGAATCGAAAAACTACATCCTTTTGTAAGAGAGGAAGTAAAACAAATTATTAAAGAATGTGATGAAGCATTAACCGGAAAAGCGAAAATCAGAATTACCCAGGGACTGCGAAGTTTTGAGGAACAAGAAAAATTATACGCCATTGGAAGAATTACAAATGCAAAAAAAGTAACCAATGCCAAAGCGGGGCAAAGCATTCACAATTACGGATTGGCAGTAGATATTTGCTTAATCATCGACGGAAAAACTGCAAGTTGGGATACCGCAAAAGATTGGGATAATGATGCTGTTGCCGATTGGTACGAATGTGTGAAAATTTTCGCAAAACATGGTTGGGATTGGGGCGGAAACTGGAAAACATTCAAAGACCTCCCCCACTTTGAAAAGAAGAATTTCCCGACTAAAAAAGGTTTGTCAAGAACAAGTTGGAGAGCGCTAGCTAAGCTTAAAAGAGATGAGGAAAATTACATCATTTTTTAACGTTTTATTTTTGAAAATAATTATAACACGTCAAGTTCTGTCGCCTCCGATTCTTATCTTTACTATACCAAAATAACAGTAGAAACAATGAAAAAGACAACCTTACTTTCTTTAGACGGAGGCGGAATAAGAGGCATTATTACCTGTATTATTTTACGCTACATAGAAGAGCAATTGCAGATTCATGATAAACCCAGCGCAAAATTGGGAGATTATTTTGATTTGGTTGCAGGAAGCAGCACCGGAGCATTGATTGCAGCGATTATTTTGTGTCCTGACGAGCATAGAAATGCAAAATATTCCATTCAGAAAGGTTTGGAATTATACTCTGAAAGAGGAGGCGATATCTTCCAGGTTTCTTTTTGGGAAAAACTGGTGAATCCGTTTGGATTGATGAATGAAAAAATTTCTCAGGAAGCTTTAGAAAAAAACCTCAACGACTTTTTTGGAAATTTAGAATTAAAAGAACTGATAAAACCATGTTTAATAACAAGTTATGACATAGAAAATCGAAGAGCGAAGCTTTTCAATTCTTGGAAAGCACATTTAAGTACAGATAATTTTTATGTAAAAGATGTCTGCAGAGCGACTTCAGCAGCGCCAACTTATTTTACTCCGGTTCAGATAAAATCGATGTACGGGCAGATTTTCAGTTTAATTGATGGCGGAATGTTTGCTAATAATCCTGCACTTTGCGCTTATGCGGAAGCCAGAAAAATTCCTTTTGCTGAAATTTTGAAAAATCATCAAAAAACCAATCATCCTACAGTCAACGATATGATTATTATTTCTATAGGAACCGGAATTGAATCTAAAAGTTATTCATTTAAAAAGATGGAAAAAGCCGGAAAAATCGGTTGGGTAACTCCTATTATTGATATTTTGATGTCTGCCAATGCAGAAACCGTAGATTATCAACTTTGTCAGATGTTTCAGACTTTAGGACAGAGAAATCAGAAGAATTATTACAGAATCAATCCGTCTTTGAAAAATGCTTCTCCTGCGATGGATAATGTAAGAAGGTCTAATATTGAAAATTTAATTCAGGCAGGATTGAGTTATATTGACGA
This sequence comes from Chryseobacterium turcicum, assembly GCF_021010565.1. Lineage (NCBI taxonomy): Bacteria > Pseudomonadati > Bacteroidota > Flavobacteriia > Flavobacteriales > Weeksellaceae > Chryseobacterium > Chryseobacterium turcicum. Next base: position 1,093,050 of record NZ_JAJNAY010000002.1, read on the forward strand.
TAACAGAGAAATTTTAAATCAAATTGTGCAGAAATTAATTAAAAACAAAATATAAGCTTAAAAACTTATAATTGATAAATATAAGCTAAATTGATTATATTTAAAAATAATTAACAAAATGAAAGCAGTTTTAGTATCCCTCTTCCTAAGCCTATTATTTTTCATTCTTAGTGGTGTTGTTATATATCTTGTATTAGATGATTTTAATCCCTCGGTTACAGAAGAAGGATTCCGATATATGCCTATTCAAAATGTTTTTAATTCATTAATTATTGCTTTTCCCGCTACAATTCTATGGTTTATCATTATCCTAAAATATTTGAAAAGAAAACTATAATTTTCTAAACTTTTCAAAAAACACGTCAAGTTTTGTCGCTCTTCACCATTACTTTTGTAATATAAACAAAGACACAAAAACAAATCTAAAAAACTTTTAATATCCATTTGAATTCGACATTAAGTAATGCTGAACAGCCAAAAAAATGTTCAAAATTAACCTCATCTTTAAAAACACAAAACATGGAAACACCCAATCATCATTTAGATACAATTCCCGGTAAAGACCTTTTTACTATTGAATGGAGCGATATCGAAAACGTAGAAATAGACTACGAAAATTACCTCGATGACATTGAAGATTTCTTCAGAAAAGATTTTGAAAATGACATTCTGGAAGAAGAGCTTGAAAACTATTAAATAGTTGATCGTTTTTAGTTGATGGTTGACAGATTGAATTTCAATACTTAAATAAGTATCATCCGTTAATTATTCATCATTTTTTTTAGGGTTTGAAAATTATGTTATAAATATTTCCAAATCCTGAAAAGATATTCTCCAACGCTTTTTCAAGAGTTTGCCAAGAGGCTTAATCTTTTGCACGAAGCCATTCATACTTTATTTTTCGCCAAAGAATTTCAATAGAATTAAGATGTGGACTATATTTTGGAAGATAAAAAATTTCAATATCTAACTTCTTCCATTTTGAAATTTGGGCTTTAAATTCCTTAGAATGATGTATCCGTGCATTATCTAAACAAATAACAGTCTTCTTTGTGATTGTTTTTGAAAATTCATCAATGGCCTGAATTACAAAATCAGAAGTTATTTTTCCAATATGATGACGCTGAAAAAGATTATTATTCTTAGACATCATCCCAAAAACATTGATTCTTTTACTGTGCCTGGGTATAATTTTTACATTTACATTTTTTTGTTGCCAATGGTAAGAAATGGAGGGAGTTAAAGAAAATCCGCTCTCATCAGCAAAGTATACATCCAAATAATCATCTTTCGTCAGACTCATTAAACTCTTCAATTGCTCTGCTTTCAATAGATATTCTTCTTGATTTTGTAGAGGTTTGAGCCAACATCGTATTCTTTTCCAGACATAATCTTTTTTTTAGAAAGATTTTTAGCATTCTTTCTGTAACACGTTCTGAAAGATTTTCATTGATAAAACAGGTCGTTTCTTTCACAGAATCTCCCTGATCTATTTTATCCAAAATACATTTTTCTTCTTCTGAAGAAAATGAAGAAAAAACATTTATCCTTCCTTGTCCCTTTTTCGTATAAAGGCCTATAAACCCTTTATCTTCATACGATTTAATCCATGAATAAACAGCTCTGATTTGTACTGAGAAAATATCCGAAATCTGCTTTGCTCTAATGCCATTATGATTCATGATCAAACTTTTGGCACGGTCTCGAACGAAAGAATTTGGATGGTGGCTGGACATCATTTTCAAGGTTGCC